>CAZJCT010000053.1:0-16848 GCA_964544675.1 uncultured Sphingobium sp.
TCCGTACCGTGCGGTCGGCGGGCTATTCGCTCGACGCCGAAATGGCGCACTGATCGCCGGGCGCGTCTACTGACCGGGGGGAGTGTCGGCGACCAGAGGCTGATTCTCCGCCCCTGCACAGGTGTCCGCCAGGATCGCGCGAACCGCGGCGCGGTCCCCCGCCCGCACGGCGGATGCCAGCAGGTCGTTGACCCTGAAGCCGATATTGAGGTGGCCGGGCTCGCGCGGCAGCGACAGCATCGTCGAAACGCCGCGCGCGACAAATCCGCTGACAAGCTGAAGAAAGCGGTCGGTCCCGATCACCGACCGATCGCCCGTCACGACGATCTTGACCGCATGCGTTCCGACCGGCGCGTCGGTATCCCACGCGATCATGACACCGCTGCGGTCGGGGCGCCAGCTCTCGTCGAGCGCCGGCATCGAACGCCACACGCAGTGATAGTCGCGGCAGACGGCGGGCCGGCTTTCATAGATTCCGCACCCTTGCGCGGGGAGGCAGTGGCGGCAGGCGACACCGACCGGCTTGTAGAAGCTGCCGGCGTCGATCGACGGCGCGACGCAGCAGGCGACGCATGCCCCGCAGCTTCGGTCGGGGACGAGCCATGAACGATAATCGGGGACAGGTTGCGTCATGCGGACCGGGCGTACCGGCGCAAGATGCCAGCTTTATGACTCGCGTGCCTCAGTCGCCCACCAGCTTCATCAGCCGCCGCTCGACGGGTGCGAGCACGGGGCCAAGCTCCTGGCCGCGCTTCTGAACCACGCCCAGTTCGTTGATCAGCGCCCACATGCCCTGGCGGCTGCGCAGCGCGGGGCGCTTCTCAATGCGGAACTCGGGCCGTTCGGCGGAGCGGCGAAAGGCGGAGAACACCGCCACGTCGCGCTTCATGTCGATCGCATAGTCACGCCAGTGCCCGGCCGCGACCATCCGGCCATACAAGTCCATGATCCGCGAAAGCTCGGCGCGGTCAAAACCGGTCTGGTTGGGTTGGGCAGCGCCAGGGAACGGGGCGATGGTTCCCATCAGGCGCTGTTGCGCCTCGCCTCGTCGGCGTCACGCTCGGCCTTCAGCGCCGCGATCTCCTCGCGCATCCGCTCGACCTGGCATTGCAGGAGTTCGAGCTTCTGCGACTGCGGGTCGAACATCTCGCTGCAGGGCGTGCCATAGGGCACGAAGCTGCGCTGATAGGCCGTCACATCAACCAGCGTGGGCTTGGCCGGGATGCCGACCATCACCGCGCCTTCGGGCACGTCGCGGGTGACCACCGCGTTGGCGCCCACGCGCGCGCGCGCTCCGACGGTGATCGGTCCCAGCACCTGCGCGCCCGATCCGATGATCGCGCCGTCGGATATGGTCGGGTGCCTCTTGCCCGCCACGCCATTGGCCGGATCGGTGCCACCGAGCGTCACGCACTGATAGATGGTGACGTCGTCGCCGATCACCGCCGTCTCGCCGATGACGGTGAAGCCGTGGTCGATGAAGAAATTGCGACCGATCTGGGCGCCCGGATGGATGTCGATCGCGGTCAGCGCGCGTGACACATGGTTCACCAGCCGCGCCAGGAAATAGAGGCGCCAGCCGAACAGCCGATGCGCGACCTTATGAAAACCGAGCGCCCAGACGCCCGGATACAGCAATATTTCCGCCCGGGATCGAGGCGCGGGGTCCCGCGCCTTCACCGAATCGAGATAATCCACCAGTCGGCCCATGCCGTGGCTCCCTCAAGCCCAATCCGCCTTAAATAGTCTACCCACCCGGAAATTTCCAGAAGCGCGAAAAGCTGCTCCAAGCTGGTTCATAGGGGGACGGTCGGCGGCGGCCTCGTCTCCGCTTGGCGTTATCGCCTTCGTCGATTATAATGAGACGAACAATCGGGAATGGCGATCATGTCCGCGTACATGCCGACGCTCAAGCAGCTGCAATATCTCGCCGCGCTCAAGCAGCATGGCCATTTCGGGCGCGCTGCCGACGCCTGCTTCGTCACCCAATCGACGCTGTCGGCGGGAATCCGCGAGCTGGAGACGCTGATCGGCGTCACCCTGGTCGAGCGCACGCGCCGCGTCGTCCGTTTTACCGCGCTCGGCGACCGTATCGTCGAGAAGGCACACCGCGTGCTTCGCGAGGCGGAGGAACTGGCCGCGATCGCCCAGGCGTCGGGCAAGCCGCTGTGCGGCGAACTGCGGATGGGGGTCATTCCCACCATCGCGCCCTATCTGCTGCCGCGCCTGCTGCCCCGGCTTCGCGCGGAGCGCCCCCAGCTCAAGCTGTTCCTGCGGGAGGAGCTGAGCCATGTCGCGATCGAATCGCTCCGCCACGGCCATGTCGACTGCGTGCTCCTCGCCCTTCCCTTCGCGACCGGCGATGTCGATTGCGAGCTGCTGTTCGCCGATCCTCTCCACATCGCCTTTCCCAAGGACGATCCGCGCGATCCGCCGCCGGAAATCCTGCCGGAGATGATCGACGAAACGCGGCTGCTGCTTCTCGAGGACGGCCACTGCCTCAAGGATCATGCGCTCGCCGCCTGCAACCGGCCCGAGCTTCGCGCCGAAGCGTCGATCATGGGAACGTCGCTCCACACGCTGGTGCAGATGGTCGACAATGGGCTGGGGCTGACGCTGCTGCCCGAAATGGCAATCAAGGGCGGCATCTTGACAGGCACGCAGATCAGCGCCCGTCCCATCCGCTCGCCCCAGGCCCACCGCGACATCGCGCTTGTCTGGCGGCGGAGCAGCCCGCGCGAGAAGGAGTTCCGGATGATGGCCGACATCCTGCGCGCCGCCGCACAGGACCAGAAGATGGCCGAGGCCGCCTGAACCGCCCGAAAACGCGGTTGTCTGCCGCTTAAGCACTCTCCTTCGCCAGTTGTGAGCACCGGTCGCCTATCCGGCCCGCAACCGCATCCGCGAAGGACCGATTGCCATGCTCACCAGTCAATTCCTCGACACGATCGGGGTGAACACGCATCTTGCCTATTCCGACAGCAGCTATGGGCGCGGCGCCCATGTTCTGGAGGCCCTCCGTTACCTCGGGGTCGATCTCGTCCGCGAAAGCGCCTTCAAGCCAGGCCAGCGCGGGATGGGCTCGTACGACCTGCTCGCCAACGCCGGAATCCAGTTCGACATGGTCGTCCAGGCAAAGCGCGACCCCGGCGAGGCGGTTGACGCCATCGCGCAGTTCGCCCTCCGCCACCCCGGATCGGTGCTGGCGGTCGAAGGGCCGAACGAGATCGATCATTGGCCCGTCACCTATGCGGGGCTGACGGGCGTCGAGGCGGGCGTCGCCTTCGACGCCGCGATCGCCGCTGCGGTCGCCGCCAGCCAAACATTGTCGGGGGTCGAAACCTACAGCCTGACCGGTGCGCGAGTCGACACCGCGATGGCCTTTGCCAATTATCACAGCTACGTGAAGGGCGGGAACCAGCCGTTCGACGTGCTCGCGCGCAATCCCGTATCGACCGGGGTCGTTGCCGCCGACACCCCGCTGGTGCTGACCGAGGTTGGCTATCACACCGCCGTGGGCACGACGCCCGGCTGGGAGGGCGTCGACGAGCTGACGCAGGCCAAGCTCACGCTCAACCTGCTGTTCGACGCGCATCGCCTCGGCATCGAGCGGGTCTATCTCTACCAGTTGCTCGACGTGTATCCCGACCCGACGGCAAGCAGCGTCGACCGCAATCTCGGGCTGTTCGACACGGACTACAGGCCCAAGCTCGCCGCCACGGCGATCCATAACCTCACCGGCATCCTCAATGCCGACAGCGGCGTCTTCACCGCGCCCACGCTCGACCTGACAGTCGAAAACCTGCCGGAGGACGGCGCCTATACCGTCCTCGAAAAGGCAGGCGGCGCGCGCGACATCGTGCTGTGGGCGGAACCCGACATCTGGGATCAGGCGGAGGACGCGCCCATCGATGTGCCCGGCGAATCGGTGCTGCTCGATTTCGGCGGGCTCAGCGTCGATGTCAGGCTCTACGACCCGCTGCAGTCCGATCAGCCGATCGCCACCTATGACGACGTGACCGAATTGTCGGTGCTGGTCGCCGACCATCCGGTGATCGTCGAACTGCTCGACGACGACAGCTGGGACGGCGGCGACTCGCTGCCCGTCCCCACCGGCATCACCGGGCGCGTGCTCACCGGGACCGCCAAGGCCGACACGCTCACCGGCACCGCCGGCAATGACTATCTGCGCGGACAGGGCGGGACCGACACGCTCAACGGCGGCAAGGGCGATGACGTGCTTCAGGGCGGGCGCGGCGGTGATCGGATGACCGGCGGCATAGGTTCCGATCACTTCGTCTGGACCAGGGTCGCGGAGGCGCCCGTCAAAGGGCGCGCATTCGACACGGTGACCGATTTCTCCGCCGCGCAGGGCGACCGCATCGCTCTGTCGTCGATCGACGCCGATCCGCTGCTGGCGGGCGACCAGGCCTTCCTGCTCGGCGGCGCGACCTTCTCTGGCCGCGCGGGCGAGATCGTCCAGCACGCGGGATCGGGCGGCTGGTTGATCGAGGCCGATCTGAACGGGGATTCGGTCGCCGACATGCTCATCGTGCTGGCTGGCGTGAAAGGGCCACTGTCTGCCGACAGCTTTATGTTGTGACGCAAAGGAGCGCGGCGGACGCACATGCGAATGTAACATGAGGAGGCCAATAGAACCGCCGCCGGAATGATTCGGCGGGGGGATGGTGCGTGCGGGCTGCTGACTTCATCGGGTCGATCGGCGTCAACACGCACCTTGGCTATACCGACAGCGCCTATGCCGACGGCGACCGGGTGCTGGCGGCGCTGGACTATCTCGGCATCGGCCGCGTCCGCGATGCGGCGGTAACCCTCCAGCAGCGCAATCTGGAAGGTTTCGTGCTGCTCGCGGACTCGGGAATCCTGTTCGACATGGTCGTGCAGGCGCCCCGCGATCCGGTCGAGGCAGTGGCCACGGTTGCGGCGTTCGCGGCGGATCATCCCGGCGCGGTCGATGCGATCGAGGGACCGAACGAGATCAACATCTGGCCGGTGACCTATGCGGGCCTGACCGGCACGGCAGCGGGCATCGCGTTCGACAATGCGCTGGTCGCCGCCGTCGCCGCGACGCCGGGGCTGGCAGGCGTTGATACCTACAGCCTGACCGGCGCGCGGGTGAACGACACCACCGAGTTCGCGAACTATCACAGCTATCCGGTCAAGGGATTGCAGCCCTACAAGAGCCTTGCGCGCAATCCGGTGACGTCCGGTGTCACCCCCGACAAGCCGCTGGTGCTGACCGAGGTGGGCTATCACACGGCGGTCGGGCCGGACACCCGCTGGGAAGGCGTGGACGAGACGACGCAGGCGAAGCTGACTCTCAACCTGCTGTTCGACGCGCACCGGCTGGGGATCGGACGCACCTATCTCTATCAGCTGTCCGACGCCTTTGCCGACCCGACGGGGATCAATATCGACCGGCATCTGGGGCTGTTCGACCGCGATTTCGTGGCGAAGCCGGTTGCCGTCGCGATCCACAATCTCACGAGCGCGCTGAGCGAGATCAGCCACTCGCTCACCACGCCGACCGCCATTTCGGTCTGGGGCCTGCCCGCCCATGGGGCGAGCACGATCCTGACCAAGGACAATGGTGCCCGCGACGTCGTGCTGTGGGCCGAGCCCGACATCTGGAACCAGACCGGCGACGTGCCGCTCGCGGCGAGGGCCACTGACGTCATCGTCGACTTCGGCGGCGCCGTCTTCGACGTGGCGCTCTACGACCCGCTGCTCTCGGCTGAGCCGGTGCGCCTGTTCGACGATGTCCGCTTCGTCGCCATCCCCGTCACCGACCATCCCGTCATCGTCGAGGTGGTCGATGCGACAAGCTGGTCGCTCGATCCGCCCCCGCCCCCCGTCGAGGACCTGATCCTCAGCGGTTCCTCGCGCGCAGACCGCCTCGCCGGCGGCGACGGCGACGATTCGCTGTTCGGCGCGGGCGGCGCGGATATCCTGTTCGGCAGCCATGGCGACGACATATTGCGCGGCGGCGGCGGCGCGGACACGGCCATCGGCGGCGCGGGTGCCGACCGCTTCGTCTTCGACAGCTATGCCGACGCGCGCGTGAAGGGCAAGGCGGTCGAGACCATCATCGATTTCGACGCGGCCGGGGGCGATGTGATCGACCTGTCGCGCGTGGACGCCGACCGCACCACCCGCGGCGAGCAACCCTTCGTGCCCGGTGGCGCGCAGTTCTCCGGACACGCGGGCGAGATTGTCCAGCATGCAGGCTCGGGCGGCTGGTGGATCGAGGCGGACGCGGATGGCGACGGCGTTGCGGACCTGCGGATCGTGCTGGCCGGCGTGACCGCGCCCCTGTCCGCCGACACCCTTATCCTCTGAGCGCGGTTCAGCGGTCCCAGCGCGCCGCGCGGCTGTCGTCGCTGTCCTTCGCCTCGACCCAGTCGCCCGATCCGTCGCGATGCTGCTCGCGCTTCCAGAAGGGCGCGGAGACCTTGAGCCAGTCGATCAGAAAGGCGCAGGCTTCCAGCGCAGGAACGCGGCTGGCCGACGCGGTGCCGACGAAGACGATCCGCTCACCTACCGCCAGCGTTCCGTGGCGATGGATCATCGTCAGTCCCAGGAGCGGCCATCGCGTCGCCGCCTCGTCGGCTACGGCGGCCAACTGGCGCTCGGTCATGCCGGGATAATGATCGAGGTGAAGCGCCGACAGCCCGCCGTCCGCGCGCACGATCCCGGTAAAGCTCGCAACGCCACCGCCGCCGAGCGCTTCCAGATGGGCCAGCTCCGCCCCCGGATCGAAGTCGCCGGGCTGGACAGAGACGCGAATCACCCCCCGGTCACCGGCGGAAAGATCGCCAGCTCCCGAGCGTCGCCAATCGCCCGGTCGAGCGGGACATAGTCCTGGTCAAGCGCGGCGCGCAGGCGGCCCCGGTCGGCAAAGGCGGCGGCATGGCCTTCGCTCGACGCCGCCAACTGGTCGAGCAGCGCGGCGACGGTGCAATCCGCCCCCGGATGCGCGATCACCTCCTCGCCGGTGCCAACGCGGTCGCGGACCCAGGCGAAATAGAGGACTCGAAGCCGTGCGGGCATGTCAGGCATCCATGTGCCGGATGCCGACGCGCAGATAATCCCAGCCCGTCACCAGCGTCAGCAACGCGGCGGCCCACAGCGTCACCAGCCCCGTCCACAGCACGAACGGCCATTGGGGCACCCCGCCGCTGAGGATCATCGCGCCCAGCGCGACCATCTGCAGCGCCGTCTTCCACTTGGCGAGCCGCGAGACGGGTACCGATACCTGCAGTCCGGCCAGAAACTCCCTCAAGCCCGAGACAATGATCTCGCGAAGCAGGATGATCAGCGCGGCGATGACATGAACCCCGGCGATATCGCGCGTGGCGCACAGGATCAGGATGACCGCACCGACCATGATCTTGTCGGCGATGGGATCGAGAAACACGCCCAGCTTCGACACCGTGCCCTGCGCACGCGCCAGATAGCCGTCGAAATAGTCGGTCACGCCCATGAGGCAGTAGAGCGCGAAGGCCAGCATATAGCCGATATGCCATTGTCGGCCCTGCTCCGCTGGCCAGAGCAGCGCGACAAGGATCGGGACCGCCAGGATCCGCGACAGCGTCAGAAGATTGGGCAGCAGGCGCACATATGCCGCCTGCCACAGAGCCGCCCACTTCACAAGCCGAGCCATGCCGCACTCCTCCGGTGGCCGGCTCGTGCCGACGATGAACCTCTTCCACCGATCGGGCGAAGCGTTTAGAAGCCGGATCCGCGGCACTCCGGCCGCATGGCAACCGAGAGACACCTCACCCCATGCAGGCCTCGCTGCGGCTCCTTGGCACGCGCCGCTTCATGCCGCTGTTCGTCACCCAGTTTCTGGGGGCGTTCAACGACAATCTGTTCAAGACCTCGATGGTGCTGTTCGCGACCTATGTCGTGTTCCGCGATCCGCAGCAGGAATCGAACTTCAACGCGCTGGCGACGGGGTTGTTCGTCCTTCCCTTTTTCCTGCTGTCGGCGCTGTCGGGGCAGCTTGCCGACACCACCGACAAGGCGCGGATCATCCGCATCGTCAAGGTGGCGGAGATCGCGATCATGGTGGTGGGCGCGGCGGGCCTGCTGCTGTGCACCACCTATCCGTCGATCGCGGTCGGGCTGATGCTCGGCGCGGT
Organism: uncultured Sphingobium sp.; assembly: GCA_964544675.1. GTDB lineage: Bacteria > Pseudomonadota > Alphaproteobacteria > Sphingomonadales > Sphingomonadaceae > Sphingobium. The sequence continues at coordinate 8,166 of CAZJCT010000053.1, forward strand.
CGCCGCCATGGGCGCGCATTCGACCTTCTTCGGTCCCATCAAATATGCGATCCTGCCGCAGCATCTGGATCCCGAGGACGTGCTGGGCGGCACCGGACTGGTCGAGGCCGGCACCTATATCGCGATCCTGGCGGGAACGATCGTCGCCGGCTGGATCACGCCGCAGGTCGCCGCCGGCGCGGTGCTGGTCGTCGCGATTGTCGGCTATATCACCGGGCGCATGGTGCCGCCCGCCCCGCGCGAGGGGCCACCGATCACCATCGACTATAATGTGTTCCGATCGTCCTGGCGGCTGATCAGCGCGACGATGCACATCCCGCGCCTGTTCCTCGCGATCATGTCGATCAGCTTTTTCTGGATGGCGGCGACGGTGCTGATCATCATCTTCCCGCCGCTCGTGAAGAACGCGTTCACCGCGACCAAGGAGGTCGCGAGCCTCTTCCTCGGCATGTTCTCGATCGGCGTCGCGGTCGGCTCGGTCATCATCAACCGGCTGCTGAAGGGGCAGGTGTCGGCGCGCTATTCGCCGATCTCGGTCATTGTGATGGCCGCTTTCGTCTGGTTCTTCCAGCTGGTGTCGGCAGGATGGCAGCCCGCGCCGCACGGCACGCTGTACGATGTGTGGAGCTTTCTCGACCAGCCGCACAGCTGGCGCGTGCTGTTCGGGCTGTTCGGCGTTGCGGTGTTCGGCGGCATGTTCGTGGTGCCGCTCTACGCCTTCCTCACGACCACCGTCAGCAAGGACCAGACCGCGCGCACCGTGGCCGCCAACAATGTCGTCAATGCCGGCGCGATGACGTTCGGATCGGTCGTGATCATCGCCGCCATGGGCATGGGCCTGAGCAACAATCAGGCGCTGTTGATCGTCGCGGGCATGTGCCTCGGCTCGGCCTGGCTCGCCTGGCAACTCCACCGCGCCTGCGAGGCGCACGACGATGCGGTGCGATCGTCAGGGGACTGATGACCCCCTGCCCCCGCGAGTCAGAAAATGAAGCTGTACGCCGCCGTGAAGAATGCCGCGAAGCTCAGCACGAACAGCTTCCAGTCATCGTCGGACGATTTCGGTGGGCGTGGTGCCTCCGCGACCACCGTCGTCACATGCCTGGGCAGGCGCTGCCGGAACGGGTGGCGCGCATGCTCGGAGCTGAGGACCAGGGGGCGTTTCATGCCCACTGGCTAGCGCGGTGTTAACGAATCGGAAAGGTTACTAAATAGTTAACGTTCCGCTGTACCGCGACGGGACGGCGGCTTCCGGTTCCCTGCCGATACACGACAGGGAACCGGACCGATGTCAGACGACGCCGAACGCGAGCATGGCGTCAGCGACCTTCTTGAAGCCCGCGATGTTCGCGCCCTTCACATAGTCGATATGGCCTTCCTTCTGCCGGCCATAGGTCAGGCAGCTTTCGTGGATGCCGGCCATGATGTCCTTGAGCATCTGCTGAAGCTCGTCTTCCTTCCAGCTGCGCCGTTCGCTGTTCTGGCTCATTTCCAGACCGGAAACGGCGACGCCGCCGGCATTCGCGGCCTTGCCGGGCGCGAACATGATCTTCGCACCCTTGAAGACATGGACGCCCTCCAGGTTCGTCGGCATGTTCGCACCTTCGGACACCGCCCTGCAGCCGTTGGCAACCAGCGTCCGGGCATCCTCGCCCAGCAACTCGTTCTGCGTGGCGCACGGCAGCGCGACATCGCAGGGCACGCCCCACGGCGTCTTGCCGGCATGGAAGGTCGCGCTCTTGAACTCCTCGCAATAGTCCTCGATGCGGCCGCGACGGTGAGTCTTGTGGGTCTTCACCCAGTTGATCTTTTCCTGCGTGATGCCTTCGGGATCGTGGATGAAGCCGCCCGAATCAGACAGCGTCAGAACCTTGCCGCCCAGTTGCACGATCTTCTCGGCCGCGTGGGTCGCGACATTGCCCGAGCCGGAGATCACCGCCGTCTTGCCGACCAGATCCTCACCGCGCACCGCCAGCATGTTGGCGAGGAAGTAGACCGCGCCATAGCCGGTCGCTTCGGTCCGGATCAGCGAGCCGCCCCACTCCAGCCCCTTGCCGGTCAGAACGCCGGTAAAGTTGTTGGTGATGCGCTTGTACTGGCCGAACATGAAGCCGATCTCGCGACCGCCCACGCCGATGTCGCCGGCGGGCACGTCGATGTCCGCACCGATGTGCCGGTACAGCTCGGTCATGAAGCTCTGGCAGAAGCGCATGATCTCACGCACGCTCTTGCCCTTGGGGTTGAAGTTCGACCCGCCCTTGCCGCCGCCCATCGGCAGGCCGGTCAGCGCGTTCTTGAAGGTCTGCTCGAACGCCAGGAACTTAAGCACGCTTTCGGTCACCGACGGGTGAAAGCGGATGCCGCCCTTGTAAGGGCCGATGGCGTTGTTGTTCTGAACGCGCCAGCCGCGCTGGACGCGGATGTTGCCGTTGTCGTCCTCCCAGCAGACGCGGAACGACACCACCCGGTCGGGTTCGGCGATGCGGCGCAGGATCTGCTGCGCGTGATATTCTTCCTTGTCCTCGATGAATTCAAAGATGTCCTCGGCGACCTCCTGAACGGCCTGGACGAATTCGGGCTGATGGGGGTTGCGCTTTTTCACCCCCTCCATGAACGTAGGAAAGTCGACATGATCGGTAACGGCCATTTGATAGTCCCCCCACTCTCCGCAGAGCTGCTTGCCTAGCGACCCGACAAGTCACGGCCGCGACACTCTGCTGAGTCGCTGGTCGTAACGCGCGCGCAAGCTTATCAGCTTTGCGTCGCTTGTCGCGCATTTTGGTGGGGTGGAGGGCGGCGATACACCCGGCACCGGGCATCGCCGCCGGAGCCGTCAGCGGTTGAGGATCGCCTCGATCGCCTGGGTCACCTCGGCAATGTCGGCCATGCCATCGACACGCGAAACGATGCCGCGGGCCTCATAGATCGGCAGGATCGGTGCGGTCTTCGCCCGATACTCGGCCATGCGGGTCCGCACCGTTTCCTCATTGTCATCCGGACGGCGCTTGAATTCGGTCGAGCCGCACTTCTCGCACGTGCCGGGCGTCGCCGGTTGCTTGAAGCGGTCGTGATAGCCTTCCCCGCAGCTCGCGCAGGTGAAGCGGCCGGTGATGCGCTCGACGAGCGCGTCCTCGTTCACTTCCAGCTCGATCACATGGTCGAGGCTGCGGCCGCGATCCGCCAGCAGCGCGTCGAGCGACTCGGCCTGCGGCGCAGTGCGCGGATAGCCGTCGAAGATGACGCCGGTCGCCGGATCAAGCGCGTCGAGCGCCTCACCGATGATGCCCGATACGATATCGTCCGACACGAGTTCGCCGGCTTCCATCACGGCCTTGGCCTTCAGGCCGATCGGCGTTCCGGCCTTCACCGCAGCGCGCAGCATGTCACCGGTCGAAAGCTGGACCATGCCGCGCTCGGCGACGAGCCGCTGCGCCTGTGTGCCTTTGCCCGCGCCCGGAGGCCCCAGCAGGATGATGTTCATCGCCTTTCGATCCCCTTGTTCCTTGCCGCCGTTCAGCGGAGGCGTCCCTTCAGACGCGCCTTCTTGATCAGATCGCCATATTGATGCGCGATCAGGTGCCCCTGAATCTGCGCGACCGTGTCCACCGTTACGTTGACGACGATCAGCAGGCTAGTCCCACCAAGGTAGAAGGGAATGCCCGCTCGCGAGATCAGAAATTCCGGAATGAGGCAGATGACCGCGAGATAGGCGGCACCGATGACCGTGATCCGCGTCAGCACATAATCCAGATAGGTCTCGGTGTTCTTGCCCGGGCGGATGCCCGGGATGAAACCGCCATTGCGCTTCAGATTATCCGCCGTCTCCTCCGGGTTGAACACGATCGCCGTATAGAAGAAGCAGAAGAACACGATCCCGAAGCCGTACAGCGCCATGTACACCGGGCTGCCGTGCGACAGATACTGATTGAGGCTGAGCACGAAGTCGCCCCACGCGCTCTCGCCGGCCGCCTGGCTTCCCGCAAACTGCGAGATGGTGAGCGGCATCAGCAGCAGCGACGAGGCGAAGATCGGCGGAATGACGCCGGCGGTGTTGACCTTGAGCGGCAGGTGGCTGCGGTCGGCCTGCATGATCCCCTGCCGCGTCTGCCGCTTGGGATACTGGATCAACACGCGGCGCTGTGCGCGCTCCATGAAGCAAATGCCCGCGATCAGGCCGAGCCCGATCACGACGATGGCGAAGATCAGGAAGCCCGAGATCGACCCCTCCCGCCCCGATTCGAACAGATTGCTGAGAGTCACGGGCAATTGCGCCACGATACCCGCCATGATGATCAGCGAGATGCCGTTGCCGATGCCGCGGCTGGTGATCTGTTCGCCCAGCCACATCAGGAACATCGTTCCGCCGACCAGCGACACGACCGCCGCCACGCGGAACAGCATGCCCGGATCAACCACCGCCTGGATACCCGACTGGGCACCGTAGCTTTCGAGGCCGAGCGCCAGGAAATAGCCCTGGACGATCGTCAGGCCGACCGTGCCGTAGCGGGTATACTGGTTGAGCCGCTTGCGGCCGCTTTCGCCTTCCTTCTTGATCGCTGCCAGCGTGGGCGACAGCGACGCGGCGAGCTGAACCACGATCGACGCCGTGATATAGGGCATCACACCCAGCGCGATCAGGCTCATGCGCTCCAGCGAACCGCCGGAGAAGGTGTTGAAAATGTCGAGAACGCCGCCCTGCGTGTTCTCGTAAAGCTGTGCCAGGATCGTCGGGTCGACGCCCGGCAGCGGAACGAAGCTGAGGAGGCGGAACACCAGCAGCGCGCCGATGGTGAACCACAGCCGCTTCTTGAGTTCCGTCGCCTGGCTGAAGTTTGCGAAACTGAGGCTTGCGGCCATCTGATCGGCGCGGGATGCCATTGTCGTCCGTCTATCCTGTAACGCTATTGCGCCGTTGACGGCGCCGCTCCCCTTTAGCGGGGGGAGCGGCCGCTGTCGAACGGCGCTTGTCGCATACTGCCTGAACGGGTCCGACGGGGACCGTCAAGTGTTATTCGGCGGTCGCTGCGGCCTTGCGAAGGATCTCGACCGAGCCGCCCGCCTTCTCGACCGCCTCGACGGCCGCCTTCGAAGCACCGGCGACCGCGAAGCTCACCTTCGTGGTCAGTTCGCCCTTGGCGAGCAGACGGACGCCATTCTTGCCACCGCGCGAGATCCCGGCAGCGCGAAGCGCCGCCTGGTCGACCGTGGCACCGGTGTCGAGCTTGCCCGCGTCGATCGCCTTCTGGACCATGCCCAGGTTCACCTCGGCGTAATCCTTGCGGAAGATGTTATTGAAGCCGCGCTTCGGCAGACGCATGTGGAGCGGCATCTGGCCGCCCTCGAAGCCGTTGATGGCGACACCCGAGCGCGCCTTGGCACCCTTCTGGCCGCGACCGGCGGTCTTGCCCTTGCCCGAACCAATACCGCGTCCGACGCGCATACGACCCTTGCGGGCACCGGGATTGTCGTTGAGTTCGTTCAGTTTCATGTGTGCACTCGCTTTCGCTTTTGTCGCGCGGATATCTCTGCTCCTCGCCCGCTTGCGGGAGAGGATACGAAGCCTTGCGAGCCTGCTCGCTAGGCGTAGTTGGAGAGGGCATCAGCCCTCTCCGCTGCGACTAGGGCCTGCTACCGCAAACCCAAGTCTCGCTCCTCTCCCGTTAACGGGAGAGGGTTTATGTCACTCCACCACCTCGACCATGTGCGGCAGCTTGCGAATAGCGCCGCGCACTTCGGGGGTGTCCTCCAGTTCGACGACCCGATGCATCTTGCCGAGGCCGAGGCCGATCAGGATCTTCTCCTGATGGTCCGGACGGCGGATGGGCGAGCCGATCTGGCGAATCTTGATCTTTGCCATGCCAGTTACTCCACGATCGCTTCGGCGTCGGCCTGGGCGACCTCTTCCGACGCGCCGCCGCGACGCAGCAGGTCGGCGACCTTCTTGCCACGACGCTGCGCCACCGCCTTCGGGCTCGACTGCTCGGTCAGGGCCGCGAAGGTCGCGCGGATCATGTTGTAGGGGTTGGACGTACCGTTCGACTTGGTGACGACGTCGGCCACGCCCAGGCTCTCGAACACTGCGCGCATCGGACCACCGGCGATGATGCCGGTGCCCGGAGGCGCCGTACGGACGGTGACCTTGCCGGCGCCGAAATGGCCCTTGCCGTCATGGTGAAGCGTGCGGCCTTCCTTGAGCGGAACGCGGACCATCGCCTTCTTCGCAGAAGCCGTCGCCTTGCTGATCGCCTCAGGAACTTCGCGCGCCTTGCCATGACCGAAACCGGCACGGCCCTTGCCGTCGCCCACGACGACGAGCGCCGCAAAGCCAAAGCGCTTGCCGCCCTTCACCGTCTTCGAGACACGGTTGATGTGGACCAGCTTCTCGACATAGTCCTCGCCGGACTCGTCCTGATTGCCGCGACCGCGACGATCATCGCGACGCCCACGGCCGCCGCGATCACGATCGCCGCCGCCGCCGCCGCCACGGCCGCGACGTCCGCGCGGCTGCTCGGTGACGTCCTGCGCCGTCGTTTCGGGCGCCAGGACCATTTCGGGCTGGTTGCCCTCGCCGGTGGTGTTTTCGTCAGCCATCATCAGAACTCCAGCCCGCCCTCGCGGGCGGCATCGGCCAGCGCCTTGACGCGGCCATGGAACAGAAAGCCGCCGCGATCGAACACGACGGTCTTGACGCCGGCCTTGGTCGCCGCCTCGGCGACGCGCTTGCCGACGTCGGCAGCGGCCTCGGCCGTGGCGCCCGACTTGCCGCGGACATCCTTGTCGAGGGTCGAAGCGGCAGCAACCGTACGGCCCGCCGCGTCATCGATGACCTGCGCATAGATATGGCGGCCAGACCGGTGGATCGACAGCCGGGGCTTGCCGTTGGCGCGGCTGCGAACCGCGGTGCGGACACGGCGGCGACGCCGCTCGAAGAGAGAGAGTTTCGCCATGGCTTACTTCTTCTTGCCTTCTTTGCGGAAGATAAACTCGCCGCGATACTTGATGCCCTTGCCCTTGTAGGGCTCCGGCTTGCGCCAGCGACGGATTTCCGCCGCCACCTGACCGACCTGCTGCTTGTCGATCCCGCTGATCTCGACCGTGGTGTTATCCGGGGTCTTGATCTCGATGCCCTGCGGCACCGGGAAGTCGACGTCATGGCTGTAGCCGAGCTGCAGCTTCAGCGTCTTGCCCTGCGCATTGGCGCGATAGCCGACGCCGGTGATCTCGAGCGTCTTGGTATAGCCCTCGGTCACGCCGACGATCAGGTTCTGGACCAGCGTGCGCTGCATGCCCCAGAAGGACCGCGCCCGCTTGGTGCCGTTCGCCGGCTGCACCGAGATCGAACCGTCCTCGACGGCGTAGATCACTTCGTCGGCGAGCGGCATGGCGAGCGTGCCCTTGGGGCCCTTCACCGAAAGCTGGCCGTCGTTAATGGTCGCGGTCACTCCCGCAGGAATGGCGACCGGCCTTTTGCCGATGCGGCTCATCAGAACACCTCCGCCAGCACTTCGCCGCCGACATTCTGCTCGCGCGCTTCGTTGTCCGAAAGCACGCCGCGCGGAGTCGACACGATGGTGATACCCAGGCCGTTGCGAACGATCGGGAGCTCCTTGCTGCCCGAATAGACGCGACGACCAGGCTTCGAGACGCGGGCGAGATGCTTGATCGCCGGCTGTCCCTCGAAATATTTCAGCTCGATGCGGATGCCCTTGTGAGCGCCCAGCGCTTCCTCGGTGTAACCGCGGATATAGCCTTCGCGCTGGAGAACGTCGAGCACGCGGGTCCGCAGCTTGGACGCCGGCGTGACGACGCTGTCCTTGCGCGCCTGCTGGCCGTTGCGGATGCGGGTGAGCATGTCACCCAAAGGATCGGTCAATGCCATTTCTCGTGTTCCTTACCAGCTCGACTTCGTGACACCGGGGATCAGGCCCTTGTTGGCCAGATCGCGCAGCATCACGCGGGCGAGACGGAACTTGCGATAATAGCCGCGCGGGCGGCCGGTCAGTTCGCAACGGTTGCGGATTCGCGTCGGATTGCCGTTGCGCGGCACCTCCGCCATCTTGAGACGCGCGATCAGACGCTCGGTCTCGTCGAGCGAGGTGTCGTTCGCGATCGCCTTCAGCTTCGCATAACGGCCGGCATATTTCTTCACCAGCTTCTTGCGACGCTCATTCTTGTTGATCGAACTCAGTTTCGCCATGACTTAAGTTCTCTTCCTCACTTCAATTTTCCGTCACCCCAGCGAAGGCTGGGGTCTCGGGCCTCTCGCGATGCCAGCCTTCGCTGGCATGACGTCAGGCCGCCTGCTGCTGCTCTTCCTGCGGGAACGGGAAGCCGAAAAGACGGAGCAGCTCACGCGCCTCGTCGTCGGTCCTCGCGGTCGTCGTCACGATCACGTCCATGCCGCGCACCTTGTCGATGCGGTCATAGTTGATCTCAGGGAAGATAATCTGTTCCTTGATGCCGAAGGCATAATTGCCACGGCCGTCGAACGACTTGGGGTTGAGGCCGCGGAAGTCGCGGATGCGGGGCATCGCGATGACAACCAGGCGGTCCAGGAACTCGTACATGCGCTCGCGGCGGAGGGTGACCTTCGCGCCGATCGGCATGCCCTCGCGCAGCTTGAAGCTCGCGATCGACTTCTTGGCCTTGGTGATCACAGGCTTCTGGCCGGCGATCAGCTCCA
>CAZJCT010000054.1:0-16587 GCA_964544675.1 uncultured Sphingobium sp.
TCACCAAGGGCGCGGGCCGCGTGTCCGAAGTGTCGGCGCGCTTCACCCTCGACGCAATGCCCGGCAAGCAGATGGCGATCGACGCCGACCTCAACGCCGGCCTGCTGACCGCCGAGGAAGCCAAGGTCCGCCGGCAGGAAGTCGCGACCGAGGCCGATTTCTACGGCTCGATGGACGGTGCGTCGAAATTCGTGAAGGGCGACGCGGTCGCCGGCATCCTGATCCTGGTCATCAACATCGTCGGCGGCATCGTGCTGGGCGTGGTCAGCCACGGGCTCGACCTCGCCACCGCAGCCGAGACCTATGTGCTGCTCGCCATCGGCGACGCGCTCGTCGCGCAGGTGCCCGCGCTGCTCCTCTCGATCGCCGCCGCCTCGATCGTCACCCGCGTGTCGTCGGAGAAGGACCTCTCCGGCCAGATCTCGCACCAGTTCGGCGTCGGCAAGGCGTGGGTTCCGGTCGCCGCGATCCTCGGCATCCTGGGCGTGCTCCCGGGCATGCCGCATTTCCTCATCCTGCCCGCCGCCGCGCTGTCCGGCTTCATCGCCTGGCGGCTGCGCAAGGGCGCGGTCGCAGCGGAGAATGCGCCGGCAGAGGCGCCCGTCCCGGAGAATCCCGCGAACATCGAATGGGGCGACGTGTCCGACGCCGCAATCCTGGGGCTTGAGATCGGCTATGGCCTGATCAGCCTGGTCGACGAGCGCAAGGACGCGCCGCTGATGGGCCGGATCACCGGCATCCGCCGCCAGCTCAGCCGCGAACTGGGTTTCGTCGTGCCGATGATCCGCGTGAAGGACAATCTCGCGCTCGGCCCCAATGCCTATCGCATCACCATCGCCGGCGTGGTCGTCGGCGAGGACGAGGTGTGGCCCGACTCGCTGCTCGCGCTCGACTCCGGCGCTCTGGAAGGCACCGTCGAAGGGCGCATCGCCAGGGACCCGACCTTCGGTCTCGACGCGGTGTGGATCAGCCCCGACAAGCGCAGCGAGGCGGTGGTCGCCGGCTATACGGTCGTCGATCCGTCGACGGTGATCGCGACCCACATCAACCATCTGATCGCGCATAACGCCGCAGAGATGTTCGGCATGGACGAGACTCGCAAGCTGCTCGACACGCTCAAGGAGAGCGCGCCACAGCTCGTCGACGGGTTGACCCCCAATCCGCTGAGCCTCGCGCAGATCGCCGCACTGTGCCGCGCGCTGCTGGCCGAGGGCGTGCCGCTCAAGGACTTCCGCCGCATCGCCGAGGCGATGGTCGACGCCGCCCGGCCCGACCAGAACCACGAAGCGCTGGTCGAGGCGGTCCGTCAACGCATCGGTTCGCTGATCATCCAGACGCTGGTGCCTGTCCGCATGCCGCTGCCCGTCATCACGCTCGACGGCGAACTGGAAGGTCTGATCGCGCAGGCGATGCGCGTCGCCGGCGATGCCAAGCATCCGATCGAGCCCGGCCTGTCGGCACGCCTGCTCGAACAGGTGACCCAGGCGGCGCGTCCGCTGATGGCCGAGGCGCGCAGCTTCGCCATCGTCACCTCCCCGGTCGCGCGGCGGGCGCTCAGCCGCCTGTTCCGTCCGCATATGCCGGAGACGCCGGTGCTCTCTTTCCTCGAGATCCCCGACGGCAAGCCTGTCGAGGTCGCCGCCGTCGTCGGCAACGAAAGCCGCATCAACCCCGCGAACAGAATTTCGCAAGGGTCCGAGACGGAAAAGCTTGGTTAAGTCTTTCGGGTTAGTCGTTGCATATGCGCAGTCTCGCTTACGACCCAGCCGGCCTGACCTACGGCCGCACCGCGTCCGGGCCATCACCAGATCAGCTGGCACGGCAGTACATGCCGCTGGTCCGCAAGATCGCGTGGCACGTCCATGGCCGCGTCTCCAGCGCGATCGAGGTCGAGGACCTGCTGCAGATCGGGATGGTCGCTCTGGTGGAGGCGGCCAATGCCTTCGAGGATCGCGGCCATGGCTTCGCCAGCTACGCGCAGATGCGCGTTCGCGGCGCGATGATCGATCATCTGCGCCGCCATGCCAGCATCTGCCGGTCCGCGATGGCGCGGCGCAAGCAGATCGGCAAGGCACGCGAAGCGGTCGAGCAACGCACCGGACGGGTGGCGAGTGAGCAGGAGATCGCGGCCGAAATGGGCCTCGACGCCGAGGCGTGGCGTGATCTCGCCGGCGGCACCGATCTCGTCCAGCACCAGAGCATCGACGAGGTCTATTCCGACCAGTCGATGTGGTTCGCCGACGTCGCCGACCGCGCCGACGACATATTGGAGCGCGAATCGCTCAAGAAGGCCATCGCCGTCTGCATCCGCGAACTACCGGAGCGCGAGGCCATGGTTCTCCAGCTTTATTTCGTAGAAGAAATGAATCTCGAGGAAATTGGCGCAACGCTTGATATTGGCGCGGCCCGCGTCTGTCAGATCAAGAAGGCGGCACTCGACAAGCTGCGGGCGCGCCTCGCCGAATGGCAGTGACGACGGATCCTTGTCGGGACGCCATCCACAATTCACTTCCCCCCTGCACAATGTTGTGTAAATCGTTGCCGGCATGATCTTTTCGACAGAGAGAACGTTTCGATACGGCAACGATGGATCAAAGTTTCTCCCATACACTTTCGCTGCCGAACTTCGCGGGCGATGACCTGCTGGCGGCGATCGTCCGGTCGTCGAGCGATGCGATCATCGCCAAGGATCTGGACGGCACCATCATCAGCTGGAATCCTGCGGCCGAGCACATCATGGGCTATACTGCGGCCGAAATCGTCGGACGGTCGATCCGCACGCTGATCCCCGCCGATCGCCAGCATGAGGAGGACGCCATCCTCGCGCGGCTCCGTGCCGGGGAAGCGATCCCGACCTTCGAAACCAAGCGGCTGACCGCGAAGGGCGTGCTCAAGCCGGTGTCGGTCACGGTGTCGCCCGTGCGCGATTCCACGGGCGCGATTGTCGCGGCGTCGAAGATCCTGCGCGACCTGTCGGAGCGCTCGGCCATGCGCCGGCAACTGATGGAGAGCGAGAAGCGCTTCGAGACGCTTGCCGACAACATGGCGCAGCTCGCCTGGATGGCGGACCAGAGCGGATCGATCTTCTGGTACAACCGCCGCTGGTACGAGTATACGGGCAGCACCTTCGACCAGATGAAGGGCTGGGGATGGCGCACCGTTCATCATCCCGATCATCTGGAGCGAGTCGTCGCCCGCTATCAAAGCAGTCTTGAAACCGGTGAATTGTGGGAGGATCTGTTCCCGCTTCGCGGCCGGCACGGCGAATATCGCTGGTTCCTGTCCCGGGCGATGCCGGTCCGGGACGAGTCGGACCAGGTGATCCGGTGGATGGGCACCAATACCGACGTGACCGACCAGCGCGCGCAGCAGGACCGCATCCAGATGCTGATGGCGGAGGTCAACCACCGCGCCAAGAACATGCTGTCGATGATCCAGGCACTCGCCCGCCGCACCGCGCCGCGCGACCGGCCAGAGTTCATCACCCGCTTCGAGCAGCGGATCAGCGCCCTTTCCGCCAATCAGGACCTCCTGATCCGCAGCGAATGGCGCGGCGCCCCGCTCGATGAGCTGGTGCGGACCCACCTCGCCTATGTCGACGACCTGATCGGCAAGCGGATCCATGTCGGCGGCCCGGACCTGCTGATCCGGCCCTCCGCCGCCGAAACTCTGGGTCTGGCGCTTCACGAGCTGTGCACCAACGCCAGCAAATATGGCGCGCTGTCGACCGAGAGCGGAGATGTCCGCATCGGCTGGGCCACCGAACCGCGCGAAGGCGGCACCGACTTCGTGCTCAGCTGGACCGAAAGCGGCGGTCCGCCCTGCAGCATGGCGGGCCAGCCCGGTTTCGGCACCACCGTGACTGACCGTCTGCCGCGCATGAGCCTGCAGGCGACGATCCGGCGCGATTATGGCGAGGCTGGCCTCTGCTGGCAGCTCCGCTGCGACGTGGGCCAGGTGATCGGCAGTGGCAGCGCCGAGGTTCAGCGCGCACCGGTCGCCCCGCGCACCGGCGGCGCGGTACTGATCGTCGAGGACGAGGCGCTGGTCGCGCTCGATCTCGTCGCCGTGCTGGAGGATCGCGGCTTCACCGTGGTCGGCCCCGCCGCGACCGTGGAGCAGGCGATGGAGCTTCTCGACCGGCACCAGGTCTCGCTCGCGATACTCGACGTCAACCTCGGTCGCGATGAAACCAGCGAACCGGTCGCCAAGCGGCTGAAGCGCGAGGGCACCCGTTTTTTCGTCACGTCGGGATACAGCGAGCAGCAACGCGCTCCGGTGTTCAACGACGTGCCCAGTTTCGACAAGCCGGTGAACATCTCGCTGATCGTCAGCGCCGTCGAGGGGGCTTGCCGCTGACGGCAGGCACCGCGCTTGCTTTTTCGCGCGCCTGCGCCTATAGGCCCGCCTCCGCCATGGTCATCCCTGGAGGCGTGGCGGGAATTTAGCAGACATAGCTTTTGGAGACAGCAAGTGAGCGAAGTGCTTGAACTTGCGGCCGAGGCACGCGACCGGGCAGGCAAGGGAGCCTCCCGCGCCCTTCGTCGGGAAGGCCGCGTACCCGCCGTTATCTACGGAAACAACGAAGATCCCCAGATGGTGCATGTCGAGGAGAAGCTCCTCAACAAGCTGCTGCACACCGGGCATTTCTTCAATTCGGTCGTCATGGTCGAGGTCGGCGGCAAGAAGGTCCGCACCCTGCCCAAGGACGTGGCCTTCCATCCCGTGTCCGACCGGCCGCTCCACGCGGACTTCCTGCGCGTGTCGGAGCATGCCAGCGTTCATGTGAACGTGCCCGTCACCTTCGTCAACGAAGCGGCGGCCCCCGGCATCAAGCGCGGCGGCGTGCTGAACGTCGTGCGCCATGAGATCGAGCTGATCTGCGACGCGGCTGAAATACCCGACGACGTCCAGGTCGATCTGACCGGCTTCGACGTGGGCGACAGCATCCACATCAGCGCCGTGACCCTGCCCGCGGGTGCGAAGCCCGCGATCGAGGATCGCGACTTCACCATCGCCACGATCGTGGCGCCGTCCGCGCTGAAGTCGTCCGAAGGCGACGCGAGCAAGGAAGACGAGGCGTAATAATCATTGGGGGAGCGGCATGGGTTCGCTCCCCCCACTCCACGAGCGTCATGCCAGCGGAGGCTGGCATCTCTCCCGGCCTCACGCGACCCCGGCCTTCAGCCACGGGCTGAAGTTTATCCTGAGCGCCGCCGCAGGCGGCGTCGAAGGGCCGGGGTGACGCCAAGGTGAGGTCTGGCCGGAGGAATTAGCGATGCAGCTCTGGGTCGGCCTCGGCAATCCCGGTCCGTCATATGCGCTCCACCGACACAATGTCGGCTTCATGGCGCTCGACGTCATCGCCGACATGCATCGCTTTTCCGACTGGAAGAAGCAGTTCCAGGGCTGGACCGCCGAGGGGAGGCTGGGGCCTGAGAAAATCCTGTTCCTCAAGCCCGCCACCTTCATGAACGAAAGCGGCCGCGCGGTTCGCGCCGCGCTCGACTTCTACAAGCTCGCCCCCACCGACGTCACCCTGTTCCACGACGAACTGGACCTTCCGCCCATGAAGGTGAAGGTCAAGCGTGGCGGCGGAACGGCGGGGCATAATGGCCTGCGCTCCACCGACGCGCATATCGGCCCCGAATTCCGCCGCGTCCGCATCGGCATCGGCCATCCCGGCCACAAGGACCGGGTGACCGGTCATGTGCTGGGCAATTACCACAAGAGCGAGACCGACGCGCTGACCGACATGCTGGGCGCGATCGCCGCCGAGGCCGAATGGCTCGCCAAGGGCGACGACGTGCGCTTCATGAACGACGTGGCGCTGCGACTGGCAGACTGACCGAGCACGCACAGCCGACCCCGCGCCGGCAATACGCACTTCATCCCATTGCAGCCCGGCGCCCGGGGCCGTCAACGTGCCGGCTGCGGGGACAGGGGGATCGCATGTCGGGACAAGGGCGGTTCGGCCGCAGGGAGTTACTCAAGGGCTCGTTGGCTACGGGTGGCCTTCTCGGTCTGCAGGCCTGCACCGGCGCGGGCGGCCTCGCCTCCGCATCGTCCGGGCCCGTTGCAGGCGAAACGGCGCGCGACTCGCTGGTGCCGATGCGCGTGACGCCCGACCAGCTCATTGATGTCAAATGCTGCCTGCGCCCGGTGCGCGCGGCTGGCCCCAATCTCTCGACCGAGCAGATCGGCGACACGCTGGTCGTCCACAATTACGGTCATGGCGGGTCGGGATGGTCGCTGTCCTGGGGCTCCGCCGAGGTCGCGGTGGGCAAGGCGCTTTCGGTCCTGCCGCGCGAGGTCGCGGTGATCGGCTGCGGCATCGTCGGTCTGACCGCCGCCGTGATGGCGCAGCGCGCGGGGATGAAGGTGACGATCTACGCGCGCGACATGCTGCCGCGCACCCGCTCCTTCCGGGCGAGCGGATCGTTCACCCCCGACGCGCGCGTCTCCCTCGCTGAACCCGCCGGCCCGGCGTTCGGCGATCTGTGGGAGACGATGGCGCGGCTGAGCTGGAAGAGTTTTCGCACCTATCTGGGGCTGGCGTCGCGTCCGGTCGAGTTCATCGACAGCTACGCCGTGTCCGACAAGCCCATCAAAAGGCGCGAGGATCTGCCCGATCCGGCAATCACCGAAAGCTATGCCACCAAGGGGCTGCCGCAGCAGAATTCCGAGTTCGGGCATTACAGCGACCGCATCAGGGACATCGTGCCCCAGTCGCGGCCGCTGTCGCCGGAGGAAAGTCCCTTCGCGATGCCGTACACCACGCGCGCCTCGACGATGATCTTCAACTTCGCCAGCTATTCCGACCTGCTGCTCGGCGAGTTCTTCGCGCGCGGCGGCAGCTTCGAGAACCGGGTCTTCCATGCGCCGGGCGACGTCACCACGCTCAAGGAAAAGGTCGTCATCCATTCGACCGGCTTTGCGGCGCGCGATCTGTGGCGCGACCGCACCGTCTTTCCGGTGCGCGGCCAGACGGGCTGGCTGGTCCCGCAGACCGAGTGCAAATACGGCCTTCGCTTCAACAACATGTCGGTCCAGTACAAGGCGGACGGGATGGTGATCATGAACAACAATCCCGACCTCGGCTCGATGCTGGGCGTGGGTGACAGCATGGAGCTGCCGATGCGCGAGCCGATCGAGGAGGCGCTCGCTGCCTTCGCGCCGATCTTCGCCGCCATGCCCGCCCCGGCGCGGAGGGGCTGAGACGATGCGCCGCATCATCCCGCTCGCCGGTGCTGCCGCCCTGCTGCTCGCCGCCCTTCCCGCCGCGCTTCAGGGGGCAAGCACCGCCACCGGCGCCTATACCGAGGCGCAGGCAACCGAAGGACGTGCCCTATACGAAGCGCAATGCGCCGTATGCCATGGCGCCAGTCTGGATGGCACCTTTGAGATTCCGGCGCTCAAGGGCCGGTTTATGGCGCATTGGGCGGGTCGTCCGGTCGCTACGCTGGCCGATTATATCGGGGTCGCGATGCCGCAAATGGCACCAGGCACGCTGTCGCCCGAGGATACGGCAAGCGTGACCGCCTATCTGCTCAAGGAGAACGGCATGCCCGCCGGATCGCGCCCACTGCCCGCCGACCCGGCAGCTCAGAAGGCGATCCTGTTCACGCCTGTCGGTGCCACGCGTTAGGAGGACTTCTGCCGGTGCCCGGGCAGCCCTCGGTTCACCGCATCTCAAGCTTACGTAAAGGATTGAATCACTACCGTATCCCCTCGATCTCAGGGGACGACGAGAATGCAGCGCAACGCTGTCACGGTGACTTTGCCGCAAATCTGGATAGCCGGCCTGCTGTATTTCGCGCTCGCCGTCGCGACGATCCTGCTGACCAGCAACGGCAATGAAGTCGCGCCCTTCTGGCCGGCCAATGCCGTGCTGGCGGCGCTGATCCTGCTGGCACCGCGCGAGCGGTGGCGTCACATCGTGCTCGCCGGATTCATCGCGAACCTGGTGGCGAACGCCCTGACCCGCTCGTCGCTCGTGGGACCGGTCCTGTTCGGCGTCGCCAACATGGTGGAACTGCTTGTCCTGGCCTGGGGCATGGGCGCGCCGATCGATGCGGAGGAGAACATGCGCCGGCCATCGGCGCTGGTCCGGGTTCTTCTCTGGGCGGGGATCATCGCGCCTGCAAGCAGCGCACTGCTGGGAGCGGCGACGGCCTGGCTTGCCTTTGGCCAGCCCTTCCTGACGGCGATGGGGCTCTGGATGCTGGCCGATTCGCTCGGCCTGCTGCTTTTCGCGCCCTTCTTCCTGTCGCTGTTCCGCGGCGAGGTTTCGGCATGTCTGCGCAGCAAGACGTCGCGGCAGCTCACCGAAATGCTGGCCTTGCAGGCAGCGGTCCTGCTGACCGCCCTCATGGTGTTCCGAACCCCGTCGCTGCCGCTCCTGTTCGTCATGCCCTTGCCGATCATGCTGGTGACGTTCCGTCTCGGCTGGCTGGCGACGAAGGCGGCGGTGATGATCGTGGCGGTCGTCGTGGGTATCGCTATCGTCGATGGGACGGGGCCGTTCGCAAATGCGTACATCGCCGGCGTCCCGCCCGTCATCGTTGCGCAGATCTATCTCGCGTCGCTGCTGCTGATGCAGATGCCGGTCGCCGCCGCGCTGACATCGCGCGCCGAACTGATCGAGCGCTTCGCAAAGAGCGAAAAGTCGGTTCGCCTGCTCGCCGAACAGTCGCAGATCCTGCTCCTTCGCCTCGACGGCGCGGGCCGCTTCATCGGTGTGTTTGGTGCCGCCCGCACCCTGATCGGCCGATCGGATCGCGAGTTGCTGGGCCAGGGCTTCGACGCGTTGGTTCCCGAACTGAGCGAGCCGCTCGCGCAAGCCTTCGCGGAAACCATCGATGACGACGGCTTTGACCAGGTTCTCGAATTCGCGGCCCCCGGCAAGCCCGGGCGCTGGCGCGAGGCACGTTTCAGGGTCCTGGAACCTGACCGGCGGGCCGGATTCGAGGTCGGGCTGACGATCCAGGACATCACCGACCGCAAGCGCCGCGAGCGCGAACTGGTCAAGCGCGCGCATGTGGACGGGATGACCGGTCTGCTGAACCGCGCCGGCTTCATCGAAAAGGCGGAGCTTCGGCTTGGGCGCGCGGCCGATGGCAGGGTTTTCATGGCCATGGTGGACGTCGATCGGTTCAAGCTGATCAACGATAATCTGGGCCATGCGGCGGGCGACATCGTCCTTCAGACCATCGCGACACAGATGAAGGGCCACCTTCGTGCCACCGACATCATCGGCCGGCTGGGCGGCGACGAATTCGCGATCATGCTGACGGACATGGAGTTCGACGACGCGCGCAGTGCCTGCGACCGGCTGGTCGCGGCGATCGCCGCCTCACCGGTGACCCTGCCCCAAGGCGCCCCCGTGTCGGTCCGGATCAGCTGCGGCGTCGCTCGCTGGAACGGCAAGGACGGCCTCGACCGGTTGCAGCACGAGGCCGACATGGCGCTTTACGAGGCCAAGCGCGGTGGTCGCAACCGGTCGGTCGCCGCCTGACGCGGGCGTATGTCCCGTCACGGGAGCCTGACCCGCGATTTCCGGCGGAATCGCAAAGCGCTTCCACCTCAACCGATCAGGCTCTAAGGACGCGGCCATATCTGGCATCGGGACGAGTGGTCGAATGGGTTTCAAATGCGGCATCGTGGGCCTGCCCAATGTGGGCAAGTCCACCCTTTTCAACGCGCTGACGGAGACTCAGGCGGCGCAGGCGGCCAACTATCCCTTCTGCACGATCGAGCCCAATGTCGGCAATGTCGCCGTGCCCGACGAGCGGCTGGAAAAGCTGGCGGCGATCGCCGGAAGCCAGAAGATCATCCCGACCCAGCTCGCCTTCGTCGATATTGCGGGTCTGGTGCGCGGCGCGTCCAAGGGCGAAGGCCTGGGTAACCAGTTCCTCGGCAACATCCGCGAGGTGGACGCCATCGTCCACGTGCTGCGCTGTTTCGAGGATGACGATATCCAGCATGTCGACAACCGCGTCGACCCCATCGCCGATGCGGAGACGGTCGAGACCGAGCTGATGCTGTCGGACCTCGAAAGCCTCGAAAAGCGCGTACCCGCCGCACAGAAGAAGGCGGCGCAGGGGGACAAGGAGAGCAAGGTCGCCGCGTCGGTCCTGGGCCAGGCGCTCGACCTACTCCGCGAAGGCAAGCCCGCGCGGCTGACCGATCCCAAGGATGTCGAGGAAGCGCGAGTCCTGAAACAGGCGCAGCTCCTGACCGCCAAGCCGGTGCTGTATGTCTGCAACGTCGAGGAAGGCTCGGCCGCGACCGGCAACGCCTTTTCCGCGCGCGTGTTCGAAAAGGCGGCGGCCGAGGGCGCGCAGGCGGTCGTCGTGTCCGCCGCGATCGAGGCCGATCTGGTCGCGATGGACCCCGCCGAACGCATGGAGTTCCTGGCCGAGCTGGGCCTGTCCGACACCGGCCTGTCACGCGTGATCCGCGCGGGATACGAGCTGCTCCACCTCCTCACCTTCTTCACCGTCGGGCCGAAGGAGGCGCGCGCCTGGACCGTCCATGCCGGCGCGACCGCGCCGCAAGCGGCAGGCGAGATCCACTCGGACTTCGAGAAGGGCTTCATCCGCGCCGAAACGATCGCCTTCGACGACTATGTCGCGCTCGGCGGCGAGGCCAAGGCGCGCGAGGCAGGCAAGCTGCGCGCCGAGGGCAAGGCCTATGTCGTCCACGACGGCGACGTGATGCACTTCCTGCACAGTTGACGCGAAGCGCGCCCGCGTGATGCGATTCAGGCCGCGTCATCCTCAGCGGACCGATCGCCGAACCGCTTGCGCAGGGCAACGAACAGCCCAGCGACGCCCGCAACCAGAAACACGATCAGCTTCTTGCCAACGCCCAGCATGATCGCCACCAAACCAGCCTTCTTGGCTACCGCAACCGCAGCGCCGCCCGCTACCAGGCCGGCGATGCCATAGCCGGCTTTTTCGTCGACATCCGGCACATAGTCAGCATAGCGAGCCCCCGAATCGAACGTCGCCGCTTGCGCAAGTTGGGCGGCGGCGGGCCGCACGCGCGCAAGCTGGTCCATCGACGAAAGCATGTTGAGACTCAGCACGCCTAACCGTCCCAGCAGACGTATGTCATAGTTGAGACCGTCCCTCGCGCTTCCTTCGCTACGCAAGGCCTTGGCCCACACGACACTGTGAGCGGCAGGATCGTAGCTCGGCTCCTGCGCCCAGCCGACGAGGTGCAGCGCCGGGTAGCCATCAGCCTTGCGGCTTTCGTTGGCCGCCTCCTGAGACTCCTGCATGCGCTGCATCAGTTCTGCGTAATCGACCGTGCGCGCATCCTCGTCGGAGACATATCCCGTCTTCTCGAACGTCACCACCGCACCCCAGGCGTCAGGATCGGCAAAGGTCGTGCCCTTAGCGAAGACGATCCCGAGCACGCCGTCCGCGACGGCAGGCGGGTTGTTCCAGGCGTCAACCAGCACGCGCCGTGAATCCTCCGGTCCGAGAAAATAATAGTCCTCGCCGAGGTGCAGCGTGGCCCGCGCATCGACGATGGGAATGTCGCCAGTCTGCGGCTTGACCTCCGCCAGCAGCTTCTCGATCCGCGCGACGAACGCCTTCTGCTCGGCAGTCAGCGGTTGTTCCTGAGCGACAGCCACGGGAGTACCCACAGCTAATGGTACAACGCAAGCTAGAGCCAACGCGATGCCCATTGCGCGAATCGTCATGTCGATACTCCCCCACCCGGCGCCGAGGCTATGCGATCGGGTGGCAAGCGCAACGAACTTTCGCTCCATTTCAGAGGCTGCACATTTTGACCTCGCTCAAGGATCGCTTGCCGGACGCGGGCCATGGAGACAGGATGACCCAAGCCTCCACCCCCTATGATCGCATTGGCGGCCGCGCCGAGATCGCCGCGATCGTCGACCGCTTCTACGACCTGATGGACAGCGAGCCCGGTTTCGCGGCCTTGCGCGCGCTGCACGCTCCAGACCTGACGCCGATGCGCGGATCGCTCACCGACTTCCTGATGGCCTGGATGGGCGGCCCGCGCGACTGGTTCGAACAGCGGCCGGGTGCGTGCATCATGTCCGCGCATGGCAAGGTGCCTGGGATCGACCGCGAGACTGGCGAACAGTGGATCGCCTGCATGACCCGCGCCGCCGATCCGCTGCGCGCCCGCGACCCGGATTTTGCCTCCGCAATGCTCGACGCACTGGCGCAGATGAGCCGCTCCATGGCCGCGCGCGGCGAGCGCAAGGCGGCCGAAGCGGTGGCCTGACGCCGTACCGTCATCATCGCGGCCTAGGCTTGCGGGATGACGACACGCAGGCAGTTCATCGGTGCGGCCGGGGCAGTGCTGATCGGCGCACCCGCGCTGCTGAGAGCACAGACCCCCGCCGCCGATCCGTTCGCTCTGGGAGTTACGGCGGGCGATCCCGCTTCGGACGGATTCGTCATCTGGACCCGGCTCGCGCCCCGGCCGCTCGACGCGGGCGGCGGCATGGCGACGACTCCGGTGCCGGTGAAATGGCAGGTCGCCGAAGACCGCGCGTTCGTTCGCATCGCCGCATCGGGCGAAGCGGTGGCGTGGCCGGACATCGGCCATTCGGTGCATGTCGAAGTGGACAGGCTCAAGCCCGACCGCGTCTATTGGTACCGGTTCGAGACGGCAGGCGCGCAATCGCCGATCGGGCGCGCGCGCACCCTGCCGCTACCCGGCAGCAAGCCCGATGCCTTTCGCTTCGGCGTGGCGGGTTGCCAGAATTACGAGCAGGGCTTCTTCACCGCCTTTCGCCACCTCGCGGCGGAGGATCTCGCCTTCGTCTATCATTATGGCGACTTCATCTACGAGGGCGCGGCGCGCGCGATCGGCCCGTCGCCGACGCCATGGGGCACAACGCTGCAGAATGTCCGCAGCCATATCGGGCCGGAGTGCTTTACCCTCTCCGATTATCGCCTGCGCTACAGCCAGTATCTGACCGATCCCGACCTGCTGGCGGCGCGCGAGAGGCATGTGTGGCTCGCCAGCTTCGACGACCATGAGGTCGCAAACAACTGGGCGGATCTGGTGGCGCCGAGCGGCGCGCCGACCGAGTTGTTCGCGCTCAGGCGGCAGGCGGCGCTTCAGGCGTGGTACGAGTTCATGCCGGTGCGGCGCGCGTCGCTGCCCAAGGGGCCGGACGCTGCCATGTACCGGCGCTTCGTGGTCGGCGACCTCCTGTCGCTCAACGTGCTCGACACGCGTCAGTATCGAACCGACCAGCCCTGTGGCGACGGCTTCAAGCCTGCCTGCGTCGAAATGTCCGCCCCCGAAGCCGACATGCTGTCGGCCCGGCAGGAGCAATGGCTGATCGAGGGGCTTAAGTCCGGCGGCGCGGCATGGAACTGCGTCGCGCAGCAGGTGATGATGATGCCGCTCGACCGGCGCGGCAGGCCGGAGCAACCGGACCCCGTTTTCAACCTCGACAGCTGGGCCGGCTATTCTGCACCGCGCCAGCGCTTGATGCGGTCGCTGCGCGAAATCGGCGATGTCGTGGTCCTGACAGGCGACGAGCATCGCCATTTCGTCGGAGAGATCGCCGACGACCGTGGACCGGTGGGCGTCGAGTTCGTCTGCACCTCGATCAGTTCGGGCGGCGACGGAGCCGACAAGCGGGCCGACACCGGCATGCTGCTGGCCAACAACCCTGCCCTGAAGTTCGTGAGCGACCAGCGCGGCTATCTCGTCTGCGATGTGGCGCGCGACGGCTGGACCGGCAGGCTGATGGTCCTCGACAAGGTCAGCGAGCACGGTGCCCCGATCGGGACGCGCCTGCGCGCCGAAGTGGCGCGCGGGGAGCCACGCATTCGCGTCGCTTGACCCCCGATCCCGCCGCGCTTAGCGGGGCGACGTCAGGAGACGCCATGTCGATGTTTTTCGAGGATCTGGAAGTCGGCGCCAAGCGTCGCTTCGGCCGCTACGAAGTCACTGCGGAGGAGGTTCGCGCCTTCGCCGAGCGCTATGATCCGCAGCCCTTTCACCTGTCCGACGAAGGCGCGGTCGGCACGCCGTTCGACCGCATGTCGGCGAGCGGCTGGCATACCGGGTCGATTGCCATGGCCATGATGGTCGCCGACTGGCAGTCGATAGCCGGCGGTCAGGACGCCAGCCTCGGCGGGATGGGGATGGACGAGGTGCGATGGTTGATGCCGGTCTATCCCGGCGACGTGCTGCACGTGGAAACCGAACTGGTGGAAAAGATCGAGTCGCGCTCGCGGACGGACAGGGGCATCATCAAGACGCTGGTGACCGTCTACAACCAGCATGACGACAAGGTGATGCTGTTCCGCCCGACGACGATGGTCCGCCGGCGGAACAGCGCCGGCTGAGCGGCGGCAGGCGAAAAGGCCTCAGCGCCGCCCGAACAGCTTTTCGATGTCGCCATGGGCCAGCCTGATCCAGGTTGGCCGGCCATGGTTGCACTGACCCGAATGCGGCGTGACTTCCATCTCGCGAAGCAGCGCGTTCATTTCCGCAACCGACAGCGCGCGTCCGGCGCGCACCGAGCCATGGCAGGCCATCGTCGCGGCGACATGGTCCAGCCGCTCCTTGAGCGTCACCGCATCATCATAGGCGGAAAGATCGTCCGCCAGGTCGCGCACCAGCCCCTGAACATCCCCGGACCCGAGCAGCGCGGGCGTCGCGCGCACCATCATCGCCGCCGGGCCGAAGCGCTCGACCTCCAGCCCCAGATCGGCGAGTTCGGCGGCGCGCGCCTCCAGCCGGTCGCAGGCGGGCTCGTCGAGATCGACGACCTCCGGCAACAGCAGCGCCTGGCGCGCGACCTGCCCTTGCGCCACCGCCGCGCGCATCCGTTCGAGCACCAGCCGCTCGTGCGCCGCATGCTGGTCGACGATGATGAGCGAATCCTCGGTCTCCGCGACGATATAGGTCCGCGCTACCTGCCCACGCGCCACGCCGAGCGGATAGCGGCCGGCGTCGGGCACGGGGGCCTCGGCGGGTTGCGCGCGCGCCTGCGGCGCAAAGCCGGAGAACAGCGACGCGGCCTCGGCGACGCCGCCAAGCGAGGCCGGAGCGGACGCGGTCGGGGCGATGCCTGCGGGATAGGCGGGCGCATGGGTCGGCTCGCGCTGCCAGAGGCTGGTGTCGGTGACCGCCGGACGCTCGGCCGAGCGGGCGCCCGCCTCGGTCAGTGCATGGCGAAGGCCGCCGACGATCAGCCCGCGCATTGCCGCCGGGTCGTGAAAGCGCACCTCGGTCTTGGCGGGATGGACGTTGATATCGACCAGATCGGGCGGGACCGTCAGGAACAGCGCCAGCACGGCATGGCGGTCGCGCGCCAGCAGGTCGGCATAGGCGCCGCGCACCGCGCCGACCATCAGCCGGTCGCGAACCGGACGGCCATTGACGAACAGATATTGATGATCGGCCACGCCCCGGTTGAAGGTCGGCAGCGATGCGACGCCCGCAAGGCTGACCGGCCCGCGATCGACAGCGACGATGACATGATTGTGGGCGAGATCGCGGTCGATCAGCGCTGCGACGCGCGACTCGCGGCTCTCCCCGGCCGGAACCGACAGCACACGTCGCCCGTCATGCTCCAGCGCGAAGCCGATGTCTGGCCTCGCCATGGCGAGCCGTCGGACAATGTCGAGGCAGGCGGCATATTCGGCGCGCGGCGAGCGGAGGAACTTGCGGCGGGCGGGTACCTTGCCGAACAGATCCTCCACCGTGACCCGGGTGCCAGGCGGAATGGCGGCGGGCATGTCGGAGACGCGCCGGCCATTGTCCACCACGATTGCCCAGCCGTCCGCATCGGCGGGCCGGCTTTCGAGCGTCAGCCGTGCGACGCTGGCGATCGACGGCAGCGCTTCGCCCCGGAACCCCATGGTGGCAACTGCCTCGATCCGATCGTCGGCGAGCTTGCTGGTCGCGTGCCGTTCCAGCGCCAGCGTCAGATCGCCGCGCGCGATCCCGCAGCCGTCGTCGGCGACCTCGACGCGGTCGATGCCCCCGCCCGCGATCCGCACGACAATCTGGCGCGCACCTGCGTCGATGCTGTTTTCGACCAGTTCCTTGAGCGCGCTGGCGGGCCTTTCGACCACTTCACCGGCGGCGATGCGGTTGACGAGGGCTTCGGGCAGGCGGCGTATTGACATAAGTTTGGGACTAGCCCAAGCGAGCGACTTCTGCGAGCCGGCGGCGGCATTTTTCTCCCGATTCTTGTGGCCGTCTGGCGCAGTTGCACCTACACCGGCGCCTACCCTTTGCGCGCCACCGCCGAAACAGGAACCGGAATGTCGCTCTTCAGCCGTTTGTTCAAATTCTCCTCGCACGACATGGCCATCGACCTCGGAACCGCGAACACGGTCGTCTATGTGCGCGGGCGCGGAATCGTGCTGAACGAGCCGTCGGTCGTGGCGGTGGAGACGCTGAACGGCGTCAAGCGAGTCAAGGCGGTGGGCGACGACGCCAAGCTGATGATGGGCAAGACCCCCGCCAGCATTGAGGCGATCCGCCCGCTTCGCGACGGCGTGATCGCCGACATCGACATCGCCGAGCAGATGATCAAGCATTTCATCAGCAAGGTGCACG
>CAZJCT010000055.1:0-16553 GCA_964544675.1 uncultured Sphingobium sp.
ACCCGTCCATCTCGACGAGGAGCTGGTTCAGCGTCTGCTCGCGCTCGTCATTGCCATTGCCGAGGCCGGCACCGCGATGGCGGCCGACCGCGTCGATCTCGTCGATGAAGACGATGCAGGGCGCGTTCTTCTTGGCCTGCTCGAACATGTCGCGCACGCGGCTCGCGCCCACGCCGACGAACATCTCGACGAAGTCCGAACCGGAGATGGTGAAGAAGGGAACGCCCGCCTCACCCGCGATGGCGCGGGCGAGCAGCGTCTTGCCGGTGCCCGGCGATCCCACGAGCAGCGCGCCCTTGGGAATCTTGCCGCCAAGCCGCGCGAATTTCGACGGATCCTTCAGGAACTCGACGATCTCCTGAAGCTCCTCGCGCGCCTCGTCGATGCCGGCAACATCGTCGAAGGTGACGCGACCATGCTTTTCGGTCAGCAGCTTGGCCTTGGACTTGCCGAAGCCCATCGCGCCCGACGCGCCGCCACCCTTCTGCATCTGGCGAAGCACGAAGAAGGCGATGCCGAGGATCAGGATGAATGGCAGCGACTGATAGAGAAGGATCATCCAGAAGCTGGGCTGCTCCTCCTTCTGGCCGCTATATTTGACGTTGTTCTCGTCAAGCAGCGTGGTCAGGCCGGGGTCGGCAACCGGTACGGTGCTGAACCGCTGATCATTGTCGAGCGTGCCGGTGATACGGTCGGGCGCGATGGCGACCTCCTTGACCGAACCGCTGGCGACCTTCTCGCGGAACTCCGAATAGGCGATCGCGGAGCCGCCCTGACCCGCCGTCCGGCTGTCGAACATGGTCACGAACAGCAGCAGGGCGATGATGACACCGGCCCAGATCAGCGCGCTCTTCACCCAGGGGTTGGCTTGGGGATCCTTATCGTCGTTCATCAGGTCTCTCTTTCACCCGCCAAGATAGGCCGACCGGCGCAAAGCGCAATGGTCCGCCGACGATCAGCCCGTCCGGCGCGGCGGCGCGCGAACGACGGTCCAGCGCGGCCCCCCGGTGACGGTGCAGGCGCCCAGGCTCAGCTTCCTACCATGGCAAAGCTGAACAAGGGCTTCATCAATCTGCTCGCCGCGTGGGCTCGGCCCGTCGGGAGCGACCGCGACCAGCATCCGCAGCAGAAGGCGACGCAGGATCTCGCGCGGGAAATCGGTCTGGAGAAGGCGGCAGGCGCCCCCCTCCTCAACGACATGCTCCGCCGCGATGGCATCGACAGCCCAGGCCAGCGCCTCCTCCGCCTCGGCCAGCGCGGCGGCGGTTCGCGCGGCACTGGCTGCGTCCAGCCAGCCGGCCTCCGCCAGATGCGCGCGCAGCCGGGCACGGTCGAAACGGGCGTCGGCATTGCTGGGGTCGGAGACGAAGGGCAGCGCCCGCGCCTCTGCATAGGCCAGCAGATCGCGCTTGCACACCCCGAGCAACGGGCGCAGCACCCGCCCCCGCCTGCCGCGCACGCCCGCCATTCCGGCCAGACCCGACGCGCGGTTAAGGCGCATCAGCATCGTCTCGAGCTGGTCGTCGGCATGGTGCGCGGTCAGCAGCCAGTCGATCCCGTCCGCGTCGGCCCAGCGGTCGAGCAGCGCATAACGCGCCGCACGAGCCTCCGCCTGGAGCGAGCCGGTGATCGGCTGGTCGGGCGTCAGTATGGCGTGCGGCAGCCCGCGCCCGGCGCACCATGTCGCAACCATCGCCGCCTCTGCAGAGGAGTCCGCCCGCAGACCATGATCCACCGTTGCCGCCGCGACCTGCCCGGGCCAGATATCCGCCGCCAGATCGGCCAGCGCCATGCTGTCAGGGCCGCCGGAAAGGGCGATACCCAACCGCTCCCCCGGATCGATCGACCGCCCGATCAGCGCGGCCGTTGCAGCCGCAATCAGTACGCGAAGGTCAGGCACCGCATTTGGCGCGCACTCTTCCTTTCGTCATAATGTCGCGCAGATCCTGGCGGAGTGCCGCCCCATAGACTTCCTCAAGCTCCAGATAGACCTTGCAGGCGTCGGCCGGCTTCTTGAGCTGGATGAGCGCCTCGCCCAGATAGGCCAGGCTGTCCGCTGCGCGGTCGCCCTTGGGGCGCTTCTGATAGTTCTCATAGAAGGCAACCGACGCCAGCGCCGGCTTGCCGTCGTCGAGATAGGCTCGGCCGAGCAGATTGTGCGCGCGCGACGCGATGGCCGAATTGCCATGGGTGTCCACGGTGTCCTTGAGCTGGACCTGCGCTTCGGGGAAGAATTTCGCATCCCAAAGCCGGAAGCCGTAGGTATAGGCGTCGGCTGCCGCGTCACCAGTGCTTGGCCGCTCGACCGCGGCGACCGCGGCCATGCGCGCCTCCTTCTGCGAGGACGCAGCCGACGTGGGGCGCGCGGGAGCCGGTGCCGAGGCGGGCGCGGATGCGGGGCGCGTCGGCGTGGCGGCCGCGGGTGCCGGAGACGTCACGGCGGGCGCCGGAGCCTCTACGGCTGTCGGCGGCGGTGCGAGCCGCGCCTGCAGCGCCGCAACGCTCGTCTCCAGCTCGCGGATCTTGAAATTGCCCTGCTCCACCTGCGCAGTGAGCGAACGGAGCTGAGTCTCGATCGCGGTCACGCGCGCCTGCAGATCGGCCACTGGCGAGGTGGCGGGCGTGCCGGCGGTGGTCGGGGCAGCCTGCGGAGGCGTGATCTCGGGTTCGAGCGTCATTCCCGCACCGCCGGGAAAGACCTTGCGCTGGACCGCGCGCATTTCCTTCTCCAACCGGCTCACACGGCCGTCGATAGTGGTCTGCGCCAGGGTCGGCGCGGGCAGCGCGGCGGCGCTGGCGGCGGCGATCAGCAGGACCGGAAATCGTGCGCGCATGGGTTCTCCTTGGACAAAAGCGCGAAAGGATCAGTTACCCGGCGCCGGTGACGGCGCGGGGCCGGCCGCTGCGGGGTCGGGCTGCTGCTGTGGCGGCGGGCTGTGGGGCTGAGAGGCAGGCGTGGGCTGAGGCTGAGGCGCTGCCACTTGCGAGCGGGACGCTTCCGACCGCCGCGCCGGGGTGGCGTTAGGGCGCGGAGCGGTCTGCCGTGTCGGGGACGCGGCGGCGCGCGGAGCCGCCTGCCCCGCCGGAGGCGGAGCCTGCGTCCCGGCGGCATCACGGGCAGCGCCCTCCGCCGGCTGAGGAGGTCGCGCCAGCAGGGCGGCGGCGCTGATCGGCAGATCGGCCACGGTGCGCTCCGCCGATCCGAGCGGCGGAACCGGGTGACCGCCGACCGTCACCGCGAGAGCATCCGCCCGTCCCGTCAGGATCATCGGGCCATTGGCGTCGGCGGGCACGGTAAAGCTCTCGCCGCGCTTCATCGTGCGCTCGAGAAGGTCCTTGCCATCGGCGTCGTAGATCCGCAGCCAGACATCGTCGACCGCGGTCAGCACGACGGGGCCGGATGTCGGCACGGCCGTCTGCGGCGCAGGACGGCGCTCCGCGACCGTTACCGGCGCCGGCGTTTCCTGCGTGGCGAAATCCTGTTCCGGCACCGCATTGGTCTGCATCCGCCAGAGCGCGTAGCCGCCGATAATCAGAATGGCGACGATCGCCGCCGCCCAGGCCAGCGCGCGCGGCGGGATTCGTGCCGGATCGGCAGGCTCGTCCACCTCATAGGGGGACGTGAACTCGCCCGTCGCATCGACCTCGCCGCGCACCTTCGCGACCAGGGAAACCTCGTCGAGGCCGACGGCGCGCGCATAGGCACGCGCGAAGCCGGCGCAATAGGTCAGTCCGGGAAGCGCGCCATAGTCGCCATCCTCGATCGCCTGGAGATGGCGCAGCGGCACGCGCGTACGCGTCGCCACTTCGGCAAGGCTCAACCCCTTCGCGTCGCGCGCGCGGCGCATGATCGTGCCGGCCCGTTCCTCGGTGGCCTGGCCGCCTGCTGCCGGCTCGCCGCTATCGCTGTTCATTGGACCGTCCATCGCTCAATTCAGGCCCCCCGCCCGCTAGTCACACCAGCACCACGGGCCTGTCAACGTGGTTAACAGGGGCTTACCCGGTCTCTATCGCGTGACGGGCCGCCCATTCCACCAGAAACGGCCGCGCCGTCCGATGCCCGCCCGCCAGCACATCGCGCATTGCCGCCTGCAGCGGCGCGATCTCCATCGACCGGATCATCGCCTTGATGACCCCGACCGATGCGGGCGTGATCGACAGGCGCCGTATGCCGAGGCCGAGCAGGCCCATCGCCTCGATCGACCGGCCGCCCATTTCCCCGCACACGCCGACCGGCACCTTGTGGTCTTCGCACGCGCGCACGATCCGGTCGAGGAAGCGCAGGATCGCGATACTCAGCCAGTCATAGCGCTCGGCCAGCTTGGGATGCGCGCGGTCGGCGGCGAACAGGAACTGGGTCAGGTCGTTGGTGCCGATCGACAGGAAGTCGAGCATAGGCAACAGCTCGTCAAGGACCTCGGCCAGCGCGGGCACCTCGAGCATGGCGCCGAATTTCACGCAGGTCGGCACCTTGTGCTTCAGGCGCAGCAGCATCTCGCGCTGCTCGTCGAACAGCTTGCGCGCCGCCTCCATCTCCCACGGCTCCGAAATGAGCGGGAACATGACGTTCAGCGTCCGCCCTGCCGCCGCCTCGAGAAGCGCGCGCGCCTGGGTCTTCATCAACCCGTCCCGTTCCAGCGCCAGCCGCAACGCGCGCCAGCCCATGGCGGGGTTCTCCTCCGCCGAATCATCCTCGTGCCGCAAATAGGGCAGCGCCTTGTCGCCTCCGATATCGACCGTCCGGAAGATCACCGGGCGGCTGCCGGCTGTATCGAGGACGTCGCGATAGAGGCGCTGTTGCCGCTCGCGCTGCGGCAGGGTGGCGGACACGAGGAACTGGAACTCGGTGCGGAACAGGCCGATGCCGTCCGCGCCCGTGACGTCGAGCGAGGCGACATCGTCGCGAAGCCCGGCGTTGATCATCAGCTCGATCTTGACCCCGTCGCGGGAAATGGCGGGCAGATCGCGCAGCGCGGCATAGGCGGCGCGCTTCTTCTGCGACAGCTCCAGCCGGGTGACGAAGGCATCGTCCATCGGCGGCGACGGGCGCACGATGACATGGTTCTGCGCCACGTCCATCAGGATCAGATCGCCCTCGTGGACCATGCGCCGGATATCGCGCATGCGGCCGAGCACCGGCACACCCATGGCACGCGCGACGATCGTGACATGCGCGGTCATCGACCCTTCCTCGAGGATCACGCCCTTGAGCCGCCGCCGGTCATATTCGAGCAATTCCGCAGGGCCGAGGTTGCGCGCGATCAGGATCGTGTCCTGGCGAAGGCCAAGCTGCGCCGCCGTACCGATCTGCCCCGACACGGTCCGCAGCAGCCGGTTCGCCAGATCCTCCAGATCGTGCATGCGATCCTGCAACAGCGGATCGTCGATCTCGCGCATGCGCATGCGGGTACGCTGCTGAACGCGCTCTATCGCGGCCTCGGCGGTCAGGCCGCTATCGATTGCCTCGTTGATCCGGCGCGTCCAGCCCTCGTCATAAGCGAACATCTTGTAGGTCTCCAGGACCTCGCGATGTTCGCCATCGACCCCGAATTCGGCCTGTCCGGTCATGCGCTCGATCTGCTCGCGCATCTTGCCGAAGGCGGAATAGACGCGCTGCCGCTCGACCTCGATGTCTTCGGCCACCGTGTGCTCGATATGAACGCGCGGCTGATGGAACACCGCATGGCCACGCGCCATGCCCATCACCAGTTGCAGCCCGTTGGACAGCGACGCTCCGATTTCCTTGGGCGCATCCTCGAACGGCGTCGTGTCGACCAGCCCGGCATTGGCGATCAGCTCCGCCAGCACCATCGCGACGGTCTGCAGAGTCTCGATCTCGATTTCCAGATAGGCGCGCGATTCGACATGCTGCACCGACAGCACGCCCACCGCCTGCTCGCGCCGGACAATGGGAACGCCGGCGAAGCTGTGAAAGCGCTCCTCACCCGTTTCGGGACGGTAGGCATAGTCGGGATGCGCGGCCGCCTGGTCGAGGTTGAGCGTTTCCACGTCGCGCGCGATGTGCCCGACCAGACCTTCGCCCAACGACAGCTTGGTGACGTGAACCGCGTCCTGGTTGAGGCCGCGCGTCGCGAACAGTTCCAGCGCTCCTTCGCGAAGCAGGTAGATCGAGCACACCTCGCTCGACAGCTCTTCGCCGATGATCTCGACGACCTTGTTGAGCTTGGCCTGGGCGTTGGTTCGCGCCGCCATCACATCGTGCAGGCGCGACAGGATCTTGCGCGCCGATACGGCTGCGGAGAGTACGTTGAGAGCGGGCATGGACGACGCGTTCATGTCGCCCTGCTAACAGAAAGCAACCGGCGGTGCCACAGGATGACCTGCTGCACTGCGGCAGACGCGCGGCCGTCAGCGGCGAGCGGCCAGCGCGGCCTCTGCCTGAGCGACGAGCGCCGCGATGATATCCGCCACCGGCTCTTCCGCCGTAACCATTCCGACCGATTGCCCGGCCATGACGGAGCCGTTCTCGACATCGCCGTCGATCACCGCGCGGCGAAGCGCCCCGGCCCAGAAATGCTCGATTTCGAGCTGCGCTTCCGCCATTTCCAGCTCGCCCGCGTCAAGCTTTGCGGCGACCTCGCGCTGCTTGGCGACGAACGCCTCGGTTCCCTGGTTGCGAAGCGCGCGGACGGGGATGACGGGCAGGCGCGGATCGACCTGGACACTCGTCACCGCGTCGCGCGCGGACGCACGGAAGAAGGCCTTCTTGAACGCCGGATGGGCGATGCTTTCGCTGGCGCACGCAAAGCGCGAGCCAAGCTGGACGCCCGCAGCGCCCATGTCGAGATAGCTGGCGATCGCCTCGCCCCGGCCGATTCCCCCGGCGACGAACACGGGCAGCGCATCACCCAGCTCGGGCAGGATTTCCTGCGCCAGAACGCTCGTCGCCACGGGGCCGATATGGCCGCCCGCCTCCATCCCTTCGATGATCAGCGCATCGGCACCCGAACGCATCAGCTTCTTGCCGAGCGCCAGCGTCGGCGCGAAGCACATCAGCTTCGCCCCGCCCTGTTTGATCGCCTCGATGCTGCCCTTGGGCGGCAGCCCGCCGGCGAGCACGACGTGCCCGACATCATGCCGCGCACAGACGGCGATCAGCTCCATCAGCTGCGGGTGCATGGTGATGAGGTTGACGCCGAAGGGGCGCGACGTGAGCGCCCTTGTCGCGACGATTTCCGCATCCAGAAGCTCGGGCGTCATCGCGCCGCAGGCAATGACGCCAAAGCCGCCCGCATTGCTGATCGCCGCCACCAGATTGCGCTCCGAGACCCAGCTCATCGCGCCGCACATGATCGCCCATTCAGAACCGAGGAACCCGGCTCCGCGCGCCATCGCCGCCTTCAGCTTGTCCATGCCGGTCAAGCGGCCGCCGGCGCGTCGAGCCCGTAGGCGGTGTGAAGGACGCGCACCGCGAGTTCGGTCTCATCCTCGTCAATCAGCACGCTGACCTTGATCTCGCTGGTCGAGATCGCCTCGATATTGATGCCGCGGTCGGCCAGCGTCTTGAACATCAACGCGGCGACGCCCGCATGGCTGCGCATGCCGACGCCGACGACGCTGACCTTCGCCACCTCGCTGTCTGTGATGATACGGCGGAAACCGATCTCGGTCTTGCGACCTTCCAGAATGTCGACGCTGCGCGCCAGGTCGGTGCGCGGGACGGTGAAGGTGACGTCGGTCTCCTCGGTATCCTTGCTGTCATTCTGGATAATCATATCGACGTTGATGCTCGCCTCGGCCAGCGGGCCAAAGATGCTCGCGACGGCGCCGGGCTTGTCGGGCACGCGCGTCACGATGATCTTCGCCTCGTTCTTGTCGTGGGCGATGCCGGTGATGAGCTGGCGTTCCATCTTGCTGTCCTCGATTTCCTCTTCGCTGACGATCAGCGTTCCGGGCAGGTCGTTTTCGGTAGGCTCTTCAAAGCTCGACAGCACCTGCACGCGCACGCCCGCCTTCATGGCAAGCGCGACCGAGCGGGTCTGGAGCACCTTTGAACCGACGCTGGCGAGTTCCAGCATCTCTTCATAGGTCACCATGCCCAGCTTGCGGGCACGGCTGACGATACGCGGGTCAGTGGTATAGACCCCGTCGACGTCGGTATAGATGTCGCAGCGGTCGGCCTTTAGCGCGGCAGCGACGGCCACCGCCGAGGTGTCGGAGCCGCCCCGGCCGAGCGTGGAGACGCGGCCGTCCTCCATCATGCCCTGAAAGCCGGGGATCACCGCGACCTGCCCCGCCTTCATCGCGGCATCGATGCCGTCGGTCTCGATGGTGGAAATGCGCGCCTTCGCATGGGCTTCGACGGTGCGGATCGGCAACTGCCAGCCGAGCCAGCTCCGCGCATCGACGCCCATCGCCTTGAGCGTCATGGCGAGGAGGCCGCTCGTCACCTGCTCGCCAGCCGCGACGACGACATCATATTCCGCCGGATCGTACAGCGGGCTCGCATCCTCGCAGAACGCAACCAGACGGTTGGTCTCCCCCGCCATGGCCGACACCACGACCGCGACCTCATGGCCCTGAGCCGTCACGCGGGCGACACGCGCCGCCACGTTGCGGATCCGGTCCATGCCCGCCATCGAGGTTCCCCCGAACTTCATCACGATGCGCGCCATGGCTTTGCCGTTTGCTTTCCCGTCGATTTGTCTAGAACAGCGGATCGGAAGAACCCGCCCCCGAAAACAGGCGCCCCCTTTAGTCAGCAGGACCCGCCATGGCAAGCGACGCCCCGACCACGACCGAATCCCGCACCAGCATCGTCCAGAGCGAGGTGGACCACTTCAACGCGCAGGCCGCGCAATGGTGGGACCCCAGGGGATCGAGCGCGATGCTCCACCGCATCAACCCGGTGCGGCTGCGCTTCATCCGGCGGGCGATCGACAGCCATTGGGGAACGGATTCGCATGCGCTGCGTCCGCTGGCGGGCAAGCGGAGCCTCGACGTCGGCTGCGGTGCCGGCCTCGTCTGCGAGCCGCTGGCACGGCTCGGCGCTGACGCGACGGGTCTCGACGCGGCGCCCGACAGCATCGCGGCCGCGCGCGACCATGCGGAGAGCCAGGGTCTCGCCATCAGCTATCGCCAGGGACGCATAGAGGATCTGGCCGAGGCTCCGTTCGACCTCGTCACCTGCCTCGAGGTCATCGAGCATGTCGCCGATCCCGATGTGTTCGTCGGCCATCTGGCGCGGCTGCTCGCCCCCGGCGGGCTTATGATCCTGTCGACGCCGAACCGCACTGCGCGCTCGCGCGTCGCAATGATCACGCTTGGCGAGGGACTGGGCATGATCCCGCGCGGAACCCATGACTGGGGCAAGTTTTTGACACCCGAGGAGCTGGAGACGATCCTGGCGCGCCACGGCCTGTCGGTCGTAACCCGCACGGGCATCGCCTTCGGCCCCGCCCAAGGCTTTACGCTCAGCGAGGACCAGGGCCTGAACTACATATTGAGTGCCATCCGCGGCTAGACAGCCGGGACACAATCCCGGCGCGCCGCTTTTCACCGTCTGAACACAGGAATGCCATGCCGTTCGCCGTCAACAGCAGCACGCCCGCCGTCGCGGCCCCCAAAATCGACCTGCCGTTCGAAAATCCGGCGAACATCGCGGGCGATGTCCGCGACTGGCTGAGCGTGCACTGGAGCGATGTAGGGATCGCGGTGATCGCCGCGCTCGTCATCTATCTCGTGCTCAACAGCATTCGCGGGCTCGGCGCGCGGCTCGCCCGTCGCCGTTCCGGCATGGGGCTGCCCACCGTGGCGGGGCGAGCCATTGCCCGCACGTCCCACCCCTTCATGGCGCTCGCCGCCGCGCGACTTGTCATGGGCTATGCCAATCCACCCGACTGGCTGGCCGACACCATCGCCTTCCTGTTCACGGTCGTCGCCGCGTTCCAGGTCGCCCTATGGCTTCGCGAAATCGTGCTGGGGCTGGTCGAGCGTCATGCCGACGCCGATGCGGGCAGCGAGACGCTGATCAACGCGATGGGCATCATCCGGCTGCTGGTATCGGTCGCGCTGTTCGCCATTGCCATCGTCGTGGTGCTCGACAATGTCGGCGTCAACGTCACCGGCCTCGTCGCCGGTCTCGGCATTGGCGGCATCGCGATCGGCCTGGCCGCGCAGGGCATTTTCGCCGACCTGTTCGCGGCGCTGTCGATCATCTTCGACAAGCCGTTCCGCAAGGGCGAGACCGTCGCCTATGACGCGACCACCGCAACGGTCGAGCGAATCGGCCTCAAATCCACGCGGCTGCGCGCGATCACCGGCGAGAAGAAAATCATCTCCAACACCCAGCTTCTGAACAAGGAGCTGACGAGCTATGCCGGGCTCGACCATCGCCGGATCAGGTTCGCGATCGGCGTCATCTACCAGACCGATCCCGATGCGTGCGCCGCCATCCCGGACATATTGCGCGCGGTGGTCGAGGGCGAAGGGCAGATTTTCGTGCGCAGCGGTTTCATCGGCTTCGGTGCCAGCTCGCTCGATTTCGAGGTCGAGTTCGACAGTGTGACGGGCGACTGGGATCAGGTGTACGCGCTTCGCCACCGCATCGGCATCGGCATTCTTCGCGCCTTCAACGAGCGGGGGCTGGAGTTCGCTTATCCGACGCAGACGACCTTCACCGCTGCGCCCGACGGACAGATGATCATGCCCTATGCGCAGACGGTGGCGATCAGACCCGAGGATGGGTCGTCAACCGCCCCATAAGCTGCCCGGGAGCAGCATTCCGGCCTCGGCCTTCAGCGCGCCTTCCCGGTCCCGCTCCAGCAGCAGCGCGCCGTCGAGATCGACCCAGCGCGCGCCCTGCGCCACCAGGAAGGCGGGCGCGATGCCGAGCGATGTGCCGAGCATGCAGCCGACCATCACCGACTGACCGCGCGCCCTTGCGCCCGCTGCGAGGCGAAGCGCCTCAGTCAGGCCACCCGCCTTGTCGAGCTTGATGTTGATCGCGTCGTACATCGACAGCCGGTCCAGGTCGGCGCTGGTCTGGCAGCTTTCGTCGGCGCAGAAGGGCACGGGCGAGCGGATGTCGCAAAGCCGCTCGTCCTGACCGGCGGGCACCGGCTGCTCGATCAGTTCGACGCCCAGCTCCGCCATTGCGGAGGCCTCGCGCGCGATATCCGCCTCGCCCCAGCTTTCGTTCGCATCGACGATCAGCCGGGCAGCGGGCGCACCCCTGCGGACGGCGGCGACGCGTTCGACATCGCCCGTCCCCGTCAGCTTGCACTTGAGCAGGGCGTATCCGGCACCGGCTGCGCGCGCGGCCGCCGCTTCCATCGTTGCTGGACTATCGACGCTGATGGTGAAGGCCGTCTGCAATGCCACCGGCGCTGCGGACAGGCCGGCGAGCGCCCAGACCGGCTTGCCGCTCTGCCGCGCCTCCAGATCCCAGAGGGCACAGTCAAGCGCGCTCCGCGCCGCACCCGCCGCCATGGCCGCGTTGACTGCCGCCCGGTCGAGTTCGCCCGCATAACGACGGATCGCCTCGGCGGAGTCCTCCGCCGTCTCGCCCTTGTAGTAAATCGGCGTCGCCTCGCCGAAACCCTGATGGTTGCCATCCGTCACCACGCAGCGGACGACATCGACATGGGTCTTGGCGCCGCGGCTGATGACGAAGCTGCCAGCCACGGGCCAGCGCTCGACGGTCGCCGAGACCGTTCGCGTCATGGATGTCCGCCCCTACGCCTCAACTGACGTTCAGCCGTTGTGCCGGGCAATCCATTCCTCCAGCACCGGGGCGATGCGCTTGCGCCACTTGCTGCCGTTGAAGATGCCGTAATGGCCGACATCCTTCGCCACATAATGCAGCTTCATGTCGTCGGGCAGGTGCGTGGCGATGGTCAGTGCCGCCTTCGTCTGCCCAAGGCCGGAGATATCGTCCTTCTCGCCCTCGATCGCCAGCAGCGCCGTCTTGCGGATCGCGCCGGGATCGACGCGCACACCGCGATGCATCAGCTCGCCCTTCGGCAGCGAGTGCTTCTGGAACACCTCTTCGATCGTCTGGAGATAGAATTCGGCGGTCATGTCGCACACCGAGCGATATTCCTCGTAGAAGCGCTTGGTCGCCTCGGCGCTTTCGTCGTCGCCATCGACCAGATGCTTGAACATCGCCCAGTGGCTCAGCATGTGGTTGCCGAGGTTCATCGACATGAAGCCAGCGAGCTGGAGGAAGCCGGGATAGACCTGACGCCCCGCGCCGGGATGCGACACCGGCACCGTCGTGATGACATTCTGCCGGAACCAGCTGATCGGCCGCTGCTGCGCGAGTTCGTTCACTGCCGTTGGTGCCTCGCGCGTATCGATCGGGCCGCCCATCATCGTCAGCGTGCGCGGCAGGCAGGGATGGTCGGCGATCGACATGGCCGCGACCGCAGCATAGCTGGGCACCGACGGCTGGCAGACCGCCAGCACATGCGCGCCGGGGCCGATATGCTCCAGCCAGCCGATCAGATAATCGATATAATCGTCGAGGTCGAACCTGCCGTCGGACAGCGGCGCCAGGCGGGCGTCGCGCCAGTCGGTGATGTACACGTCATGGCCCGGAACCATCCGCTCGACGGTGCCGCGAAGCAGCGTCGCGAAATGTCCCGACATCGGCGCGACGATCAGCAGCTTTGGCCCTGCTTCGACGCCTTCCTTGATGAAGTGCTTGAGCTGTCCGAAGGGCTTGCGCGCCTCGATCTCCTCATGGACCGCCACCGACTTGCCGTTAACCAGCGTTTCCACGATGCCGAACGCGGGCTTGCCGCGCGGCGCCGCAGCATGCGCAAAGACATCCAGCGCCGAGGCAAGCATCGGTCCCCCGCCAAAATAGGCGAAGGGATTGGCCGGATTCTGCAGCAACTCCGCCCCGGCAGTCGCCATCGCGCTGGCTCCGGCCAGTATGTTGCGTTGCAGTTCGTAGGCGCTGTAGAGCATGGGACGTCCTCAAATGGCCTGCGCTGAAATTTCCGTCAGCCGCAAACCAATCTAAATGGTAAAGGTTGAGACATTAACAAGCAGGGCCGCTGCGCTCGCGCAACCATGTTAAGGATAGCGGCTTATCACCCTTTCCCTGCGGGACGAGCCCCCTATTGTCGAGGGTTGTCGAAAAGCGGTTTGCACGGTCGGTCACGCTGACTAAACGGCCGGTCATGGCCCGACGTTCCCGCACCCCCGACCAAGACACCGACACGGCATCCGCCCGGAGTGGACGCAACCTGGGCGATCTGACGGTCGTCTGGCGCTTTGCGCGCCGCTACCCCTGGGTGATCGCGGGCGCGCTGGCCGCGCTGGTGCTGACGTCGGCGGCGACGCTGGCGATACCCAGTGGGTTCAAACTCGTCATCGACCGGGGATTCGCGCAGGGCGGTGCCGGTGGCAATATCGGGCGCTGGTTCGAATATCTGCTGATGATCGTCGCCGTCCTTGCCCTGTCGACGGCCGCGCGATTCTACCTCGTCTCCTGGCTCGGCGAACGGGTGGTCGCCGACCTGCGCGTCGCCGCGCAATCGCGGCTGCTGCGGCTGTCCCCGCGATTCTTCGAGGTCAACCGCCCCGCCGAGATCGCGTCGCGGATGACGGGCGACACCGCGATCATCGAGCAGGTGGTCGGATCGACCTTCTCCGTCGCGCTGCGCAACATCGTCACCAGCATAGGCGGGATCATCTATCTCTTCACGCTGGCGCCCAAGCTGACCGCGCTGCTGTTGGTCGCGATCCCACTGATCCTCGCGCCGATCATCCTGATGGGCCGGCGGCTTCGCGCGCTGTCGCGAGCGAGCCAGGACCGGATGGCGGCGATCGGCAGCCTGACCACCGAAGTGCTCGGCGCGATGAAGGTCGTCCAGTCGTTCGGCCAGGAGCAGCGCGAGACCGAGCGGTTCGCCGGCGCGGTCGAGGAAGGCTTCATGGCCGCCCGGCGGAGGATCGCGGTGCGCGCGGTGATGACGGCGATCGTCATCGCTCTTGTCTTCGGGTCGATCACCCTGCTGATGTGGCAAGGCGCACTCGACGTCGCCGGCGGCCGCATGTCGGGCGGCAGCATCGCCGCCTTCGTCATCACCGGCGCGCTGGTGGCGGGCGCGCTCGGGTCGCTGTCGGAAGTCTATGGCGATCTGCTGCGCGCGTCGGGCGCGGCAGGGCGTCTGGCCGAGCTGATGGCGGAGACGCCCGACATCCGCGCACCCGCCACGCCCCGGCCCGTGCCGGTCGAGGCGCCCGCGCGGATCACCTTCGATGCCGTGCGCTTTCGCTATCCGACGCGGCCGGAGATGGCGGCCCTCGACGGCGTGAGCCTGGATGTGCGCGCGGGAGAGACGATCGCGCTCGTCGGGCCGTCAGGGGCAGGCAAGTCGACCGTTCTTCAGCTCGCGTCGCGCTTCTACGACCCGGACGAGGGCGAGGTTCGGCTGAACGGCGTTCCGCTGACCCAACTCGACCCGGTCGAGGCCCGCAACCAGATGGCCCTCGTTCCGCAGGAAACGGTGATCTTCGCCGCGTCGGCGCGCGACAATCTGCGCTATGGCCATTGGGACGCAAGCGACGAAGAGCTGTGGGAGGCCGCGCGGCTCGCCAATGCCGAGGATTTCCTGCGTACTCTGCCGCAGGGTCTCGACACCTATCTGGGCGAAGGCGGCGCGCGCCTGTCCGGCGGCCAGCGCCAGCGCGTGGCGATCGCCCGCGCACTGCTGCGCGATGCCCCTCTGCTCCTGCTCGACGAGGCGACCTCGGCGCTCGATGCGGAGTCCGAACGCGCGGTGCAGATCGCGCTTCAACGGCTGATGGGATCGCGGACGACCATCGTCATCGCACATCGGCTGGCCACGGTGCGCGCCGCCGACCGGATCATCGTGATGGACGGCGGCAGGATCGTCGAGAGCGGCAGCCATGCCGACCTGACCGAGGGCAGCGGCCTGTATGCACGGCTTGCCAGCCTCCAGTTCGCCGCGAACTGACCGAGCGATCAGGGCACGTCGCGCACAATCGGCCGCCCCCGCCGCTTCAGCCGCGGGCGGCCGGGTCCGACATGCGGATGATATAATCGAGGATGGCGTCGTGAAGCGGCGACTCAAAGGTGCATCCGGCTTCATGATGGCCCACCCATGCCACCTTGGCGCGGCGTCCCTCGAAGCCCGGCAGCATGATCCAGACGTCCATGCCGGCCTCCAGCTTCACGAAGGTCGTGAGGCGGAAGCCGTCGCGGGAGATATCGGTCACGCGGCTCGCGAACCAGCTCTCACCCCGGCGTCGCAGTTTGACGCCGATCAGCACCTGTTGTCGCGACACCAGTCGCGAGCAATGGCGAAGCTCCGGCTCGAACGGCTGCGGTGACGATGACACGGCCATTCGAGCAATCTAAGCCCGCAGTGATTAGCTGATTGTTAACGGCCCGCGACTGCTGGGACGTGGTGGAAAGTGACGGTTGGCAGGGCCCGGCTGGCAATGGCCGAGCCGCGGGGCCGCGATGGTCAGGGCCCAGGCGTCCGCTCCCGCCACGAGCGCCACATATAGCAAAAGGGGCGGGAAGAACCCGCCCCTTTGTCTGTAACCAGCTGCCTGAACCCAACTGCTCGTTCGCAGCCGTCTGGACCCGGCTCTCTGTACCCAGCGCATCGACCTGCCGCGCCGGGCAGGTCGCGACCGATCCGATCAGAAGTTGCCGTACCGTTCGTTGCCGACAAAGCCCAGCTTGGTCACGCCGCTGCGCTTGATGACCGCGAGCATGTTATCGACGACGACATAGCGGGTCGCCGGATCGGGCTCGAACTGGAGTTCGGGCTCGGGCGTCATGCCCTTGGTCTGGTTCAGATACTGGCGAAGCGTCACCAGATCGATCGGCGCACCGTTCCAGAAGATCGTGCCGCGCGGGTCCGTCGTCAGCCGGTTCTTGATCGGATCGATCGGCGGCGTGCTCTGGTCGTCGCTGTTCTGCGGCAGGTCGATCTTCACCGCGTGCGTCTGGATGGGAATGGTGATGATGAACATGATGAGGAGCACGAGCATGACGTCGATCAACGGCGTCGTGTTCAGATCCATCATCGGTTCGCCGTCTTCGCTGCCGCCACTGATTGCCATAGCGAAACTCTCCTGAAATCGTGATTAGAGCCGACGAACCGAGATCGAACCCGGATCGGGCTGCGAAATGAAGCCCACCTTGGGATATCCCGCCATCTGCATGGTGAAGATCGTTCCCGCGACGCAGCGCCACGGCGTGTTGATGTCGCCGCGGATGTGAACCTCAGGAAGGTCCTCCGGGTTCATATTCTCGACGCCGCCCGCCTTCTCGATGTCGGCCTTCAGCTTGTTGACGGCACGGTTGAGAAGGTCCTCCGAGTTCACCTTGGTCACGTTCCAGTAGACTTCACAGTTGCCGCCCGAGCTCAGCACGCTCAGCGAAACGTTTTCCGGCTTCGTGGTGGTGGGCTCGAACGCAACGTTGGGCAGCTCGACCTCGACCGTCTGAATAACGACCGGAATTGCGATCAGGAAAACGATGAGGAGAACCAACATGACGTCCACGAGGGGCGTAGTGTTGATGTCCGACATCGGCTTGT
>CAZJCT010000056.1:0-16415 GCA_964544675.1 uncultured Sphingobium sp.
CTGCCGGGCTTCGCCTATGCGCCGTTCAACGATCTCGACGCCGCGCTGGCGCTGGTCGACGAGCATACGGCGGGGTTCATGGTCGAGCCGATCCAGGGCGAGGGCGGCATCACCCCCGCGAGCGACGCCTTCATGAAGGGCCTGCGCGACTATTGCGACGCGCACGACCTGATGCTGGTGCTCGACGAGGTGCAGGCGGGCTTCGGCCGGACCGGCACGCTCTACGCGCATGAGCTTTACGGCATCACGCCCGACATCATGGCGAGTGCCAAGGGCATTGGCGCCGGCTTCCCGATGGGCGCCTGCCTCGCCACCGCAAAGGCCGCGCGCGGCATGGTGGCCGGCACCCACGGGTCGACCTATGGCGGCAATCCGCTCGCCATGGCGGTGGGCGAGGCGGTGCTGGGCGTCGTCACCGGCGAAGGCTTCCTCGATCATGTCAACGCGATGGGCGAGCGGCTGCGGGCGAGCCTGGAACAGCTCATCCCCAACTACGATCATCTGTTCGACCTGGTGCGCGGCAAGGGGTTGATGATCGGCCTCCGCCTCAAGGTCGAAAGCCGCGATTTCGTGGCGCATCTGCGCGACAACCACGGGCTGCTGACGGTGTCGGCGGGCGACAATGTCGTGCGAATCCTGCCGCCGCTGATCGTCGAGGAAAGCCATATCGCGGAGTTCATCGAGAAGCTGTCGGCGGGCGCGGCGAGCTACAAAATGCCGGAGGCGGCATGATGGCACTGGCCCCGTTCGTGTCGAGCGTGTCGAGACACGTCGCGCGAACGCTTCTCGACTGCGCCTGTCCTGAGCGCCTGCCTTGGCAGGCAGTCGAAGGGGCTCGAAGCGAACGGAGTGATCGGCTATGACCGCGCGGCGTTTCCTGAATCTGGCAGACGCGGGCGGCGACGCGATCGCGGCGATCATCGCCGATGCGATCGACCGCAAGGCCGCGCGGGCGGCGATGCCGCGCGGCACGCCCGATGCCGACGCGCCGCTGGCCGGCCGGACGCTGGCCATGGTGTTCGAGAAGAACTCGACCCGCACGCGCGTGTCGTTCGACATGGCGATCCGCCAGCTTGGCGGCAGCTCGGTGATCCTCGACGGCGGCACCACCCAGCTCGGCCGGGGCGA
Source organism: uncultured Sphingobium sp. (assembly GCA_964544675.1). Lineage (GTDB taxonomy): Bacteria > Pseudomonadota > Alphaproteobacteria > Sphingomonadales > Sphingomonadaceae > Sphingobium. The sequence continues at coordinate 1,129 of CAZJCT010000056.1, forward strand.
GACCGTCGCCGACACCGCGCGCGTCCTTGGCCGCATGGCTGACGCGATCATGATCCGCACCGACGATCATGCCAAGGCGGTCGAGATGGCGGACTATGCGGGCGTGCCCGTCATCAACGGCCTCACTGACCTGTCGCATCCGTGCCAGATCGTCGCCGACCTGATGACGGTGATCGAGCATGGCCTGGCGCTGCCGGGTAGCCAGTGGGCGTGGCTGGGGGACGGGAACAATGTCCTCCATTCCATCATTGAGGCGGCGGGCCTGATGAAGTTCGACCTCAGGATCGGCTGCCCCGACGGCTATGCGCCCGATGAGGCTTTCATTCGCGGGGCGCGCGCTGCCGGCTCCAGCATCATCCTGTCCGAAGACCCGGTCGAGGTGGCGCGCGACGCCGATGTCGTGGTCACCGATACCTGGGTCTCGATGGGGCAGGCGCATGCGGAGGAAAAGCTGGCGGCGATGATGCCCTATCAGGTGACGGAGGCGCTGATGGCGCTGGCGAAGCCCGATGTGCGCTTCCTCCACTGCCTGCCCGCGCATCGCGGCGAGGAAGTGGTGGACAGTGTCATCGACGGCCCGCGCTCGCTGATCTGGGACGAGGCGGAAAATCGCCTTCACGCGCAGAAGTCGATCCTGTTGTGGGCGTTCGGAGTTTTGGCATGAAGCGTGCGCAGGCGTCGACGGTGATCGACGCCGACACCGCGATCGGATTCATCGTGCCCGGCCGCAATGTGCGCGGGCGGTTGGTCCGGCTCAACGACGTCATGGACGACGTGTTGTCGGCGCATGCCTATCCTCCGGTGATCGCGCATCTGGTGGCGGACGCGCTCGTTCTCGCCGCGCTGCTCGGCACGATGCTGAAGGATGAGAACGGGCAGCTCACGCTCCAGGCGCAGACCGAGGCGGGCATCGTGTCGCTGCTCGTCGCCGATTTCAAGGACGGGGCGGTGCGCGCCTATGCCGATTACGATCCCGACCGGATCGCCGAGCTGGGTGAGGCGCCGTCGCTTACGGAGCTGCTCGGCAAGGGCTTTCTCGGCATCACCTTCGACCTGGCGTCGACCGGCGAGCGCTATCAGGGGATCGTGCCCATCGAGGGCGAGTCGCTGGCGCAGGCCGCCGAATTTTATTTCGGCCAGTCCGAACAGGTGCCCAGCGTCGCCAAGATCGCGGTTCGCTTCCGCGAAGGCCAGTGCTGCGCCGCCGGCATGCTCGTCCAGCACATGCCCGAGGGCGAGGTGGGGCGCGAGCGGCTGCATGTCCGCCACGACCATCCCGACTGGGAACATGCGATGGCGCTCGCCCGCACCCTCAGCGATCAGGAACTGACCGCAGCCGACCTGTCGATGCGCGACATCGTATGGCGGCTGTTCCATGAGGAAGGGGAAGTGCGGGTCACCGAGGAGCGGCCGCTGGTCAAGGGCTGCCGCTGCGATGTCGCGCACTATCGCAGCGTTCTGGCCCAGTTCCCGGCCGAGGACCGGGCCGACATGGCCGACGAAAACGGGATGATCGTCGTGGATTGCAAATTCTGCTCGCGCGACTTCGCCATTCCGCTCGGGGAGCTCTGAAGCCCCTGCGCCTTGAAAACGCCTTGGTCAGCGTCCATCTGGGATAGAAGGACACGGCAGTAAGCTGGACCGTTGCTGCTGCCTGTTGTCAACAAGATGGTAAGTGAAATTCCAACCATTTCGCTTGTGTGATATTCATCCTGGCAAGTGTCCGGGAAGGAAGGCGTTGAAGATGATTCGGGTGGCCGCCGGCATGGTGCTGGCTTCGATCCTGTGGACGGGTGCTCCCGCTGCGGCGAACACGCGGCCGGCTCCGGTGCGCGCGCTTCAGACGGTGGAACCGGGCGAATGGCTGCTGCGCGAGCGTGGCTCGCAGGCTGGCGGCGATCGGCTGTGCGTCAGCGACCTGTCCGCGCTGCTTCAGCCGCGCCATCCGGCCGAAGCCTGCGAGCGCTTCATCGTCGACAACCAGGCCGACCGGGCGATCGTGACCTATCAGTGCCGCCGCTCGGGCCATGGCCGCACCGACATCCGCGTCGAGACGCCCCGCCTCGTCCAGATCCGTTCGCAAGGCATCGCTGCGGGCGAGCCGTTCGAACTGGATATCGAGGCGCGCCGCATCGGGGCGTGCAGCTCGCTCGCGTCGCGCAAATAGGCGCCATCATACTCGCCAAGCGGATCGTCATCCGCTAACCGGCGCCGCATGACCGCATTCAAGTCCGGCGATCCCACCACGCTCAACCGCCTGTACGGCCGTCAGTCGGGGCACAAATTGCGTCCCGCGCAGCAGGATCTGGTCGATCGGCTGCTCCCCGCCATCGCCGTGCCGGAGGACGGCGCGCTGTCGAGCGCGGCCCTGTTCGGCGACGATCGGCCGCTGCATTTCGAGATCGGTTTCGGTGCGGGCGAGCATCTCGCCTACCGCGCCGACCTGCTGCCCGATCATGGGCTGATCGGCTGCGAGCCTTTTCTCAACGGCGTGGTCGGCGCGCTTGGTCATGTCCGCGACAAGGGGCTGACCAATGTCCGGCTTCACATGGGCAACGCCCTCGACGTGCTGTCGCGCCTGCCCGATGGCTCGCTGAGCTTCGTCTATCTTCTGCACCCCGATCCCTGGCCCAAGGCGCGCCACGCCAAGCGGCGAATGATGAACCCCGGTCCGATCTCCATGATCGCCGCCAAGCTGAAGCCGGGCGGCGAGTTCCGCTTCTCGACCGACCACCCGGTCTATCTGCGCTGGGCGCTGATGCAGATGGCCGGCCGCGCCGACTTCGAATGGCTGTGCGAGCGCCCCGATCAGTTCCTGATCCGCCCCGGCGGCTGGCCGGAGACGCGCTACGAGGCCAAGGCCCGGCGGCAGGGACATGAGGTCTGGTACATGAGATATCGCCGCCGTTGATGCGCCAGAGCCGTAGATTGCCGCCGTTCTTACTCTAAGTCACTACGATTATTAAATATCTCAGGGAAACACGTGATTGCCCGGTGATTACTTTTCTCCGGCTAGGACATAAGGTCTTCTGCTTTATGCCAGCTCGTTGCAAGTTCCGTACGTTGAAGCTCGAAAGTCGAAAAGTGGGACAAACTCGCCATTCCCGGAACTGCGCCGAAAGGGCGGCTTTCAGCCGAACAACGGACGTTCGCGAAGACCGCAAGAAACGGCAGGGAAAGGAAAAAGCTGGTCGATCTCGGAATGTCTGGTTATCGGCCGGTGTTTGCAGATAGATTCACGATTGACGACCTATTGATCTGAAAAATATACTATATCCATTAGTCAACATTCAGCTTGGCGATCAAGGATCTCGCGAAAGCGTCAAGCGGAGCTATTTTCGCTTCAACGAATATATCTTCGATATTTGCTTCAACGTAGCGAGCCAGCCACACCTTTAATTGCATCTCGACGTTGCCATCCCACTTTTTTCCATGAGCCTGGAATCTTTTTTCCATCGCTACCGACCATTTTTTTCCTTTTGCTCCAGGAGGAACAATCGTGGGATCAACTGAATATTCGCGGACCATGGCGTCCTTATACTTTTTCGGATCTAGCACATCTTCCAATTCAGATTCGTTCTGTCCCTGAACAATGATAAGATTATAGTCCGACACCCTGATCAAATGGTCCGACAGAGCCTTTTTAACCCCCGTGTTCCCTGCGTCATCATCGTCCAAAAAGCATTGAACTAACGTTGCTGAAGTTCTGTACATACGAACTTTGTAGGACAAGTTAGAAGCGCCCCCCAGGGCATCAAACACCAAGTCTCCACTCTGGATAGCCGATCTGAGAATGGGATATCGGCTAGCCAGAAAGGCCTTGAGAATGATCACATCATCGTCACCCTCAACCACGGCTACTAGGCGCGCGCTTTGTAGGTTGTCCGATAGGCGAACGCCTAGAACGTCCCGGATTTCCCCTATAGTCTTCGCTACTGCTGCCTTGCTTTCCCGTACAACAATAGTGCTTTTTAAGTTGATCGGGTTGACAAATAGCGGAGAATGACTGGTCAGAATAACTTGATTTTTTTTAGCGAGGCTGATCAAAACGTCACGGAGTTCATGAATAGCCTGCGGGTGCAAATGGGCTTCAGGCTCCTCTACGGCAACAATCGAATTCGCTGAATTGGTGGAAGACTCCGACGCATATCTCATCAGTGCAAGTGCGACTAAGCTTTTCACGCCGTCACCTTTCCGTTCCAACGGAGTTTTGTTGCCATCATCGACCTCAATGCGCAGGCCGCGCCGGAATGCTCGATATCTCGCGTCTTGAGGCATATCGATATGAACCGCCGTCACCGACGGGAGGAATGATGAGATAGTTTTAGTGACAGAGTCCGACAGGTTTTTTAGAAATGGCTCCTGAATCTTTGCAATTTTTTCTATTGCTTCTTTATATTCTTTGTTAACCTCAAGACTAGATAGCTCATTGGAAATCAGATCCATCAACACCTCTTCTGAGCTGTCTGACGTCCGGATTGCAGGAATGTATTCGAAACTTAAATTTCTAGATATAAAATCTGCAATTTTGTTTGTTTTTTTATTTAGAACCCCTGAACCGCGTCCAGGTTTAACAATAGTTAAATCTGTATTGACCTTAGAAAGGCGGATCAATACGGGCAAAGTTCCATTTAGCCTACTACCAATTTCTTTATAGAAATCCTCATTTTCTTTCTGAGTGAGAGAAAATTCGAATAAAATTTCGGTGCATAAATCCTTCTTCTTGTTACCTTGTTGAGCCATCGGGAAATCCCGTGACCAATTGTAGCGAGAATCTCGGCCTAACATAAGTGGGCGAGTAGACCTTATTCGTCCCAATCGATCCTTCACAACGACATTTTTAAAGGATTCTATAATGTCCATTCCCAAAGTCAGAGCATGAAGAATATTTGATTTTCCTTCATTATTTGCTCCGACCATTACTGAATAATTGGTTAGTGGAACTTGTTTGGCAGACGTTATACTTCTGTAGTTCGTCACTGTAAAAGATACGAGCTGCACTGATTCCCCCTTAGGTATTAGGCCGTGCTAGATTAATTTAGAGCCGATCTGCTTCATATTTTCTAAATAGGATACACTTGGTCGGTGAAGAGCACAAGTTTTTGGCTGGCGTCAACACTGAGCCGATATGGGCGCTGTCGAGAGCGGCACCGGCGAACTTTGTGTCTTGTAGGAGGGAGACCAGCGGCCCTGCGATGACAGGTTTCGGCTTGAGCCGACATTCCTTGAGTTTCGCGGGAGCGGCGTGACTTGGTCGAAAACTGACGTTGCACATAAAGTTCGCCTCCATGGTCGAGGCTAGAATGTCGCCATCGAGACTGGAAACAGGACACATCCGCGCAATCCTCCTTCGTCTCGATTTTCCAGGGTGATCTCGGCCCCATGAGTGTGGGCTATCGCCCGTGCGATACCAAGGCCAAGGCCAGTCCCTCCAGTGGCCCGGCTGCGTGAACTCTCGCCACGGACAAAGGGTTCGAAGACGCGCTGCAGGCTGTCATTCGGAAGTCCGGGCCCATTATCCTCGATGGTGACCAGCAGGCCGGCCCGTGCCTCGCGGATTCGCACCAGGACCAGACCAGCGCCATAGCGGCGCGCATTTTCCAGCAGATTCTCGAACATGCGCGTCAGGGCGATCCTGCTCCCGGCGATCGAGAACCGCCCGCAGCCTGCCTCCATTTCCAGCGTAACCTCATAGGGCGCAGATTGCGCAAGGGCGGAAACCAGGTCGCAGATCGCGATCAATTCATGCTCTGTCACCGGATTTTCCGCCCGGGCATAGGCCATCAGATCGGTCAGCAAATGCTCCATCTGAGCCAGGTCTGGCTCGATTTGCTGGACGGCGCTGCCTTGGTCATCCTGTGTCCGAAGGCGGATCTTCGTCAGGCTGGTCCGCAGGTCGTGCGCAATGGCGATCATCATTTGCTCTCGCTCTCGGATCAGTCCGGCAAGGCGCGCGCGCATGCGGTTGAGAGCCCGGGCGAGCCGGCGGAGTTCGCGCGGACCGGTTTCGACAACGGGCAGTGCCGTCTCTGCCAGCCCGACAAGCTCGGCGTCCCGCTCGAGCGCCCGGATCGGGCGCAGGATCACCCACGACAAGGCCAGCCCGAGGATCAGAGTGACCAGGGCAACAATTCCCAGCAGGACAACAAGGCCATAGGTCGACCCGGTGTACAGCAAGGACGGCGCGAGCCAGACGTTGAGCACGCGGCCGTCTGCCAGTTCGATCGCGACCTGCAGGGCATTGAGCGCGTTGAAAGGGCGCGGCGGAGCATCGGCCGGTGATTGCAGCAACTCCCAGAAAATGACGCGCCTGAAGCGGATCTCACGTTGCTGCACGCGCGTCGCGGCCGCGCCAGGTTGCCGGTCAAGCAGGCGGCGCTTGCTTTCGTCCGCGGCGAGACGACGATCGAAGCCCGCGGAGATCCGGGCCACGCGCGAACTGCTGCTGTAGGTTGAAAGCAACGCCGCTTCGGTCTCGCTAGAAACGCCCTCCAGAAGCCAGGCCAAGTCTGTAATGCTTGTTGCGCTTTCCTCCAGCGTCGCTTGGGCCACGTGGTTCGATGCCGGCGTCTGCAGCACCGCGACAAACAGCAGCAACGCGACGCTCAGGACCCCAAACGTCATCCCGAACACGCGAAACAGGATCGAGTTGAACAACGCGGCCAGCCGTCGCATCAGCGGTTTTCCCGCGTGACGGCAACGGCGAAGGCATAGCCTAGATTGCGCACGGTCTTGATATAGGCCGGTTGTCTGGGGTCAGTCTCGATCTTGCGCCGAATGCGGCTGATCTGCGAATCGATGCTGCGATCGAAGGGATTGGTATTCACCCCGCGCGAGAGGTCGAGCAGCATTTCCCGCGAGAGCACGCGCGGCGCGCGTTCCACCAGCGCCAGCAACAATGCGAATTCTCCCGAGGTCAGGACAATCTCGCCGCCCCCTTCCTCGATCAACGACATCTGGTCGGGCAGCAGCCGGAAAGGACCGAACCGGAAGGTCGGGCTGCTTGGGGTCGCAGCGGACGAACCGGTGACCGAGCGCCGCCGCAAGACCGCCTTGATCCGCGCCACCAGCTCGCGCGCATTGAACGGCTTGCCAAGATAGTCGTCGGCGCCGATCTCCAGCCCCACGATCCGGTCCACGTCTTCGGCCATGGCAGTCAGCATGATGACCGCGATTTCGGGTGCAGACGTGCGCAGCCGCCGGCAATAGGAGAGACCGTCCTCGCCGGGCATCATGAGGTCGAGCACAATCAGGTCAACCTGGCCTGTGGCGACGACAGCTTCGGCATCGGCCACGGACTGCGCCGTGCTCACCTGCATCCCGCTCCGCTCGAGCACCCCCTGCACGAGGGAACGGATGTCGGGATCGTCATCGACGAGCAGGATGGCGGGAGACGGTTCCATGGCTGCTTGATAAACCGCCGCGGTTGCCGGCTCCAACCCTGCAATTGTCACCATTGGTTGCACGCCAGCAGGCGTGGCAACAATTCGTCACAATTGGTGCTGTCGAAGACAAACGCAGGCAACAGCGTCCGGGCATTCTCCTTGCATCACATCAAAGGAGATACCGAATGCACACCACTTTTCCCCGGATTACCGTCTGGACTGCAACGATCGCGATTGCCGCCAGCGTCCTGCTTGCAGCGCCCGCCAGCGCGCAATCGCGTGAGCAGATGCAGGAGATGCTGTCGCGCGCCGACCGGAACGGCGACGGTCAGATCACTCGCGCTGAATTCAACCTGGTGCGCCTCGAGATGTTCGAAAGGATGGACCGCAATGGTGACGGCTTCGTCGACAGCCGCGATCGGCCCCGCCTTCGCCGCGACCAGTTCGATCGGGCCTTCAACACGCTGTCTGCGGCAGACGCCAACAAGGACGGTCGAATTTCGCGCATGGAGCTGACCAGTGGTGCCACGCCTGGCTTTGATGCCGCCGACACCAGCAACGACAATATCCTGAGCACGGCCGAACTGACCGCCCTCAACTCGGGTCGGTGAGCTGACGCCGGGAGCAACGCGTTCCAGATGGAGCATGCCATGTTTGGCGAACAACCCTCGCTGGCCTTCGTCCTGGTCGTCACCCTCTTCGCGCTGGGCGAGTTCGCCTGGCGCAAGAGGTCCGGGCGTGGATACGATCTCAGCTCGCTGGGTGGCACGCTCGGAGTGATGCTGGGTCAGGGCTTGTCAAAGCTGCTGACCGGCGGGATCGTCGCCGCGGCGATGTTCGCGGTATTCGGCCTGTCGCCGTGGCACTGGGCCTTGGACGACTGGCGGACCTGGACGATCGGCTTCGTGGTGCTGGAATTCTTCTATTACTGGCAACACCGCTTCAGCCACACGATCCGCTGGCTATGGGCCAGCCACGCGGTGCACCACTCGGCCAACGAGTTCACCCTGCCGGCAGCGTTTCGTCTCGGCTGGACCAGCGCGATATCGGGAGGCTGGGTGGTGTTGCTGCCGATGGCCCTGATGGGGTTCCACCCGCTGGTGATCGCCACGCTGCTCACCCTCAATCTGCGCTACCAGTACTTCCTCCACACCGAGGCAGTGGGCAAACTCGGCCCGCTCGAATGGGTGCTGAACACACCGTCGCACCACCGGGTCCATCATGGGTCCAATCCGGCCTATCTCGACACCAATTTCGGGGGCGTGCTGATCGTGTTCGACCGCCTGTTCGGTACCTTCGAGGCAGAACGCGCCGACATACCAGTGAAATACGGGCTGACCAAGCGGCTGGCGAGCAACAATCCAGTCGTCATCGCCTTCCACGAATGGGCCAATTTATGGGGCGACCTCAAGCATGCGCGATCGCTGCGCGACGCCTGGCGCGTGCTGTTCGGTCGGCCCTCCGATACCCGCGAGCAAGACGAAACGGTGTCACCAAGGGCGCTCGCCTGGCTCAATTTGATCGCTGATCGGAGCCATCATCGGTTCTTGGGGTGCAGCTCGGTGAAGGCGAAATGACGGTCCGCGCCGTGCGCTCCGACCGGCCCCGGCCCCGTGCTGGCGTAGCCACTCTCAGCGTCATCGCCGGTTGCTTGTCGGGCTGCACCGTGGCCCCGCCCATGGAGCCGCTGCCGACGCATGTGGATGATGCCTGGACGCGCCAGGCCGGCCCGGACGCGGTCGCACAGCGCGCCGATTGGTGGCGGGAGCTCCAGGATCCGGTGCTCGATGCGCTGATAGTGCGCGCGATCCAGACCAGCCCCAGTTTGCAGAGCGCCGCAGCCAAGATCGCGCAGGCGCAGGGGCAGATGCGCAGCAGCGGGGCCTCGCGCGGTCCGCAACTGGGCGTTGGCGGCGGTATCAACGTGCTGCGGGTGCCGCCGGCGGTAGCCGAGCGCGTGGACAAGATTGATCCCACGATCCTGTTCGACAGCCTGGCCTTGCAGTCCAGCTGGGAACTCGATTTCTGGGGCGCGGCGAAAAATGCCGCCCGCGCCGACGCCTTTGCCTTTCTCAGCACGCAGCAGGCCTACGATGCCGCTCTCGTTTCCCTGATCGGGCAGCTGGCCAGCGCCTATATCGATTTTCGTACCAACCAGGCGCGGCTGGCGCTGGCCCGCGCCGACGCAGGGGGGCGAGCCCAGAGCCTGCGGCTGGCCGAAGCGCGCAATCGCCAGGGGGCCACCGATTCCAGCGACCCGGCGCAGGCCCGGCTGGCGGCCGAGCAACAGGAGGCAACGGTCGCCGCGCTGGTGCTGGAGGTCGAGCAAGGCCGGCACGCCATCGCCCTGCTGGTCGGGACCACCGATGCCGAGATCGCGCCAATGCTTGCGCAATCCGCACCGATCCCGACTGTCCCCGCGCCGCCCGATGCTGGCGTACCGAACGACCTCTTGCGGGCGCGGCCCGACGTGTTGCAAGCAGAGCTGGCGGCGCGCTCGCAATATGCCCGGCTGAGCAGCGCGCGGGCCAGTCTCTATCCCTCCTTTACCCTGTCAGGATCGGTCGGGCTTAGCGGCAACACGATCGGCAACGGCTCGCTGCTCGACATCTTCAACTGGAGCGGGCGCACGGTCAGCGGCGGACTGTCGTTCGTCGTGCCGCTGTTCCGGCGCGATCGGATTGTCGGCCAGATCGAAGCGCAGGACGCTGGGTTCGAGCAGGCGCTGCAGGCCTATGTGCAGGCCGTGCTCGCTGCCCACCGTGACGTCGCCGATGCGCAGGCGCAATATGGCGCCACACGCGATACGGTCGCAGCCTTGTCCGCGGCAACACGGGAGAGCGCGCGCCTGCTCCGGCTCGCCAACGATCGCTACGAAGATGGGGCTGCGACCAGGCAAGACATCCTAAATGCCGGATTCAACGACAACGCTACCCGCGATGCCCTGCTGCAGATGCAGGGCAATGCAGCAATCGCCTATGTCACGCTCAACCGGTCGCTCGGGCTCGGCGCGCTGGCACCCGGCCTGCCGCCACGGATGTCGCCCGAAACTAGCGAAAGGATGCGCGCGCGAACGAACTGGGGCGATCGTCTCGACGAACTGGACGGAACATCAACAAGGGAAAAACCAGAGCAATGATCCGCCGAGGCCTTGGCGCGGCAATGGCTGCGACATCGATCCTGCTGCTTGCCGGTTGCGGCGATCCCGGTGCCACCGGCGATACCGCGCCGCCGCTAGTGACCGTCGCACACCCGTTGATTACCAAAAATGCGACCGCCATGGAGCTCACCGGTACAGTCTCTGCGTCAACTTCGGTCGACCTGGTGCCGCAGGCTTCGGGGAGAATCTCGGCCAAGAATTTCACCGATGGTTCCTTTGTCCGACAAGGCCAGGCGCTGTTCCGGATCGCGCCCGAGCCCTACGAGGCGCAGCTTGCGCTGGCGACTGCGGCGCAAGCACAGGCGCGCGACCAGTACGACCTGCAGCAGCGTCTGTGGGCAGACGACGCCACCTCGCGCAATAATCTCGACAATTCCCGCCATGCGCTGGAGCAGGCCGCGGCCAACACAAGGCTCGCCCGGATCAACCTTGGCTACACCGTCGTGCGCGCCCCGTTCAGTGGATGGATCGGCTCCTCCAGCGTCGAAGTGGGCACGTTCGTCTCGGCGGGCATGGCCCGGCTCGCAACGGTCCAGCGACTGAATCCCGTCCACGTCGAGTTCAGCCTGGGCGAGCGACAGGTTTTGCAAATCCTCGCAGCGCTGCGGGCGCGGGGAGAGAACATCACCTCGGTCGGGCGCGGGTATCCGGTGGCCGTCGGCTTGCTCGACCAGTCCACGTACGGCTATCGCGGTACGCTCGACTTCGCCGACCGTCGGATCGACGCATCGACCGGATCCCTGCAGGCGCGCGCCATCGTCCCCGATGGTGGCCAGACCGACCTGCTGCCAGGCATGTTTGCGCGGGTGCGGATTGAACTCGGCGAAACCAGGCCCCGGATGGAATTGCCCGCCGCGGCGATCCAGAGCGATCCGCTTGGCGATTACGTGCTGGTGGTCGGCAAGGATCGTTTGGCCCAGCGCCGGGATATCGAGACCGGCGCCGATATGGGGCGCAATCGCGTCGTCCGTAAAGGATTGTCCGCCAAGGACTGGGTGGTCGTCAATGGCCTCGCCAATGTCCGTCTCGGCAAGCCGGTAAGCGTCACCACGACGACCCTGCCGACACCGGCGACCGCGCCGTGATCGCTCGCTTCTTCATCGATCGCCCGGTCCTCGCCAATGTGATCGCCATCCTGATGATGGTGATTGGCGGAATAGCGATCCTCGTGCTGCCGGTGGCGCAGTATCCGCCGATTGCCCCGCCCACCATTTCGGTCACCGCGACCTCCCCGGGCGCAAATGCACAGACTGTGCGCGACACCGTGGCGCGGCCGATCGAGCGTCAGGTCAACGGTGTCGAGGGCATGCTCTACATGCAGTCGACCTCCTCCAACGACGGCCGCTACTCCCTGCTCGTGACGTTCGAACCGGGGACCGATCTCAACACCGCGCAGGTGCTGGTGCAGAACCGCGTGGCCATCGCCACCCCACAATTGCCGCAGGCAGCGCAGCAGCAGGGCGTGGTAACGAGACAGCGCTCGACCGCGATCCTCCAGATGGTCGTGCTCAGCTCCCGCAACGGCGAATACAGCAGCCTGCAGCTGGCAAATTATGCCGGCGCGCGGCTCCGCGACGAACTGGTGCGGCTGCCCGGTGTAGGCGACGTCAACGTGTTTGGCGCGGGGGCGTACAGCATGCGCGTATGGCTTGACCCGGAACTGATGCGCGCACGCGGGCTGCAGCCCAACGATGTCCTGTCGGCGATTAACCGGCAGAGCCAGCGGGTGAGCGCGGGCAGCATCGGCGCGGCCCCGGCGCGCGGCGGCGTGCCGCTGCAGCTGTCCGTCGATGTCGATAGCAGTTTCGAGACGGCGGAGGATTTCGCCCAAATCATCGTCAAGACCGGGACTGAGCCCTCCGCCCCGATCACGCGGCTAAGCGACATCGCGCGGGTCGAGCTGGGCAGCAACAACTACGGCCAGAATTTCACCTATGACGGCCAGCCGGCGGCGGGGCTGGCGATCTACCAACTTCCCGATGCCAATGCCCTGGAGACCGCCGAGGCCGTGCGCGAGACGCTGGAAAGGCTGGCGTCGCAATTCCCGCCGGATCTCGAATACACCATCCCGCTCGACACCACCGATTTCGTCGAGGCGTCGATTCACGAAGTGTACAAAACGCTGTTCGAGGCAGGGATACTGGTGCTGCTCGTCATCCTGCTGTTCCTGCAGGACTGGCGCGCCACGCTGATCCCGGCCACCACCGTCCCAGTCACCATCATTGGTGCGTTCGCGATCATGGCCGCGCTCGGTTTCTCGATAAACCTGCTGACTCTGTTTGCCATCGTGCTGTCGATCGGCATCGTGGTCGACGACGCGATCATCGTGGTCGAGGGCGTCACCCAGCGGCTCGAGAAAGGCATGGAGCCGCGCGAAGCGGCTGACCATGCCATGCGCGAACTGCTCGGCCCAATCCTCGGCATCACGCTGGTGTTGATGGCGGTGTTCCTGCCGGCCGCATTCCTGCCCGGCGTGACCGGCGAGATGTATCGCCAGTTCGCGCTGGTGATTGCCGCGACGGCATTCCTGAGTGCGGTGAACGCGCTGACGCTGAAACCCACGCAGAGCGCCCAGTGGCTGCGCGCGAAGACGCCGGAGGGCGAGAACAAGAGCAACCCGAACAGCCCGCTCGCCCGCTTCCGGCGCGGGTTCGACCGCTCCTATTTGTGGTGCGAGCGAAAATATGTCCGGCTGGTCGAGCGGATCGTCAGCCGCGCGGCTCTGTCGGTGCTGATCGGCTTTGGCCTGTTCCTGCTCGCCATCGTCGGGCTGTTGCGCGTGCCTACTGGCTTCATCCCCACCGAAGACCAGGGATACATGTTGGCCATCGCGCAATTGCCCAGCGGCGCGACGCTCGAACGCACCACGCAAGCGACCGCGCGCATGACCGAAATCGTTCGCGCGCATCCAGCGGTCGATCATGTGGTCGCCATTGATGGGGTGTCCGCGCTCGACAACAATTCCTCGCTGGCCAGCGCCGGCCTGCTCTACATCGTGCTGAAGCCATGGGATGAGCGCGACGCGATCGACGGGGCCGACCTGCCTTCGGTATACGCCGCGCTGAACGATCAGTTCCGCACGGTGCGGGAGGCCAGCATCCTGCTCACCGTGCCGCCATCGATCCCCGGGCTCGGCCTGTCAGGCGGGTTCCAGATGCAGACCGAACTGGTTGACGGGAGCACCGATTACCAGCGGCTTGCCGAGGTGACCAACACCATCGCCCAGCGGGCCGCCGAGGATCCCGCGATCCAGCAGGCCTTCACCCCGTTCCGCGCCGATGCGCCGCAGCTGGCCGTGCGCGTGGATCGCGAGCGGGCCGAAGCGCTCGGTGTGGCGCCCGATGTCGCCTTCGATGCGCTGACGACCTATCTCGGGTCGTCCTTTGCCAACCAGTTCACGCGCTTCGGCCAGACCTACACCGTGTTCGTCCAGGCCGACACCGAGTTCCGCATGGATGCAGCCGATATCACCCAGCTGGCAGTGCGCAGCCGCACGGGGGCAATGGTGCCGCTGTCAGCGTTCACCAGCTTCGAGCGGACCAAAGGTCCGGCGCTGGTCGGCCAATATAATCTGTACCCGACAGCCTCGATCAACGGCTCGGCTGCGCCCGGTTACAGTTCAGGCGAAGCGCTGGCTGTGCTGGAACGGATTGCCGAGGAGACCATGCCCAGTGGCATGTCCTATTCGTGGACCGGCCTTTCCTATCAAGAGAAGCTCGCCGGCAGCGCCGTGGTGATCATTTTCGTGCTGTCGATCCTCCTCGTCTATCTCGTGCTGGCGGGGCAGTATGAAAGCTGGCTCTTGCCGCTTAGCGTGATCGGTGCGGTGCCGCTGGCATTGCTTGGCACAGTCGGGGCGCTGATGGCAGTGGGGCTGCCGAACAATATCTATGTGCAGATCGGGCTGGTGCTGCTGATCGCGCTGTCGGCCAAGAACGGCATTCTCATCGTCGAGGTCGCGCGCGAGCTGAGGATTGCGGGCAAGTCCGTCGAGGAGGCTGCCATAGTCGCTTGCCGGGAGCGATTTCGCCCCATCATGATGACCTCGCTCGCCTTCATCCTTGGCGTGGTGCCGCTGATCCTGTCGAGCGGTGCCGGTGCCGCAGCACGCATATCAATCGGGATTTCGGTCTTTTCCGGGATGATCGCCTCGACTTGCCTTGCACTGCTGTTTGTGCCCGCGTTTTTCGTGATCCTGTCGCGACTGAGCGAGCGAACGATGACTGCTGAACACGCGGATCGGCGTCGCGCCCCTGGTCGGCATGGCGGCCGTTAGCGCTGCCACGCCGTTCCTCGATTACGCCTACTGACAGCGCTGGTTTGAGATACCGGGCGCCCACCTGAGCGCCCAGGTACCGATCCTCGTTGTGATTGCAGGTATCTTCTTCTTCCGCAGCCTGAGCCGTGGCTCGGAACGGCTGCCGTTCGCGTTCGCGCCCGGCCTCTTCCTGCTTGGCTTCGCGGAGCTTGGCGTCGTGGCCTACATCATCCGTGCTTGGCTCAAGGGTTAGCAGCCTGTCCGAAGCGGGTGAACTCGGGAGCCGTTGGCGGGCTCGTCGAACCCGCATGTTGGACATGCAGCGCAGCACGCGCGTGCCAGACCGCGACCAGAATATCGCCGCCGACTGCCGCCAACTGTGCGAAATTGCACTTTTTGCGGTGATTGCCCGGTGATTACCTAGCTATACGTGAGGATCAGCGTGCAATAGGCACCCCCTTCGTGGGGTGATCGGCGTGCAAAA
>CAZJCT010000057.1:0-16014 GCA_964544675.1 uncultured Sphingobium sp.
CAATGTCCAGATCCCGCAGGAGGCGTTCATCGCCGCGCTGCGCATGGGGGATGAGAGCTGAGGACTCCGGCAACCCCGTTCGTCCTGAGGAGGGGGTGAAGCCGCAGGCTGAACCGCCGTCTCGAAGGACAGCAGTGCGTTCCGTTCGTCACCCCGCGCTCGACCCGGGGTCCGCTTCTTGCGACGATGGATGGCGGGGGAAGACCAGCGGGACCCCGGATCAAGTCCGGGGTGACGACTGTTTCTGCCGGACAGGTTATCAATGTGACGAGGATAGGGCGACACATGACCGCGCACTATCCCCAACCCCCGGCCTATGCTATGGCATAGGCCAAGGAGCCGGCACATGGGCGATGCACGTCACGTCAAGCTGTTCAAGAATGGCCGCAGCCAGGCGGTCCGAATCCCGCGCGAGTTCGAATTGCCGGGCGAGGACGCGATCATGCGCAGGGAGGACGGGCGCCTCATCATAGAGGCCGCGCCGCCGCGTTCGCTGCTGGCGCTGCTCGACACCTTGTCGCCGGTGGAGGAGGACTGGCCGGAGGTGAGCGATCCGCCGCCCGGCCCGGTCGATCTGTGACCCGCCTGTGATCCGCTATCTGCTCGACACCAATATCCTGTCAGACCTGATCCGCCGCCCGCAGGGCCCGGTCGCGCGCGCCATCGCGCGCGTGGGGGAGGAGGCCGTCGCGACCAGCATCGTGGTTGCGGCCGAGTTGCGGTTCGGCGCGGAGAAGCGGGGATCGGCGCGGCTGACCGCGCAGGTGGAGGCGGTCCTGTCCGTCCTGCCCGTGCTCGCCCTGACCGAGGATGCGGATCGCCATTATGCCATGCTGCGTTCGGCGATCGAGCGGCGCGGCACGCCCATCGGCGGCAACGACATGCTCATCGCCGCGCACGCGCTGTCGCTGGGCGCGACGCTGGTGACGCGCAATATCGGCGAGTTCGGACGGATAGACGGTCTGGCGGTCGAGGACTGGCCCGACGATGGAAAGGACGACTGATGGCCAAGGGCGAGGGGTTCGAGCGGCATCGCCAGCCGTGGACGAGCGCGGAAATCCAGAAGCTTCACACGCTGGCGAAGAAGGGCATGGCGCTGAAAGCCATCGCCAAGGCGCTGACGCGAAGCGAGGAATCGGTAAAGGACCGCGCCAAGCAGGACGGGCTGACGATCGCCAAGCTGAGATAAGGGCGCGAAGCCGGGATGGCGGCGCGGGGCCGGGGCGGGCGCGCGACGCCGCGCCGGGGGCGCTGCGGTCAGAGGACCGAGGCGAAGGCGATCAGCGCGGCGGCGCTGATGAGGCCGCCGAGCAGCGCATGTTCGATGATCCGGGCGCGGCGGTCGTCGTCGAGAAGGGGTTGGCGCATGGCTTTGTCTCCGGAATGCACAATGGCATGGCGGAGGTTAACGAGGCCTGAGCGGGTGGCGGATCGGTTGTGCGGGGCGGTGCCGTTATTGAGTATCCCCGAAAGCGGATGCGCTTGAAGCGCGGTGTCGGCTAATTTGGATACCCGTGTCTGGGACTTCACTGACGTTCCGGAGCGGGCCGGGAACGACTGTTTAAGCTGACATCGGTCACTGCCACTCATGAAGCTGTCGGACGCCACTGCGCCATTAGCAGTCCTTGGCCGCCAAGCGGTCTACATCAGAAAACGGGCGTTACTCGCCGCTTGTGAACGCCCTGTGAGAAAAATCTCGCTTATAGACCCGCCAATGAATTTGCATACGCCGCAATCAAGCTTGATCGTTCACGCAGGAAATCATCATAGGATAAGGAGGAAAAATTCGCCGGAATTAGATTTGTTTCTAGAATTTCGGCTCTCTTTTCCCGCGTGATCATGGAGATATAGGCGGATGGATCTTTATCTTTGATACGATTGTTGTCGCTCTTCGAGAGAAAGCAGATATTCGCAATTGCGTTTATCCTGTCATTTTCGAGCCCTGATCGTTTGAGATGTGCCCGCGGAAAAATATGATGAAACTCATTTTTGTTTGCCTTTTGTAAGACTCTGGCCAAGTCAATCTTCGCACCAGAGAGAAGACTGACTGGCTGCTTTTGAGAAAGTAAATTGATTAATATCTTGGAGTTCACATTCCCAATTGCAAACCGATTCTCCACAAAAAAGGCTGCGTCAATCGGGCGAACCGCCTTCAGAATATCAGGCTCATTGCCAGCCTTAAGCGAGTTCATAAGCGCTATGTCCGCAGCGTGCGCCCGGCCAACGCCTGAAGAGTAGCGACGAGACAGACAGGAACGCCAATACCATCTGATGATTGCGTCACGCTGTCTATCGGTTGGATGTACTCCGCTGACCGTTGCAGTAGAAAAAAATGCGGTGAGCGGAACTAGCATGGCGGGGTATGGCATCAATGATAGACTCTCTACCAACAACTGCTTCTTTAAAAAGTCTATCGCGCCATTAATGCCACGCTTAATTTCATCAAATCGATCTCGTACAGTCGGGCCATGAAGGCTCACTACATCCTTTAGTTGGGCGTCACCTTTTACAACCGACGCAAAGCACTTCATCATCAGATTTGGATCGGAAGACAATTCGTAAAAACCGAATGGCTCTAATTCGTTAGCGAGATCAGATATGGATTCGTTTAGATCGAACTCGCTGCTCCATGTCCAAGCGGACAGCAATTGAAAGGCGTCTAGGCGAATACCCGCTCTGTTGACCCTCTCAAAGATAATGGCAATCTCATCTTTATTTTCAAACTCTATGACATCAAGGTTGAGCTGGAACTCTTGGAAGCGGCGCTGCAGCTCAACTACCTTAGTCTTTTGCTCGCTCGAAAGCCCATTGGCGATTTCAAAAAACCTAGCGGTATCGAAAATTGCTCTGAGAGGGAAATATCGGGCGGCATCCGAACCTGGCTCGATGATTGAGACGAACTGATCCTCAAGAGCGCCTTCGGGAGCCTGCAAATCAAAATAAATGTCGAAGGCTTCGGTTGAACTACTTGCTTCAAGTGATGTTTGAAATACACTAAATATAGACGTCAACCGCTGCTGACCGTCCAAAACATAATCAACAGGATATTCCTTCTCCGGCATTGGAAGAGAGAACGGACCAAGATCGCGTTCCTTTTCTAAGGTCTCCCGCGTGCGCCATAACAAGATATTGCCTATCGGGTAGTTCCGATAAATGCTGTCCATGAGAAAAGAGATATTGTCGGTCGTCCAAACGAATCCCCGTTGGAAGGCGGGTATCCGTATAGAACCGCTCAGGATTTTCTCGATTGCTGTGCGAATTGCTACCGTCGCCATTCTATTCCCCCAAGTCGGTGATACTGGTTGCAATATAGGTATCAAGGCCACGGGGGAAGGGTTCAGGCATCCTAGGGCAATCGCATCCAGCGCAATGGCGAGAACCTACGCGCAGTCACCCGTGTCCATTTCCGCCTCGAGTTTGCGGAAGGCGGCCATTACGCTATCGGCCAGCCTTGCCAACTCCTCCCCTTAGCCCCACATCGACCGACACATCGGCTTCGCTCCGTAAAGCGGTCCTTCGCCTAAAAACTGTGACCGGTGTGAATCGCGTCGGAACCTGCCATCCCGCACCATCCCCCTCACTCCTCCGGCAAAATCACCGCCCGCCCCTCGCGTCTGGCCTTCAGCCATTCCTCATACTCGGCCTGCTCCTGCGACGGCGGGGTGGCCGTGCGGCTGCGGATCAGGGCGAGTTCGGCGCGGACGCGCTGCACCGCCTGCTCGCCGCGTTCCGCCTCCGTCGCGGCGCGCTCGGCCTCCCATTCGGCGCGCAGCTTTTGCCGGGTGGCGGCGTCCGGCCCCTTGCGCATCGCGCTGCTGCCGAAGCGGTCGACCGCGCGGTTGCGCAGGATGAACATCAGCAGCCGGTCGTTGTGGACGATGCGCGTGCCGATCAGCTTGCCATATGAGTATACCGGCACCTCTACGCCGTTGATCGCGCGCTCCATCGGGATGTCTTCGAGCCGCCGCACGCCGTGGTCGAGCGCGGCTTCCCATGCGGCGGCGAACTCCTGTGCGCCCGGCTGGCGGCGGAGATAATAGGCGCCCTCCGGCGACATGTTCACCTGACGCGCGGCGGCCTTGACCGATCCGGTGTCGGCAAGCGCCTCGATAAAGGCGCGCTGGCGCTCATCGGTCCAGCCGTCGTGGCGATATTTGCGGGGGACGGGGGTGAAGGCCGGGACCTGGGGCCGGCCGGGCGTGCGGTTCTGCATGGCGCGCATCATGGCTCGGCGCGAGGGGCGTAGGACAGGGCGTGCGGTAGGTGCGGGGCATGGCGCGTCTGCGCTGCGACCGCTATAGCGCGGCGGGGCGCGCCCGGGGGTGCGCTGAGGGGACAGGACATGAGCGACAGCGACGAGGATTATGTGTTCGACGAGGCGTCGGGCGAATGGGTGCCGGCGTCCGAACTGGCCGCTGCGCAAGGCGGCGGCGCCGGTGACAGCGGGGGCGACGCGGTGGAGGTGCGCGACGCGGTCGGCAACCTGCTGGCCGACGGCGACCAGGTGACGCTGATCAAGGACCTGACGGTCAAGGGCGCAGGGCAGACGCTGAAGCGCGGCACGTTGATCAAGTCGATCCGCCTGACCGGCGACCCGCAGGAAATCGACTGCCGCTACGAGGGCATCAAGGGCCTCGTCCTGCGCGCGGAGTTCGTCAGGAAGCGGTGAGGGGGCGGCGCGCCCACGACCGGCCCTTTCCAAATGTCTGAGGTCTAGCAGAGGTGCTGAGCGGCGGCCCGGGTCAGGCCGGGGAGCGTGAACGGCTTCTGCAACCGGGGTGCAGCGGCAAGCCACGGATCGGCAGAGGCCAGTTCGAGATAGCCGGTGATCACAAGATACGGGATTCCGCGCTCGCCCAGATGCCTGGCGATCGGCCCGCTGAGGGTGCCGGCCAGATTGCCGTCCAGCGTCACGGCATCGGGCCGTTTCCGTTCGATCAGGTCGAACGCGTCCTCCAGCGTGCCGGCGATGCCGAGGACGACGCAGCCCCCGTCGAGCAGTGCGTCCTCGATCTCCATCGCGATCATGGTTTCGTCCTCGACGATCGCCCCTCTGTCGCTTCGCAAGTCCAGTCGATCGAGAGGAGCCCGCCATATGCCAGGACGCCGTGCTTGGCCGAATTGGTCGAAAGCTCGTGCAGGATCAGCGCCAGCGCGACGCCGGGCTTTGGTTCGAGCTGGAAATCGGGGCCCTGCGTCTGCACCGCCTTGTCGGCGCTGCGGTGCGGCGCCAGAACCTCGTCGAGCAGATCGAGGAAGGACAGATTCTTCCAGTGCGTGCGAAGCAGCAGCTCATGCGCGGCGGACAGCGCCATCAGCCTGCCTTCGAATGCCGTCCTGAACCCTTCGAGCGATGTTGCGCGTCTGAAGGTGGCCGACGAAATCGACTGCACGACGGCCAGCACATTCTTGACCCGGTGCGACAACTCGGCCGTCAGCAGGCGCTGATGTTCCAGCAGCCTGCGCTGCTCGTCCACGTCCACGACCGCCACCACCCCGCCGTCAAGCTTTCCGTCGGCATCGCGGATCGGCGCGCCCAGGATTCGCAGCCAGGCCATGGTGCCGTCGCCACGATGATAGTTGACCTCGCCCTCGACCTCCTCGCCGCGCGCGAGGACCTGCGCCAGCGGAAATTCGGCGCTTTCGACCCGGCGGCCATCGGGATGATAGGCTTCCCATTCGTGATAGTCGTCCACGGTCTCGGATCGCCGCAGCGGATGCCGGAAGATGGAGCTGACGGCGCTGTTTCCAAACCGGATCGCGCCTGACGGGGCGTCGCAGACCACCACGCCGATGGGCAGGGCGTTGAGGATCTGCTCCAGCCGCAGCCGGGTGCTGACAAGTTCCGCGTCACGGCGGGCCAGCATCGCCTCGTTCTGCCGCCAGCCGGTCGCCCGTCAGCAGATAGCCCCGCTGGCCGCGCTGCATGGCCTGCAAGGCCGTGGCCAGCCGCTCGGCCTCCAAGATCACGCGCAGGATGTGCGTCTGCCGCGCTTCGGCCTGTGCGCGCTCGGTGGACGCCCGCACGGTCCCCAGGCTCAACGTGGCCAGAACCGACGCCATTCCAAGCAGGGCGATAATGGCAATCAGGTAGACCCGGCGCATGCAGCCACCATCCGTTATGGCCCAGACCGGGCGATCGGAGCATATTAATCAATGTTTGTAATAATTTAGATCGGGTCGAGAATGCCCTCCGCAACGCTGTTTGTCCAACGAAGATAACGAGGCTCCGGGATTTGCCGCGCCCAACAGCCATGCCTCCTCATCGGCCAGAAGGCAGGGACGCCGACCCCCATCGGCTTTGCAGCGGCGCTCCCTGACAAGCGCAGCCGCTGCGCCCATTTCACCGCACTCGCCACGCTCACCCCAAAGGTCGAGGCCACCTCCCGGCACGATCGACCCGACAAAACCGCCCCAGCAACTCGCTCGCGCAAATCCAATGAATAAGGCTTGGCCATAGCTGCTGGCCTCCCTCACCAGCCAGCAGCTTGCATCACACCTCAGACCAATTGGGAATCCCCCATCGATTCAGTCACACAGTGACAGACTCCAACGGCGGTCTGTGCGATATCAAAGTTGTCGCCGGGCGGCGGGCTGGATCGCCCGACAGAAGGGACGTTGTTCCATGACGATGTCGAGCTGACCGCGCTCGACGAGGGCGCCATCTGTCGGCAAGGCCCCCACCAGGATGCCCAGAAATCGACCAGCAGCGGAATGCCGCTCTTGGTCAGATGCGCATCGAAATTGCGGGTGTCGAGCGTCACGGGACGACCGTCGAACAGCGCCGATCCGCAGCGGTCGCACTTGCCGCCCGCGTCAAGCTTGGCCTGCGGCACCCGGTTGGCCGTCGAGCAGTTCGGGCAGATGACCAGGACCGGTTCGGGGGCACTCATCGGCTGTGCCTCAATGTGATCGGGTCACCTGCCGGCTTCGTTGCACAGTTCGCACAAGGCATGGATGACGCCGCGAACGATGGGGTCGGTGAGGCTGTAGAAACGGGTTTGCGCTTCGCCCCGGATGCTGACGACGCCCTCGTCGCGGAGCATCGCCAGATGCTGTGAGACGGAGGATTGGGACAGTCCGGTCAGTTCCACGAGTTCGGTCACAGAGACTTCGCCTTCATCCATCCGGCACAGCATGAGCAGGCGTTCGGGGTGGCTCATCAGTTTGAGGCGTCCCGCCATGACCACGGCGTTGGCCTTGAGTTCGGAGAGGTCGGTCGGTTTCATGTCAAGGATCCGGAAACGGGCGGCCGTCGTCGCGCAAGACGATATAGATGGCCGGAATAACGAGCACCGTCAGCAAGGTCGAGGAGGCGAGCCCGAACAGCAGCGAAATCGCCAGGCCCTGGAAGATCGGGTCGGTCAGGATCACCGCCGCCCCGATCATGGCCGCGGCCGCCGTCAGCACGATCGGCTTGAAGCGGATCATCCCGGCCTCCAGCAGCGTTTCGCGCAGGCTCTTGTCCGGGCTGCGGCTGTGCCCGATGAAATCGACCAGCAGGATCGAGTTGCGCACGATGATCCCGGCCAGAGCGATGAAGCCGATCATCGAGGTGGCGGTGAACGGCGCGTTGAACAGCATGTGGCCGAGAACGATGCCCACCAGGGTGAGCGGGATCGGGGTGAGGATCACCAGCGGTATGGTGAAGCTGCGGAACTGGCCGACGACGAGGACATAGATGCCGAGCAACGCCACCATGAAGGCGCCGCCCATGTCGCGGAACGTCACCCAGGTGATTTCCCATTCGCCGTCCCAAAGCACCGAAGCCTTGCTCTCGTCCTCAGGTTGGCCGTGGAGGAAGATGTCCGGCTTTTCCAGCCCACGGGCTTTCCAGTCGAAGCGGTCGATGGCTTCGTCGACCGCGAGCATTCCGTAGATCGGTGCCTCGTAGCGACCGGCCAGTTCGGCCGTCACCATCGTCGCGCCGCGCCCGTCACGGCGGAAGATCGCCTCGCCGCCCGGCTCCATCTTGACGGTCACCAGCTCGCCCAGCGGAACGAGCTGCCCGGTCGGTGTCGCGGCGACGGGGGTCGCCGCCAGCGCTGCCGACCAGTTGCGCTGCGACTGGTCGAGGCCAAGCTGGATGGGCAGGGGATCGCGGTCGTTCCCTCGCGGCGCATAGCCGACCACCTGGCCCCCGAGCAGCGCGCCGATGCTGTCGAACAGCTCGCGTTGGGACAGGCCATAATGATCGAGTTTCGCCCGGTCGGGGATCAGCTTGAGCGTCGGGCGCGGCTGTCCGAAGCTGTTGTCGACGTCGACGATGAAGGGCACCGACCTGAAGATCGCTTCGACCTGCGTCGCCGTCTTCCGGCGGGTAGCCTCGTCGGGGCCATAGATCTCCGCGAGCAATGTCGCCATCACCGGGGGCCCCGGCGGCGTTTCGACCACCTTCAGCGAGCCGCCGGCCGGCATCGGGACCGCCTTCAGCTTGTCGCGCAGGTCCACCGCGATCTCGTGACTGGAGCGCGAACGGTCGCCCTTGGGCAGCAGGGTGATCATGAGGTCGCCCATCTCGGGCGCGTTGCGAAGGAAGTAATGCCGGACAAGGCCGTTGAAATTGAACGGTGCCGACGTCCCCGCATAGGCTTCCATCGAGGTGACTTCGGGCACGGCCCTGGCGATGCTCGACGCCTGTTCCAGAACGCGCGCGGTCGTCTCGAGGCTGGAGCCTTCGGGAAGGTCCGCCACGATCTGCACTTCGCTCTTGTTGTCGAAGGGCAGCAGCTTCACCGTCACCGCCTTGAAGTAGAACATCGAGCAGGCAACCAGCGTCGCGATGCCGACCATGACCAGGAAGCGCCTGGCGCTTTGTGGTGTGGCGATGACCTGGCTCGCATAGCGCTTGTAGAGTGCGCCCAGAATGCCGCCATGCGCATCGTGTCCGCCATGCGCCTCGGCCGTCAGCGCCTGACGCGCAAAGCGGATCATCAGCCACGGCGCGATGATCACCGCGACGAAGAAGGAGAAGATCATCGCCGCCGAGGCATTGATCGGGATCGGCGCCATATAGGGCCCCATCAGCCCAGAGACGAACAGCATTGGCAGCAGCGCGGCAACCACCGTCAGCGTCGCGATGATCGTTGGATTGCCCACTTCGGCGACCGCATCCACGGCGGCATCGATCCGGCTGCGGCCATCGGTCATCGCCCAGTGTCGGGCGATGTTCTCGATCATCACGATGGCGTCGTCGACGAGGATTCCGATCGAGAATATCAGCGCGAACAGGCTGACCCGATTGATCGTGAAGCCCATGATGTTCGACGCGAACATCGTCAGCATGATCGTCGTCGGGATGACGATGGCGGTGACCGCCGCCTCTCGCCAGCCAATGGCAAAGCCGATCAGCACGACGATCGAGACCGTCGCCAGCGCGAGGTGGAAAATCAGCTCGTTGGCCTTCTCGTTCGCGCTTTCGCCATAGTTGCGTGTGACGGAGACCTCGACTCCGGCCGGGATCAGCGTGGCCTTGAGGCCATTCGTCCGGTCGACGACCGCCTCCGAGACGGTGACCGCATTGGCGCCGGCGCGCTTTGCGATGGCCAGGCTGACCGCCGGGGCCATGTTCCAGGCGGCCTGGTCATCCCTGGCCCAGCGCCAGGCGCGGGCCTGGTTCTGGGTGGGCGCCTGTTCCACCTTGGCGATGTCCGACAGCAGGACCGGCGCACCGGTGACGGAGCGCACGGTCAGGACGGACAGCTCCTGTGCATCGCGCAGCGTCTGGCCGGCAACGACCAGCGCAGCCTGGCCGCCTTCGCGCACCGTGCCGACCGGAAAGGCGCGATTGGCTTGCGAAACAGCCTCGATCAGATTGCCCAGGGGGACGCGGTGAAGTGCCAGCCGGGCCGGATCGGGCACCACGCGCAGCGCCATATGCTGCCCGCCGGTGATGAAGGTGAGGCCAACGTCATCGACCTTGGCGATCTCTGTCCGGAGCTTGCCCGCGAGTTCCGCCAGCGCCTGGTCGGTCCACTGGCCTGCCGCGCCCGGCCTGGGGGTCAGGGTCAGGACCACGATCGGCACGTCGTTGATCCCGCGCACCGTCACCTGCGGTGCAGGAATCCCGACCGGAATGCGATCCTTGTTGGCCTCGATCTTCTCGTTGATGCGGATCGCGGCGTCCTCGGGGTCGGAGCCGACGAGGAAGCGGGCCGTTACCAGTGCGCCATTGTCCTGCGCCTGGGTGTAGACATGCTCGACTCCATCGACGCTCTTGACGATGGTCTCGAGCGGTTTGCCGACGAGGTCGACAGCGGATTGCGCGGAAAGCCCCGGTGCCTGGACCATGATGTCGACCATCGGCACCTTGATCTGCGGCTCTTCCTCGCGCGGAATCGTGATCGTCGCCAGCAGGCCGACCAGGATCGCGGCAAGCAGGAACAAGGGCGTGAGCGGCGACATGATCGTCGCCCGGGTGAGCTTGCCCGATATGCCCAGGCTCATTTGGCCGCTCCGACCAGCGTGTCGCCGGCATTCGCGCCAGACAGGATCTCGACCTTGCCCGGCTCGGCTGACGCGGCCGTCTGGACGGGCACCTGCGCGGCGGAACCGTCCTTGGCGACGATCGTGACATAGTCGATGCCGTAGCGACTGGTGACGTAGCCGGCCGGCACCAACAGCGCCTTGCGCGTGCCCGCTTCGACCTTTGCCGCCACGCGGCGCCCGATCAGCCGATTGTCGATTCCCGGCATGGCCACATCGGCCGTGACCTGCCCGGCAGTGACGGACGGGTAGATCTTGATCACCCTGCCGACGCCTGAGCCGCCGCCGACGCCGCTTGCCGTCACCCGCGACCCGGCATGGACCCTGTCGGCCAGCGATTCAGGCATGGCGAGGCGGACGACCGTGGGGCCTGCGGTGATCACCGCGATCGCCATTCCCGGCGCAACCGGAGCGCCGGGCGGGACATCGGCGCGCAGCACCCGCCCACTGGCAGGCGCGGTGACGACACCCTGTCCCGCCACGGCCCCTATGGCCGATTGCTGGGCCTGCGCGGCGCGGATCTGCGCGTTGGCCGCCGCAGCCGCCGCCTCTGCCTGTTCGAGCCGGGCCTTGGCATACACGCCGTTCTGATAAAGGAAGCGGACGCGCGACAGGTCGCCCTGGGCCTGAGCGGCCTGGGCCTGGGCGGCGGCGGCCTGGGCGCCAAAGGCACCGGCCTGATAGCCGAGCTGGCTATCGACGACGCGCCCGATGACCTGGCCCCTGGCAACCATATCGCCTTCCTTGACCGTGAGCGTGGTCAATATGCCGGGAATGCGGGCCAGAATCTGGGCCTGATCGACGGTGGCGATTTCGGCGCTCACGTCTTGCCAGTTGACGGTCTCGCTGGTGCCGAGGACCAGGCGCGGCCCCGCAGGCGTCCTGGAGGTTTGCGCGGTCTCCTCGCCGCTGCTGCAGCCGGCAAGCGGCAGGCCAAGGGTCGCCGTGCCCAAGGCGGTCAATGCCAACAGATATCCCCGCATCGTCATGTTCCTTGCAGACGCTTGTTATGATTGGATCGGCTTATCGCTCGATGGGCAGGCCGGCCGATATCCAGGCGCCGAAGCCGCCCCCCAGATGCGTATCGACGGCGGCTTGGGCGGCACCGCACTTGTCGAGCGCCAGGCCCGAGCGCTTGCCGCCCAGGCAGGCAAGCACAAGCTTCCTGCCCGGCGCGTCGGGAAGCCGGGACGGCTGGAATGTCGAAAGCGGCATGTTGACCGCGCCGGGAATGTGACCGGCGGCGAACTCATCCGCTTCGCGCACGTCGACGACAAGCGCGTCGCCCGCGCGCAGCATCGCTGCGAGTTCCTGCGCCGTCAGTTCGGGGTG
Organism: uncultured Sphingobium sp.; assembly: GCA_964544675.1. Classification (GTDB taxonomy): domain Bacteria; phylum Pseudomonadota; class Alphaproteobacteria; order Sphingomonadales; family Sphingomonadaceae; genus Sphingobium. Next base: position 11,818 of record CAZJCT010000057.1, read on the forward strand.
CTTTGCCTTGCCAAATCCGAAAATCATCTGCTCGTCCCTTCGCGCTGGGGCCGCCGCCGAGCGGCCACTGCAAACTTTATCACTTGCTTATATTGACAAACTCTTATATAAGTCAATACCGATACAGCCCGTTGGCGCTTGGCTCGGCAGGATATCGAGGGCCGGCGCCACGGAATGAAATTGCGGGAGAGCCGACATGTCATTGCCCCAGATCATCATCCTAGGCGCTGGCCTTGGCGGTACGATCGCCGCCTATGAAATCCGCGATGCGGTGAAAGGCAAAGCCGATGTCACGGTCGTCAATGACCAGGAGGATTACTGGTTCGTGCCCAGCAATCCGTGGGTCGCCGTTCGCTGGCGCGAGCCCGACGCGATCAAGGTCCACCTGCCGCCGATCATGAAGAAAAAGGGCATCGGCTTCACGGCAACAGGGGCGAAGCGAGTCCACCCGCTCGAAAACCGGCTCGAACTCAATGACGGCACATCCCTGGCCTATGACTATCTGGTGATTGCCACCGGTCCCGACCTGGCGTTCGACGAAATCGCCGGACTGGGGCCGCAGGGCTTTACCCAGTCGGTCTGCCGCACCGATCATGCGGATCATGCCGCCGACGCATTCGACACATTCTGCGAGAATCCCGGACCGATCGTGGTCGGCGCCGCGCAGGGTGCGTCATGCTACGGCCCCGCCTACGAGTTCGCCCTGATCCTCGATACCGAACTCAAGCGGCGCAAGATCCGCGACCGGGTGCCGATGACCTATGTCACGCCCGAGCCCTATATCGGCCATCTTGGTCTGGACGGGGTCGGCGACACCAAGACGCTGCTCGAAAGCGAGCTGCGCAACCGCCACATCAAATGGATCACCAACGCCCGGATCACCGAGGTCGAAGAGGGCATGATGCACGTCGAGGAGGTGGCGGACGACGGATCGGTCAAGGCAACCCATGACCTGCCGTTCGGCTATTCCATGATCCTGCCCGCCTTTCGCGGCATCCCGGCGGTCCACGGCATCGAGGGACTGACCAATCCGCGCGGCTTCATTCTTGCCGACAAGCATCAGCGCAATCCCCGTTTCAGGAATGTCTATTCGCTCGGCGTCTGCGTGGCGATCCCGCCGGTTGGTCCTACGCCCGTTCCGGTCGGCGTACCCAAGACCGGCTTCATGATCGAATCCATGGTGACCGCGATCGCGGCAAATCTGAAGCTGGAACTGGAAGGCAGGGAGCCCGCCGAGGAAGCAACGTGGAACGCGGTCTGCCTCGCCGACTTCGGCGACGGCGGCGTCGCCTTCGTCGCGCAGCCGCAGATCCCGCCACGCAACCTCAACTGGTCGTCGAGCGGCAAATGGGTGCATCTCGCGAAGGTCGGCTTCGAGAAATACTTCCTGCACAAGGTGCGGCGCGGGACCAGCGAACCCTTCTACGAAAAGCTGGCGATGCATGCCCTGGGCATCCGCAAGCTGCGTTTCAAATAAGGAGAACCGAAATGACGCTCGATGCCGCGGTGTTCCGCTTTGCCGGTATTGTGGTCCTCGCCAGCCTGGCGCTGGCGCATTGGGTTCATCCGGCGTTCCTCTGGCTGACCGCCTTTGCCGGTGCAAACATGTTCCAGGCGAGTTTCACCGGCTTTTGTCCCGCCGCAATGATCTTCAAGAAGCTGGGTGTCAGGCCCGGTGGCGCGTTCAAATGAAGCGGGACTGACATGCGTCGCCTGATCGTTTCTCTGGCCACCTTGTCCTGCGTGGCAGGTGGCTCTGCTGCTTCGGCGCAGGATCTTGCCGCCGCCATCCGCGACGCCGTGGCGAACGCCCCGGCGCTCGCGGAAGCGACGGCCAGCGAGGCGGCCGCCAAAGCGCGGCTCGACCGTGCGCGTGCCGAGGGCAATCCGCTCCTGCGGGTCGAAGGGTCCTACGGAGAGGGGCGGATCGATAATGGCGGGTTTTTCGGACTCACCGCCGACGATGTCTCGCCGCTCGCACTGCAGGCCACGGCGGAAATGCCGATCTACGCTGGCGGACGGATATCGTCTGCCGTCGACCAGGCAAGAGGCGGGGCAGCGATGGCGCGTCATGGAGCGGAACAGGCCCGTCTGCAGACCGTCGTCCTCGCGGTCAGCACCTATGCCGAGGTCCTGACCGCGCGAAAGCTGGAGGCGCGCTACGGTCAACTGGTCAGCGAGCTGGCCGAGACCGAGCGGCAAGCGGGCCTGCGCTTTCGCGCTGGCGAGATCGCCAGCTCGGATCTGGCGCAGGCGCGTGCACGCAAGGCGGAAGCCGATGCCGGGCTGGCGCAGGCGCAGGGCCGGCGCGCATCGGCGGAGGCCGCCTATCAGCGCCTCGTCGGAAAACCGGCGGGCGATCTGGCGGCATTGCCGCCGGTGCCGCCCGTTCCGCCTACGCTCGGCGAGGCACTGGACATGGCACGCTCCGCCAACCCGGCCCTGCAGCAGGCAAGGGCAGGCGTCGATATCGCGCGGGCCGGGTTACGTTCCGCCAGGGCCGAAGCCATGCCCACCGTCGGCGCTTTCGCGGAGGCCGGACATGTGCGGGACCAGTTCTTCCCGGGGTACAAGGCAGACTCGGTCGCGGTCGGTGTTCGGGGCCGCTGGACCCTGTGGGCGGGTGGGCGTGTCGCCGCACAAGCCCGTGCGGCGGGCGCCGAGCTCAATGCCAGCGAGGCACGCGCGCGCCAGGCCGATCAGGCACTGGAGGGCATGGTGATCGATGCCTGGCAGGGGCTGATCACTGCCCGTCGCATGACCGAAGCATCGCGGCTGCGCAGCGATGCCGCAGCCGAGGCGTTGCGCGGTACGCGACTTGAAGCGCAGGTCGGCGCCAAACCGACGCTGGCGGTCCTTGATGCGGAACGCGAAGCCATCGAAGCCGAAGCGGCGCTGCTACAGGCCGACGCCATGCAAACCGTCGCGGCCTGGCGACTCAACGCCCTGGCCGGGACTGTCGCGCCATGAACGACGAGGGGATTCGTCGCTGCGACAGCCGGTCTCACGGCCGGGTTTGATCTTGCCGTTGCGCTGACACGGTCGCGGAACTGGCCGAGGCGGCGGGGCGCGTCAGTTACGCGACAAAGCCCATCTGCGGGCTCCGTTCCTTCACACCGAGGAATTCCCTTGCCCGTCCGCCGCTGACGACCGGACGCCCGACCGCTTTTGCCATTTCGATTGCGGCTTCGACGAGTTCGCGGTTGCACAGGCTGGTGGTTCCGCTCACGTCTTCCTCGCCGACGCGAATATGCCCGCCCATCTCGAGCGCATAGCGGGCAACCGGCGTGTCGAGAACATTGTCGCCCTGGGTCGCGATCAACCAGGGCAGATCGACGCCTTCGAGCGCTTCGAGATAAGCGTCCAGCGCCTTGACCGTCGGAGCAAGGGCGTTCCGAACCGTTGGCTCCCGGTCCGTCCAGACCTTGTAGCGACCACCGAACCAGATCTTTACCATCGTGCCCTTGGGCAACAAGCCGCGCTGGGCGTATTCACGGATCCAGTAGCACATCGCCGGCGTGTAGATTCCGAGAGCGAGCGGGACCTGATGCGCGTTGGCGAACATCACCATATCATGGGCTTCGGAATAGGTCTGCCCGTTGACCCATGAATTGCTGGGAAGGCCAGTCTCGTCCATCACCGCGAACACGGTTCGGCCCATCTCGACCGCGATCATGGTCAGGCATCCGGCCTCCGCAAGCGCGGGATAGTGCTGGTGAACCTCTTCGTGGGTCGTGCCCGTCAGCAGCGGCGCCGGGTAGATCAGCGCATCGGGATGGGTGGATAGTATTTCCTGATTGATCCGGACGACCTGCGCGACCTGCTCGTCCATCGGCAGGTCAATGTCCTGATGGTGATGGATGATGCTCGCACCCGCATCCAACGCCGCGCGCGCGCCTGCCAGGGTCGGCTCAAACAGGCTGCCCTTGCTGATTCCGGGAGTTGACGAGTCCGCGCCGTTCGAACCTGGTCCGCTGTCGACCAGAACCGCGATGCCGCTCGCCTTTTCCCGCGAAACGGCGGCCTCGATGATGAGAGGATTATCCGCGTCAGCCATCGCAACATCTCCTTGCCAAGGTCGATTACCGCCTTTCGGGAAAGCGTAAGTGAGGGGTGGAGGAGGCACAACAGCGCGCGCTTCACTGAGGATCAGCGTGCAATAGGCACCCCCTTCGTGGGGTGATCGGCGTGCAAAAA
>CAZJCT010000058.1:0-15699 GCA_964544675.1 uncultured Sphingobium sp.
ACACCTATTATATCTACAACATCTGCGACCATGAGGACGCCTATGCCGAAACCGGCAACCAGGCGGTGAGCTATACCACCGGCGTTCCGGCTATGATCGGCGCGGCGATGATGCTGACCGGCGCGTGGAAGGGTGAAGGCGTGTTCAACATGGAACAGATGGACCCCGATCCGTTCATGGACATGCTCAACCGGCATGGCCTGCCCTGGCAGGTGAAGGAACTGGACGGGCCGCTGGGGTTCTGAACGCCGAACGCCGTTCGTCCTGAGGAGAGGCTGAGCGCAGCGAAGCCTCGTCTCGAAGGACATGACTCGCCACCGTCCTTCGAGATGCCATTTCGACAAGCTCAATGGCTCCTCAGGACGAACGGAGCTTGTGAATATGGAAACCAGAGCCGGCGATCCGGGGGCATTCGCCCATTTCGATCTTGCCAGAGTCCCCTCCCCCGCCTTTGTCGTCGACGAGGCGGCGGTCAGGCGCAATCTCGCGATCCTTCGGGACGTGCGCGACCGCGCGGGCATCCGGATGCTCTCGGCGCTCAAGGCCTTTTCGATGTGGTCGCTGGGCGGCGTGGTCGCGGAGTATCTCGACGGCGTCTGCGCGTCGGGCATCTACGAGGCAAAGCTCGGCCGCGAGGAATATGGCGGCGAGGTCGCGACCTATTGCGCGGGGTACAAGGGCGAAGACCTGCCTGAGATCTGCGCGCTGTCCGACCACATCATCTTCAACAGCCCGATGCAGCACGAACGGTTCCGCCCGATCCTCGACGCCGCGCGCGCCGAGGGCCGGCGATTCGACGTGGGACTGCGAATCAATCCGCTGCATGCCGAGGGCGAGGTCGCGAAATACGACCCCTGCCAGCCGCACAGCCGCCTGGGCTTCCCCATCGACCAGTTGCAGGCCGAGCATCTCGACGGTGTCGCCGGCCTGCATTTCCATTCGCTGTGCGAGCAGGATTTCGTGCCGCTGCGCCGGACATGGGAGGCGATCGAATCGCGGCTGATGCCGCATGTCGGGCGACTCGAATGGCTGAACTTCGGCGGCGGCCACCACATCACCCGTGCCGATTATCAGCGTGACGAGCTTGTCGCCTTCCTTCGCGCGATTCGCGAGCGGACGGGCTGCGCGCTCTATCTCGAACCGGGCGAGGCGGTGGCGCTCGACGCCGGGATTCTCGTGGGCGAGATTCTCGATGTGATGGACAACGGCATGCCCGTGGCGATCACCGACATCTCGGCGACCTGCCACATGCCCGACGTCATCGAGGCGCCCTATCGTCCCGCGCTGCTCGGAGAACGGCCCGACGGGCCGGTGACACGGCTCGGCGGCCCTTCCTGTCTCGCGGGCGACATCATCGGCGACTATGCGTTGGGGGAAGGCCTGCGTCCGGGGCAGCGAATCGCGTTCCTGGACCAGGCGCATTATTCGATGGTCAAGACCAACATGTTCAACGGGGTGCCGCTGCCGTCCATCTGGCTGTGGGACAGCACGACCGATGCGCTGCGGGAGGTGCGCTCGTTCGGATACGCCGAGTTCAAAAATCGGCTTTCATGACATTTTTGTTACAGGTTTCTTGACCCCCTTGGCTTTACAAGCCCCGGCTTCCGCCCTATGTGGGCGGTCCGCTGCCCCATGGGACTTCCACCGCAAGGCAGCTTTTTCGACTGCTGTAACTGGCACTGGAGGTCCCTTGAATTGTACAAGCATCATAGCGCGCTGGGGGTAGCCCTCTCCCTCAAACCGGCAGCACCGGTAACGCTCATTCGCCCGCAGGCCGCCGCCCGCGCAGCCCGGTTTTTCGTTGAGAAATTCCCGGGCAAGTCGCTCTACGCGGTCAAGGCGAACCCGTCGCCCGATCTCCTGAAGACCCTGTGGTCGGCGGGGATCACGCATTATGACGTCGCCTCGATCACCGAGGTGCGGCTTGTGCGTGGCACTCTGCCCAGGGCGAAACTGTGCTTCATGCATCCTGTGAAGGCCGAGGAGGCCATCGAGGAAGCCTATTTCCAGCACGGGGTACGCACCTTCTCGCTCGATTCGCTCGAGGAGCTGGACAAGATCGTGCGCGCAACCAACGGCGCGACCGATCTGGAGCTGTGCGTGCGGCTTCGCGTGTCGTCGGATTATGCGCAGCTCAGCCTGGCGTCGAAATTCGGTGTGGACCTGGCTGACGCGACCGAACTGCTGGTCGCCACCCGTCAGGTCGCCGACGCGCTGGGCATCTGCTTCCACGTCGGCAGCCAGGCGATGGCACCGCACGCCTATGTCCAGGCGATCGAGCGCGTTCGCGCCGCGATCGTCGCGGCATCGGTCACGGTCGACATCATCGATGTCGGCGGCGGTTTCCCGTCGCATTATCCGGGCATGGAGCCGCCCCCGCTGGAGGATTATTTCGGCGCCATCTATCGCGCGGCCGAAAGCCTGCCGGTCAGCTACTCGTCGGAACTGTGGTGCGAGCCGGGCCGCGCGCTGTCGGCCGAATACAGCTCGCTCATCGTCCGCGTCGAGCGGCGGCGCGGCAACGAGCTTTACATCAACGACGGCGCCTATGGCGCGCTGTTCGATGCCGCGCATGTCGGCTGGCGGTTCCCGGTCGCGCTGCTTCGTCCCGAAGCGAACGAGAGCGATCTGGAAGCGTTCAGCTTCTATGGCCCGACCTGCGACGACATGGACCGCATGGCCGGCCCGTTCATGCTGCCGTCCGACGTCCGTCCGGGCGACTATATCGAGGTGGGAATGCTGGGCGCCTATGGCGCCGCCATGCGGACCGACTTCAACGGCTTCTCGTCGGATCATGTCTGCGAAGTCGCCGACGAACCGATGGCGAGCCTGTATCGCGGCGATGCCGAAGTGCCGCAGCGGTCCAACGTGGTGGCGTTCGGCAAGCGCGGCAACTGATCGCTTGACCGCGCTCCAGGGTTGAAGCAGCCTGCTCCGGACTTGTTCGGGGGAGGTTCTTCATGTCGGCGTCACTGCTCCAGCCTGTTTTTGTTCTCGTCCTCTGGTCGCTGATCGTCCTGTTCTGGATGATCGCGAAGCGAATTCCGGCGATGTCGAAAGCCTCGATTCCTGCCGAGGACATGGTCGGCGGGCGCGGGCAGGATCTGGACCGAATCCTGCCCAAGCGGATCAACTGGCCCGCACATAATTATGCACATCTGGTGGAGCAGCCCACGCTGTTCTACGCCATCATGCTGGCGCTGGCGGTCATGGGGCATGCGACCAGCCTGACCGTCACGCTCGCCTGGACCTATGTCGGCCTGCGCATCGTCCACAGCCTCTGGCAGATTCTGGTCAACACCATTCCGGTGCGCGCCAGCCTGTTCACCCTCTCGACGCTGGTACTCGTGGCACTCGCGGTGGATGGCGCGATAGCCGTCTTCAGCGCCGGCTGAAGACCGCCGCCAGCTCGACATGGGTGGACCAGCGGAACTGGCCCACCGGCTTCACGCTATCGAGCCGGTATCCGCCCGCGATCAACGTCACCGCATCGCGCGCGAAGCTGGAGGGGTTGCAGCTCACATAGCTGACCGTCGGCACCGCGCTGGCGGCGATCTGCGCCACCTGCTCGCGCGCGCCGGCACGCGGGGGATCGAGGATGACCGCGGCGAACCGGTCCAGCTCCGCCGGTATCAGCGGACGGCGGAACAGGTCGCGATGCTCGGTGAACAGGCGGCCCGGCAGCCGGTCGCCCGCGCTTTTCAGCGCCAGCACCAGATCGCGCGACGCCTCCGCCGCATAGACCTTCCGCCCCTCCGCCACCGATAGCGCGAAGGTGCCCAGCCCGGCGAACAGGTCCGCCACCAGAGTCGCGCCGTCGACCGCGCGCGCGACCTCCGCCACAAGCGCCCGTTCGCCCTCCGCCGTCGCCTGAAGGAACGCGCCCGGGGGATAGCGGACGGCGTGGCCCGCAAAGCCGACCGTCACCGGCTCTGGCTCCCACACCGTCATCGTCTCGCCGTCGCCGCCGCTCAGCGTCAGGCGCGCAAGCTCATTGGCTTGGGCAAAGACCGTCAGCGCCTCTGCCGCCGCAAGCCCCTCGGCACGAACATGCTCGAGCAGCACGTCAGCCCCTTGGTCGGTCAACGCGAGAATGACGTTCGCTGATGTGTCGACCAGGCCGCGACCGCTCAGCAACTGCCTCAGCGGCTCGACAATTGCGAACAAGGCGGGGTGGAGCAGCGGGCACTGCTTCATGTCGACGATCCGGTGGCTACCCGCCTCGCTGAACCCCAGGACGACACGGCGTCCGATCCGCACCGCCTTGAGCGAGGCGCGCCGGCGCGACGAGGGGGGCGACACATGCGCGTCCTCGACCAGATCATCACCGACGATGCCTTGCCCTTCCAGAGCACCTGCGACCCGGTCGCGGACATACCGGCCATAGGCCTCATCCGAGAGATGCTGGAGCTGGCATCCGCCGCATGTCGGAAAATGGCGGCAGGGCGGTGTCGCCCGGTCGGGGCCGTGGATCAGCGACCCGTCGGCTGCGATCCGGTCGCCCGGCGCCGACAACGCAACGTGCCGTCCATCGGCGGTGACGCCGTCGCCCTTGGCGGCGATTCGGATGATGATGTCCGGGTCGGTCACAGGCGGCCGCCGATCGCGGCGGGGATATGGGCGATCAGGTCGTCGGCGACGAACGCCGCTCCCGCACGCCGCGCCGCCTCGCCATGCAGCCACACCGCCTCGCACGCCGCGACAAACGGATCGCCCCCCACCGCAAGGCGCGCGGCGCACAGGCCCGCCAGCACGTCGCCGGTTCCCGCGGTCGACAGCCAGCTCGACGCACCGGCGGAGACCCGGCACCGCCCGTCGGGTGCCGCCACGATACTGTCATGCCCCTTGACCACGACGACCACGCCCGACCGCCGCGCCGCCTCCCGCGCCTGATCGATGCGATTGCCCTCGATGGTGCCGAAGAGCGCGGCGAACTCGCCCGCATGCGGCGTCAGGATCGCGCGTTCGGGCAGCGCGTCGGTGCCGATGTCGCCAAGCGCCAGCAGGCCGTCGGCATCGACCACCGTCGCATGGCCGGGCGCGAGCGCCTCGCGCAGCCGCTCCGCCGCCGCCTCGCCTCGGCCAAGCCCCGGCCCGACCAGCAATGCGGCGATGCGGTCATCGTCGAGCGCGCCCGCAGTCCGTGCCGTCGCGCGGACGATCGCGTGCGAGGTGGCGTGGATCGCCTGCGCCCCCACCAGACGCACATAGCCTGCCCCGCCTCGCGCCGCCGCTTCGGCCGAGAGCGCCGCAGCGCCCGGCATCGCGCCTGCGACAACCGCGACCAGCCCGCGCGTGTATTTGTGCGCATCGGTGGCGGGAGCCGACAGGCGGGGAGCAGCGAGCACCCGGCAGCGCGCATCGCGCGTCTCAAGCCCGATCGGCACGAAGGCGAGCCGCCCGCCCAAGCGTGCCGAGGGCAGCAGGACATGCGCGGGCTTGAGCGCTCCCAAGGCGATGGTGATGTCGAAGGAGGGAACGGCGGAAAGCGGCACCGCCCGGTCGGTATCGACCCCGCTCGGCACATCGACCGCATAGCTTCGCTGCGCCCCCGCCACCAGATCGCACAACCGGCCGGCGACCGCATCGTCAAGCCCGCGAGTCAGGCCGATGCCGAACAGCGCGTCGATGATCTGCGCAGCCGGGGCCGCGTTCATCAGCTCCTCGACCGCCCCGCCCCAGTCGGCGCGCGCGCGCCGGCTGCTGGCAGTGCGGCTTTCGCCCAGCGCCGCCACACGCACGGGAACGCCGCGATCCCGCAGCAGGCGGGCAATGACAAAGCCGTCGCCGCCATTGTTGCCCGGTCCGCACAGCACCAGGGTCGGCGTGAGATGGCCCGCGCGCCACACGATCTCGGCCGCGCCCGCCGCCGCGCGGCACATCAGCGCATAAGGATCGGTGCCGGCATCGAACAGCGCCTGCTCGGCGGCGCGGGTTTCCTCTGCGGTGAGGATCGGCAAGCCATCCGCCGTCATCGCGTCGCGGCCTTCATGGGCAGCCGATACTGCCATCCGCCGATCCGCACGTCGAAGCCGCCATCGACCGGGCCGACGATCGTCAGCGGCTCGGCCCCGTCGGCGGCAGCCCAGCGGGTGCCGTCGGTCTCGATGCGCCGGAAGCCGCCATCGGGCTGGCGGATGGTCAACCGGGTACCGCCCTTGAAGAGCGCAACGTCCAGGCGGCATTCCACGGCCTTGGCGGCACCATCCGCTCCGCACGCGATCGTTTCGGGCCAGCCGTCAGCGGCGACGGGAACCGGCTTGCCGCCGCCGCAGGACGCCAGCAGCGCGAGCGGCGCCGCCAGCGCAGGGATTTCAGATGTCCGCAAAGACATGCGTCTCCGCAGACGCGCCGGGATGAGTGACGGCGCCCTTCCATGCGGGACCGACATTCTGCGCGAAGCGCCACAGCGCTCCGGACTGATAGTCGGTCGTGCGCGGCTGCCAGCGGGCGCGGCGTTCGGCCAGGACGGCCTCGTCGACTCGCAGGTCGATGGTGCCGGCCTCCGCGTCTATGGCGATGATGTCGCCATCCTCGACCAGCGCGATCGGTCCGCCCTCGGCGGCCTCAGGTCCGACATGGCCGATGCAGAAGCCGCGAGTCGCACCGGAGAAGCGGCCGTCGGTGATGAGCGCGACTTTCTCGCCCATGCCGAGGCCATAGAGCGCTGCGGTGGTCGACAGCATCTCGCGCATGCCGGGGCCGCCCTTCGGCCCTTCATAACGGATGATGACGACCGAACCCTCGACGATCCGGCGTGCCTCGACGGCGGCGAAGGCATCTTCCTCGCAATCGAAGCAGACCGCCGGCCCCTCGAACTGCAGGCGGTGCATCCCTGCGACCTTCACGATCGCGCCATCGGGCGCAAGGCTGCCGCGAAGGCCGACGACGCCGCCGGTCGGAGTGATCGGCGTGCGCGCGTCGTAGATGACCTTCTGGTCGGGGTTCCACGTCACCTCGTCGATATTCTCGGCGAGCGTCTTGCCGCTGACCGTCAGGCAGTCACCATGGAGCAGTCCCTCGGCCAGCAGCGTCTTCATGACCATATAGGCGCCGCCCGCGTCGTACATGTCCTTGGCGACATATTGGCCGCCCGGCTGGAGATCGGCGATATAGGGCGTCGACTTGAAGATTTCGGCCACGTCGAACAGGCTGAACTCGACGCCGCACTCGTTCGCCATGGCCGGCAAATGAAGCCCGCCATTGGTCGAGCCACCGGTGGCCGCGACGATACGCGCGGCATTCTCGAACGCCTCGCGCGTGCAGATGTCGCGCGGACGGATGTTGCGGGCGAGCAGCTCCATGATCTGCTTTCCGGCCGCGACCGCGATCTCCTCGCGGCTCTTGTAGGGTGCCGGGACCATGTTGCTGTTGGGCAGCGACAGGCCAATGGCCTCACCCACGCAGGCCATGGTGTTGGCGGTATATTGCCCGCCGCAGGCACCGTGGCCGGGACAGGCGACCTTTTCCATCGCCGTCACCTCGGATAACGGGCAGGCACCGGCGGCATAGCGGCCGACGACCTCGAACATGTCCTTGACGTTGATGTCGCGGCCTTCGTACCGGCCTGGCAGGATCGAGCCGCCATAGACGAAGATCGAGGGCACGTTGAGGCGAAGCATCGCCATCATCATGCCCGGCAGCGACTTGTCGCAACCCGCAAAGCCAACAAGCGCGTCGTAGCAATGGCCACGCACCGACAGCTCGACCGAATCGGCGATGACCTCGCGGCTGACCAGCGAGCTTTTCATGCCCTGATGGCCCATGGCGATGCCGTCGGTCACGGTGATGGTGTTGAAGCGGAACGGCGTGCCCCCCGCCTGCATCACGCCTTCGCGCGCCCAGTCGGCCTGCTGGTCGAGCGTGGTGTTGCACGGCGCGCTGTCGTTGCCGGCCGACGCCAACGCGATGAAGGGCTTGGCAATGTCCTCTTCGGTCCAGCCCATCGCGTAATAATAGCTGCGGTGCGGCGCGCGCTCGGGGCCGACGGAGACATGGCGGCTGGGCAGGCGGGACTTGTCGAAACGATTGGTCATGATGCTTTCCCTGTGGTCGGCCGCCTCATTTCACGAGCGACGCGCTCATGCAAGCATCTCAGCGCAGCGAGGTCGGCAGGACCCACCAATGCGGATGGGCGTCCGCGACGGCCGCCGCCGCCGCGTCGCGCGCCTCGGTCGCATCGAACAGCGCAAAGCAGGTCGCGCCCGAACCCGACATGCGCACCAGCGCCGCGCCGTCCGCCGCCGAGAGGACATCCAGCACGGCGCCGATATCGGGAACCAGCCGCAGCGCCGGATCGGCAAGGTCGTTGCGTCCCTCGCGCCAGGATGCCGGGTCGAGCGGCCCGCGATCGACACCGTCCCAGCTGCGGAAGACCGGTCCTGTCGGACACGCCACCCCCGGATTGACGAGCAGGACCGGCATTCCGGCGAGGTCGAGATCGACGGCGCGCAGCCGGTCACCCACGCCGCTGCCGAACACCGTCCCCGATGCCAGACAGGCCGGCACGTCGGCGCCGAGCGCGGCGGCGATCTCGAACAGGTCCACATCCATCGGCCGGATGCCCCACAGGCGCACCAGCAGCCGCAGCGCCGCCGCCGCGTCGGCGGAGCCACCGCCAAGGCCAGCGGCGATCGGCAGATGCTTGGCGAGGTGAAGATCGGCCCCCTGCCCTGTCCCCGAAGCCTCCTGGAGGGCGAGCGCGGCCCTCACCACGAGATTATCCTCCCCGGCGTCCAGCCCCGCGCCGAAGGGGCCCGACAGAGTCAGCAGGACCCGTCCGTCCTGAGTCGCATCGCCGCTGAGCACATCGCCGTCGCCGCAAAAGGCGAACAGGCTTTCCAGATCATGATAGCCGTCGGCCCGGCGCGCACGGACATGCAGCGCCAGGTTGAGCTTGGCGTGGGCGGTTTCGACGATCATGCGGCCCCTTAGGGCGTATCGACGAACGGTGAAAGCGTCCCCAGCTTTTGCGCGCCCGCCCCTTGCGGCCTGGCCCCATCCTGCGCCACAGCCGGTCCATGACAGCCAAGATCGACATGGGCGGTGACGGCGACGGGCGCCGCGTCGCCATGGACCTTGAAGAACTGCTCGCGACTCGCCTGCTGGTTCAGGGGAACAGCGGGTCGGGCAAGTCGCACCTTCTGCGCCGCCTGCTCGAAGGCAGCGCGGGACTCGTCCAGCAGGTCGTGATCGACCCGGAAGGCGACTTCGTCTCGCTCGCGGACAGCTTCGGCCACATCGCGGTCGATGCCGCCGATCATGCGCTCGGCGAGATCGCCCGCCTCGCGGCGCGGGTTCGCGAGCATCGCGCGTCGGTCGTGCTGAACCTCGAGGGGCTGGAGGTGGACGATCAGCTTCGCTGCGCGGCGACCTTCCTCAACGGCCTGTTCGATGCGCCGCGCGACCTGTGGTTTCCGGTGCTGGTGATCGTCGACGAAGCGCAATTGTTCGCTCCCGCGGCCGCCGGCGAAGTGGGCGAGGAGGCGCGCCGGCTCTCGCTCGCGGCGATGACCAACCTGATGTGCCGGGGCCGCAAGCGCGGCCTTGCCGGGGTGATCGCTACCCAGCGCCTTGCCAAGCTCGCGAAGAACGTGGCGGCGGAGGCATCGAATTTCCTGATGGGCCGCACCTTCCTCGACATCGACATGGCGCGCGCCGCCGACCTGCTGGGCATGGAGCGGCGGCAGGCGGAGACGATCCGCGACCTGCAACGCGGCGACTTTCTTGCGCTCGGCCCTGCCATCTCGCGCCGCCCGATCAGCGTTCGCATCGGCGAGGTCCGCACTGCCGCGCGCAACGCCGGCCCGCGCCTGATCCCGCTGCCCGGCGCCGCGCGTGAGGATATGCGCGACCTGCTGTTCGTCCCGCCCGAAGAGGGTGCGCTCGCGCCTCCTCCGCCCGCGGCTCCATCGCGTCCCACAAAGCCCCTCCACGAGCTGATGCAGGCGATTGCCGCGTCGGCGCCGGAGCTTGCCCCCGTCCCGGCGCTGCCCGCGCTCGAGGAGGCGGAGCAGGAGACGGCGCGCACCGCCGCGATCGCGGCGATCGCCGCCGATGCGGGGCGCCAGCCCGCGGCGGTGCTCTATCAGGACTTTACCGTCCGTTGCCGGATGGCGGGCGCCGACCCGCTGCTGAGCCTCGACGATTTCCGGCGGCGGCTGGCGCTGGCGCAGGCGGGCGTCACGGACGCGACCGGCTGGGAGGAGGTGCTGACCCTCGCCGCCTCGCTGCCCGAGGAGATGCTGGCGCCGTTTCTGGGCCTCGCGCGCGCCGCGCGCAGCGGCGAAGCGTGCCCGGACGACGATGCGCTCGCCGCGCTCTACGGCACCAACTCGGTCGGGCGGGCGCGGCGGATGATGGCGTTCATCGAGGAAAAGGGCCTGATCGTCTGCCGCACCGACCTGGCCGGCAAGCGATCGATCAGCCTCCCGCATCTCGGCTGGTCGACCGCACCCGCCGAGCCATCGGCCACACGCCCGCACGCCCGGCGCTCGGCACGCGGGGTGCGCTGAACCATCATCGCGCCGGTGGGGCGGGCGCCCGGGACATTCGACCCGGAGGCCCGAACGCCTTCACATATTGGGATAATTTGGCCCGCCGCCACCCTCCGGCGTCACCCAGACGATGTTCTGTGTCGGGTCCTTGATATCGCAGGTCTTGCAGTGGACGCAGTTCTGCGCGTTGATCTGGAGGCGCGGCTTGCCTTCCTCCTGGCCCACGATCTCGTACACGCCGGCGGGGCAATAGCGCTGCTCCGGCGCGTCGTAGAGCTCCAGATTGACGCTGATCGGCACGTCCGAATTCTTGAGCGTCAGGTGGACCGGCTGATCTTCCTCGTGATTGGTGTTCGAGATGAACACCGACGACAGCCGGTCGAAGCTGATGACGCCATCGGGTTTCGGATAGGCGATGGGGCGATAGAGGTCCTTGCGACCGATCTCGGCATGGTCTGGGTGATGCTTCATCGTGATCGGCAGGCCGATGCCGAGCGTGCGCATCCACAGGTCGGCCCCCGCGAGCACGGTGCCATAGTCGTTGCCATATTTCGCAACCGCCGGTTCGGCATTGCGCACCAGCTTCAGTTCCTTTGCGATCCAGCTTTCGTTGAGCGTCGGCTGATAGTCGGCCAGCTCGTCATGCTCGCGACCCGCCGCGAGCGCCGCGACGATGCTGTCGGCAGCGAGCATGCCCGACTTCATCGCGGTATGGCTGCCCTTGATCCGGGGCACGTTGACGAAGCCCGCCGAGCAGCCGATCAGCGCGCCGCCCGGAAAGGTGAGCTTCGGGATCGACTGCTGGCCGCCCTCGGTGATAGCGCGCGAGCCGTAGACCAGCCGCTTCCCGCCCTGGAGGTACTTGGCGACGTCCGGATGAGTCTTGAAGCGCTGGAACTCGTCGAACGGCGAAAGATAGGGGTTCTCGTAGGAGAGATGCACCACGAGGCCAATGGCGACCAGATTATCGCCGAAGTGGTACATGAACGTGCCGCCCGCAGTGTCGGTCTCCGACAGCGGCCAGCCCTGGGTATGGACGACCAGGCCCTTGCGGAAGGTGGCGGGATCGACCTGCCAGAGCTCCTTGATACCGATGCCGAACTTCTGCGGATCGACGCCGTCGCGCAGGTCGAACTTCGACATGAGCTGCTTGGCGAGCGAGCCGCGCACGCCCTCGCCGATCAGCGTGTACTTGGCGTGCAGCTCCATGCCGGGCGTGTAGCTGTCCTTGTGCGTGCCGTCCTTGGCGATGCCCATGTCGCCGGTGGCGACGCCCTTCACCGAGCCGTCCTCGTTGTAGAGCACCTCGGCAGCGGCGAAGCCCGGATAGATCTCGACGCCCAGTGCCTCGGCCTGCTGGCCGAGCCAGCGGCAGACCTCGCCGAGGCTGACGATGTAGTTGCCGTGGTTGTTCATCAGCCGCGGCATCAGGAAATTGGGGAAGCGGTAGGAGCCACCCTTGGTGAGGAACAGGAACTGGTCGTCCGAGACCTGCGTCTCGAGCGGCGCGCCCTTCTCCTTCCAGTCGGGAATGAGCTCGTTGAGACCGATCGGATCGACGACGGCGCCGGAGAGGATGTGGGCGCCGAGCTCGGAGCCCTTCTCCAGGACGCAGACGGAAACCTCGTGATTGCGCTCGGCGGCGAGCTGCTTCAGCCGGATCGCCGCCGACAGCCCGGCCGGGCCGCCACCGACGATCACCACGTCATATTCCATCGCCTCGCGCGTCATACCTGTCTCGCTCTGCAGTGCCTTTTCCCGATGGACGCGCGCCTGTCCGACGGCAATCCTTTGATTTAGATAGCCTGTCGGGGGCTAGATCGCCACCCGCTCAAAAGGGGAATTCCCGTGGCAGAGTTGACCGGAATCGAGAGCAAGATCTTCTCCACGCGCGATTTCCGGCTCGAGAATGGCCAGGTCCTGCCCGCGCTCGAACTCGCCTACGAGACCTACGGCACTCTCAATGCCGCGAAGAACAATGCCATCCTGGTCGTGCACGGCTACACGTCGAGCCATCACGCAGCAGGCAAGAATGCACCCGGCAAGCAGGGCCGCGGCGTCACCGAGTGTGCGGTCGGCTGGTTCGACGGGCTGATCGGCCCGGGCAAGGCGATCGATACCGACCGCTATTTCGTCGTCTCGGTGAATGCGCTGGGCTCCGCGCACGGCAGCACCGGCGCCAACTGCATCGACCCGCGCACCGGCAAGGTCTACGGGCCGACCTTCCCGCACATCACCCTGCGCGACATGGTCGCGAGCCAGAAGCTGCTGGTCGATTCGCTCGGCCTGAAGAGCCTCGTCGCCGTGGTCGGCCCGTCGATGGGCGGCTTCCAGTCCTTCCAGTGGGCCGCCTCGTATCCCGGCTTCATGAAGGGCATCGCCGCTTCCGTCACGGCGCCGCGCGCACCGTCGCGGGCCGGCGGTCTCGAGGCGCTGGAGAAGCGGCTGGCGAGCGATCCCAACTGGAACGGCGGCTGGTACTACGAGAACGGCGGCATCGCCGGCACGCTTGAGCAGATCCGCTACGAGACGCTGCTGAACTACGGCCAGGCCGAGGCGGAAGCCAAGGTCGCGGCGAAGAGCTGGGCGAAGATCTACGATGGCCATTCGTTGGTCACGCTTAGACGCGCGATCGACGGCTTCGACATCACCAAGCAGTACGACAGGTTGAAGCAAGCCAAGGTCCTGTACGTGATCTCCAAAACCGACAAGCTGTTCGATCTCACGCTCTGCGCCGGCCACGCGCTCGACATGCGCAAGGCCGGCGTCGATCTCACCTATGTCGAGATGCCCTCCGAGAAGGGACACATGGCGAGCCACGCCGACGCCGCCATGTGGGCGCCGATCCTGGCGGCGTTCATCAAGGGGCTGGGATGACCGAGACCCAGCTCGCACCGGAAGACGCCGCAGCGCTCCTGCGCTGGTACGTCGATCACGGCATCGACGAGACGATCGGCGAGGAGCCGATCGACCGCTTTGCCCTGCCGCCGCCGGCCGCCGCCGTGGCGACGCAGGCGCCGGCCCCCGCAAGGCCGCCCGCCACACCGACACCAATCCGTGCGGCCGTCGCCGCGACGCCACGCCCGCCGGTGCCGCTCGAGTCGCCGCAGCTCGTCGAGGATGCGCGCGCGCTGGCCGAAGGCTGCAACACGATCGCCGAACTCGAGGCCGCGGTGCGCGCCTTCGAGGGATGTGCGCTGAAGCGGACCGCCAAGAACACGGTGTTCGCCGACGGCAAGCCGGAGGCCCGCGTCATGGTGGTGGGCGAGGCGCCCGGCGCCGACGAGGATCGCATCGGCAAGCCCTTCGTGGGTGTGAGCGGCCAGCTCATGGACCGCATGATGGAGGCGATCGGCCTCACCCGCGACGGCGGCTTCTACATCACCAACATTCTCTTCTGGCGACCGCCCGGCAACCGCACGCCCACGCTTGCCGAGCAGGCGATGTGCCTCGCCTTCACGCGCCGCCACATCGAGCTGGTGCGGCCCAGGGTGCTGGTGCTGGCGGGCGGCGTCTCCGCCAAGGCGGTCCTCGACACCGCCGAAGGCATCATGCGGCTGCGCGGCAAGTGGACGAGCTACCGGCTGTCGGACGGCACGGAGATCCCGACCATGCCGACCTTCCATCCCGCCTATCTGCTGCGCACGCCGGCGAGCAAGCGCCAGAGCTGGCAGGACCTGCTGGCGATCGACAAGAAGCTGAAGGAACTGACGGCGTAGCCGTCACCCCGAGCGTAGCCGAAGGGGCTTGGCTGACCCAGGAAGATCCCTCCACTGCGCTTCGCTTCGGTCGGGATGACTACGTCAGCTTCTTCTTCAGGAAGAACTTCTTGTGCTCGCCGGGGAAGCCGTCGAGCGTGGCGAACACCTCATAGCCGCGCTTCTCGTAGAACGGCCGCGCCTGCCACGAATGCGTGTCGAGATAGGCCGAGTGGCACTTGCGCTGGCGCGCATAGTCCTCGGCGGCATCCATCAGCTTGGTCGCATGGCCCTTGCTGCGCAGCGCCTCATCGACCCAGAGGATGGCGACGAACAGCCAGCCGCCCCAGACATAGGCCAGCAGCCCGCCCAGCGTTTCGCCCTTCTCTCCCTTCAGGAAGATGTTGCAGGGATAGTAGCTCTCGTCGCCCGTACGTGCAGCATTGAACGACGACAGGCGGTCGCGGACGTATTCGGCAGCCTTGGCATTGTCCGGATCGAAGACGAGGTCGACTTTTTCCATGCGCCGAGTTTAGCGCATGGCCGCCCGCTGCCGTACCAGGGCGAGCACAGACTTGCTTATCGGCATGTCGACGCCGACCCATTGTGACATTTCGACAACGGCGCCCAGCAGCGCCTCGATCTCGAGCGGCCGGCCCTTCTCCATGTCCTGCAGCATCGAGGTCTTGTGCGCACCGACCTCGGCGCCGCCGGCCAGGCGCTTGTCGACGCCGATCGCGAACCTGACGCCGAGCTTCTCGGCCACCGCCTGGCCCTCGACCATCATGGCGCGGCAGGTCGCATGCGTGCCCGGATCGGCCAGCACCTTGTCGAGCGTCGCACCGGTCAGCGCGCTCACCGGATTGAAGGCCATGTTGCCCCAGAGCTTGATCCACAGCTCGTCGCGGATGCGCGGCCGGATCGGCGCCTTGAAGCCCGCCTTCATCAGGAGCTCGGCGAACTTCGCCACGCGCTCGCTCTTGGAGCCATCGGGCTCGCCCAGGGTGAAGCGGTCGCCGTAGGTGTGCTCGATGACGCCCGGATGGGCCACGTCGGCCGCGGGATAGACGATCGCATGCAGCGCCTGCGCCGGCGGCAGGCCGGCCGAGACGGCGCCGTCGGGGTCGACTGCCTCGACTCGCTTGCCCTCGAACGCGCCGCCCAGTTTGTAAGTATACCACCAGGGCACGCCGTTGATCGCCGCGACGATGGTCGTGCTGGGGCCGATCAGCGGCTTGAGCTGCGCCATCGCGGGCAGCAGCGAGTGCGCCTTGAGCGTCAGCACCAGATAGTCCTGCGGACCGACATCCTTCGGATCGAGCACGACCTTCGGATAGGTGACCGTCTCCTTGCCGTCGGAGCGCAGCACGAGGCCCTTGGCGAGCATGGCGTCGTAATGCGGCCCGCGCGCCACGACGGTGACCGGCACGCCGGCCATCTCGAGCTTGGCGGCCATCAGGCCGCCGATCGCTCCGGCGCCGAAAACGCAGATCGACGTCAAGCGG
>CAZJCT010000059.1:0-15593 GCA_964544675.1 uncultured Sphingobium sp.
AATTCCTCCTCGACAAGATGAAGGATTCCAAGACCAACGAAGATTTCTTCGCCACAATGAACCAGTGACGGGGAGCATCGTTAGGCTGCCATGCTAGACATTCTGACCGCTGCGGCTGCTGCCGCGACCGGCCCCGGCTCTCTCGGCGAGATCTGGGCGCATATCGTCGCCGATTTCAGCAACCTGGGCTCGCCCGCGGCACTCGCCGCATTCGGCCAGGTGCTGCTGATCGACCTGGTGCTGGCGGGCGACAATGCCATTGTCGTCGGCGCGCTGGCGGCGGGGCTTCCGCCGGAGCAGCGCAAGAAGGTCATCATGATCGGCATCATCGCCGCTCTGGTGCTGCGTATCGGTTTCGCACTGGTCGTCACCCAGCTCATGCAGATCGTCGGCCTGATCTTCGCCGGTGGCCTGCTGCTGCTTTGGGTGGCATGGAAGATGTGGCGTGAACTGCGCCCCGCGACGGCCGGGGAAAGCCCCGGTTCGCCCGAGATCGTCGGCGACGAGCACAGCCATCTGCGCCCCGCGAAGAGCTTTGCCGCCGCTGCCTGGGCGGTTGCGGTCGCCGACGTGTCGATGAGCCTCGACAATGTTCTCGCGGTGGCGGGCGCCGCGCGCGACCATCCCGGCATCCTCATCATCGGCCTGATATTGTCGGTCGCGCTGATGGGCATCGCCGCCAATCTGATCGCGCGCTATATCGAGCGCTATCGCTGGATTGCCTATCTGGGCCTCGCGGTGATCGTCTATGTCGCATTCAAGATGATCTACGAGGGCGCTACCGACCGCAGCGTCGGAATCTTGACCTTGATCGGATGATCGCGCACTGTCCCGGTCCAGCCGCCGGGACAACAGCGCCATGAACTTCACGATCAACGTCGATTGCACCCCGCAGGAAGCGCGCAGCTTTCTGGGTCTCCCCGATCTGAGCCCGATCCACGACCGCTATGTGCAGGCGGCGCTCGACGCGATGAACGGCGCGACCAACCTCGAGCAGATGCAGACGATGTTCAATTCGCTGTCGCCGATTGGCGATGCGAGCATGAAGCTGTTCAGCGACATGATGTCGATCGGTCTCGGCGCAGCGACCGGCACCGGCGGCGGCTCGGGCAGGGGCAGCTCGCGAAAGGACTGACCGGGCGCGGCGCTGTCCGTGCCTCCTTCCGCCATGCAGCTGCGCGACACCATCTTTGCCCTGTCGAGCGGGTCGCCGCCCGCCGCGATCGGCGTCATCCGCATCTCGGGCGATCAGGCCCTCGACATCGCCGGGACGCTTTGCGGATCGCTGCCACCGCCCCGGCGTGCGGGGCTGAGGCGGCTGATCGACCCCATGACCGGCGACATGCTCGACGAGGCGCTGGTGCTCGTCTTTCCGGGCGACCGATCGGCGACGGGCGAGCCGCTGGTGGAGCTGCAATGCCATGGCGGCCGGGCCATCGTCGGGGCGGTGCTCGACGCGCTTGGACGGCAGCGGGGCGCGCGCGCTGCCCGTCCGGGTGAGTTCACGCGGCGTGCCCTGGAAAATGGCCGCATCGACCTCAACATGGCCGAGGGGCTGGGGGACCTGCTCGCCGCCGAGACCGAGGCGCAGCGCCGGGCGGCGATGGCGATGGTCGCCGGCGCCTTCTCGCATGTGGTGGAGAGCGTCCAGGCCGAGCTGCTGTTGCTGTCGGCGCAGCTGGAAGCGGCGCTGGATTTCGACGATGAGGGCGATGTGCCCACCGATGTGCTGGCGAGCATCAGCGGCGGAATTCATGACGTATCCGAAACGATAGACGCGCAACTGGCGTCGCCACCCGCAGAGCGGCTGCGCGAGGGCATTCGCGTGGTGATCGCCGGTCCCACCAATGCCGGAAAATCGACGCTTTTCAACGCGTTGGTCGGGCGTGATGCAGCGATCGTCACCGATATCGCCGGCACTACGCGCGACCGGCTGGAAATGCCCGTGGTGCTCGACGGCACCGCCTATCTGTTCACCGACACGGCGGGGCTGCGCGATACGGAGCTGACCGATGATCCGGTCGAGCGGATCGGCATGGACCGCGCGCGCGAGGCGCTGGCGGCAGCGGACATATTGCTTTGGCTCGGCCCGGCGGAGGAGCGTCCACGCGACGATGCCGTGGTGCTGCTTACCCAGGTCGACCGACCGGAGATCGACCGCGCGGCTCCGCATGATCTCGCGATCTCGGTCCATAGCGGGGAGGGGATGGCCGAGCTTCGTACGCTGATCGCCACGCGCGCCGCCACGCTGATCCCGGCGGAGACGGGCTATGCGCTGTCCGCACGGCAGCGCGAGGCACTCGAGTCCATCGCCGCCGAACTCGCGGCGGCAGCGACCCTCACCGATCCGTTGTTGATCGCCGAGCATCTGCGTCTCGCACTTGGCGGATGCGACCGGCTGACGGGCCGCGCATCGACCGAACATGTGCTCGATCGTCTGTTCGCGGGTTTTTGCATCGGCAAGTGAGCGGCATTATGTAGCAAACGCACCAAGGCGGTTACGGAGGCCATCGGCTATGATGGCTAGCGTAATCATGTGCGATGCCCCCGCCGTTGCGCTATCGAAACCGACTCCACACAGGGGGCGCAATGGGGCAGGTTATGGGTATGCGGAACGCACCTCAGATAAGCATGGCCGTCAGTTCATTGGCGAGTGTCGGCATGGCGGCTATTTCCGCCACTGGCCTGTTATTCAACCGAGCGGCGTTCTTAATCGGATTACCCGCTGTGGCCGATGACTCGCAGAACCTCGCGCTATTGCTGGCCCAAACGGCGGCCGCCATCCCGTGGTGGGTCTTCGCGATAATGCTGGCGGGTAGCCTGTTTTCGCTGTTCCAGAGCCACTACAAGGTCTTTAAAGTGCTGGACGACTATAAGAGCCAGGGGAGCCGAATAGATAAGATAGAGAATGATAGATCGGACTCGAAAATCGCCTTGGGTAATCGCCTTCAGGAAAGCGAGTTCCTTGGGAATATCAGTTCTGGCCTATTGTTTTCGCGGGTTTACGCGCTGCCTCAAGCCACATCGCGCTTAGAGTGGTGGAAAAAGCACGAGAATCAAATGACCGATTGCGCCCGCTCTGCCACCGATAGTTATTCCCTCGCATGGAGCCAGATGCGGCATCATATGCGAATGATCGATTTCGACAATTTCGACCGAGCGCTATCCCATGTGACAGGCATCCCCTTGCCAGATGGTACGATCATTGAGAATTTAGGAGCCGATGAAGGGCAGAATGGCCTGATACCCGAAGCTGAATACCGGGAGGGAATGTCGTTCTGCAAAAACCGTATCACCTTCTACACCACTGCGAAGAGCCGCCTTGCAGATTACGAGCACCAAATCAGCCGTGGCCTATTTGAAGCACCGTACAGCCAACGGCTTCCAAGCATTGGACCAAGAAAACCGCAGTGAACTTCCCTCGGCTGAGCTTGTTGCGGATATTCGGTTCCGCGGCATTATGTAGCAAGTGAGCCGCACGCGCCCTGTTCCACGTGGAACATTTTGACGCCCGCGCGGGGCTTCGTGTAGGGCGAGGATCATGCACAGCTTCGATGTCATTGTGGTCGGCGGGGGCCATGCCGGTTGCGAGGCGGCGGCGGCGGCTGACCGGCGCGGCGCGCGCGTGGCGCTGGTGACTCTCGATCCCGCCACCGTTGGCGCGATGTCGTGCAACCCGGCGATCGGCGGGCTGGGGAAAGGCCATCTCGTCCGCGAGGTCGATGCGCTCGACGGGCTGATCGCGCGCGGGGCCGATGCGGGGGCGATCCATTACCGGCTACTCAATGCCAGCAAGGGACGGGCGGTTCAGGGCCCGCGCGTGCAGGCGGACCGCAAGCGATTCAAGGCCGCGATCCAGAGCATGATGGCTGAGTGCACGCGCACGACGATCGTCGCGGGCGAGGTTGCGGAGCTCGTGCTCGACGGCGGGCGGGTGGCCGGAGCGATGCTGGCCGATGGCACGCGGCTGTTGGCAGCGGCGGTGGTGTTCTGCACCGGGACCTTCCTCGGCGGGCGGCTCTTCCTGGGCGAGGAGCGCATGGATGGTGGGCGCATCGGCGAAGGCGCGGCGCATCGGCTGGCTGAGCAGGTCCGCTCGCTCGGGCTTCCGACCACGCGGCTCAAGACCGGGACGCCGCCGCGCCTCGACGGACGGACCATCGACTGGGCGCGGCTCGACGAGCAGCCGTCCGACGGCGACCGCTGGACGATGTCGGCGCTGGGGCGGCGCGTGCTGCCCCAGCTCGCCTGTGCGATCACGCGAACCAATGCGCGGACCCATGACGTCATCCGCGCCAATCTGAATCGCTCGCCGCTATATGGAGGCGATATTCAGGGGCGGGGGCCGCGCTATTGTCCTTCGATCGAGGACAAGATTCACCGCTTCGGCGACCGCGACGGGCATCAGATCTTCCTGGAGCCGGAAGGGCTGGACACGAATCTCGTCTATCCCAATGGCATTTCGACGTCGCTGCCGCGTGACGTCCAGCTCGATTTTCTCCGCTCGATCGAGGGGCTGGAAGAGGTGGTCATGGCCGCGCCCGGCTACGCGGTAGAATATGATCATGTCGATCCGCGCATCCTCGACCGGCGGCTGGCGGTGCGTGACGTGCCGGGCCTGTATCTGGCGGGGCAGGTCAACGGCACCACAGGTTATGAGGAGGCGGCGGCTCAGGGGCTGGTCGCGGGTGCCAATGCGGCGGCGCATGCGCTGTCGCTCGACCCGCTGATCCTCGACCGGTCCGAGAGCTATATCGGGGTGATGATCGACGACCTGATCCTCCACGGTGTGACCGAGCCCTATCGGATGCTCACTGCGCGCGCCGAATTCCGCCTGTCGCTCCGCGCCGACAATGCCGCGACCCGGCTGACCGAAAAGGGGTTGGCGACCGGGCTGATCGGCGGGCGGCGGGCCGCCTGGTGGGAGGCGCGGCGGGAGGAGAGGGCTCGCGTCGATGCTGCGCTCGACCGCAGCCTGACCGGGCAGGCGCTGATCGCAGCGGGAGCGACCGTCCGCAGCGACGGCGTGGCGCGCTCGCTTCGGGAGTGGTGCCGGTTCGACGGCGTCGATCTCACGGCATTGTTCCACGTGGAACATGGCCTCTCGGAGGTCGACCCCGACCTCGTCGCCGAGCTTTATGAGGACGCGCGCTATGCCCCCTATATCGAGCGCCAGTCGGCCGCCGTCCGCGACCTTCATGCGAATGAGCGGGTCATGATCCCCCCGCAGTTCGACTTTTCATCGGTGGGCGGGTTGTCGACCGAGATGGTCGAGAAGCTGGCGCTTGCCCGACCGGATACACTCGCGGCGGCGGGGCGGGTGAGGGGGGTCACGCCCGCCGCCCTCGCGGCTCTGTTGCTCGCGCTGCGGCGTCGCGCCGCATGACCGAGGAGGATGCGCAGGCATGGCTCTCCGAGCGCGGCTGGTGGACCGGGGCGGTCGGAGATCGGCTGCGCGCACTGGTCGATCTCGTGCTTCAGGCCAATGAGGCGCAGAACCTGATTTCAGCGGCGACCACGGATCAGATCTGGGCGCGGCACATCGTCGACTCCGCGCAACTCGTACCGCTTGCGACATTCGATAACGACGCGCCCGCGCACTGGGTCGATCTTGGAACGGGGGCGGGTTTCCCCGGCCTCGTCGTCGCCTGCCTCCTCGACCTGCCTGTGACGCTGGTCGAGACCCGCAAGCTGAGGACACAGTTTCTCGGCGCCTGCGTCGATGCGCTCGACCTGCGCCACGTCACCATCGCGGCTGCCCGCGTTCAGGCGTTGCGCCTGCCGTCGCCGGCGACCCACATCTCCGCGCGCGCCTTCGCTCCGCTGGATCGGTTGCTCGCCGACGCGGCGCATCTTGCGGCCTTTTCGACGCAATGGCTCCTGCCAAAGGGACGCAATGCGCAATTGGAACTGGAAAGCGCCCGCAGCCGATGGCAAGGTGTGTTCCACGTGGAACAGAGTGTCACGGCGTCCGACAGCGTCATCCTGTGCGCAACCGGCGTGACCGCTCGGCCCCAGCCACGCAGCGCGAGGAGCAAGGCCCGATGATCACTATCGCGATCGCCAATCAGAAGGGCGGGGTGGGCAAGACGACCACCGCAATCAACCTCGCCACCGCGCTCGCGGCGACCGGCCACCGCACGCTCCTCATCGACCTGGATCCTCAGGGCAACGCCTCGACGGGGCTGGGAATCGAGCAGGGCATCCGGGTGCGGTCGGCCTATGACCTGTTGGTGGGCGATTGCACGCTGGAGGAAGCGGTTCTGCGCACGCAGGTCCCGCGCCTCGACATCGTGGCGGCGACGCAGGACCTGTCGGGGGCGGAGATCGAACTGGTCGATCTGCCCGAACGGACTCACCGTCTGCGCAAGGCGCTGGTCGACAACGCCGGACCGCGCCAGTGGGACGTCTGCCTTGTCGACTGCCCGCCGTCCCTGGGACTGCTGACCCTCAACGCCATGGTGGCGGTGTCGGCCGTGTTGGTACCGCTGCAGTGCGAGTTCTTCGCGCTCGAAGGGCTGAGCCAGCTTCTCCAGACGGTCGAGCGGATCCGCGGTCGCTTCAATCCCGACCTGTCGATCCTGGGCGTCGCGCTGACGATGTACGACCGCCGCAACCGCCTGACCGAGCAAGTGGCGGAGGATGTACGAAGCTGCCTCGGAGACCTGGTGTTCGAGACGGTCATTCCGCGCAACGTCCGCCTGTCCGAAGCGCCCAGCCACGGTGTTCCGGCGTTGATCTACGACATGCGCTGCTCGGGGTCGGAGGCCTATATGCGGCTCGCGCGAGAGCTTCTCGTCCGGCTGCCGCGCTTTCAGGAGGAAGCGGCATGAGCGACGCCGACGACGCACCCGCGCCGCCGCGTACCGCAAAGCGCCACCAAGGGCTGGGGCGCGGCCTCTCCGCGCTGTTCGCAGAAACCAGCCGGGACGTTGATCTGCGTGCGACGAACGCTCGCGAGGGTGGCGGCAGTGGCAATGGGGAGGCGGATGCGGGCGCCAACGAGCGCGCGGTGCGGCTGATCGACATTGCGTCGATCCGGCCCCATCCCGACCAGCCCCGCCGTCACTTCGCCGAGGAGGCGCTTCGCGATCTGGCGGAGAGTATCGCCGCGCGCGGCGTGATCCAGCCGATCATCGTCCGGCCCGATGGCGCGGCGGGCTATCAGATCGTCGCGGGCGAGCGGCGCTGGCGAGCGGCGCAGCGTGCGCAGCTTCACCGCATCCCGGCCATCGTTCGCGACTTCAGCGAGACCGAGACGCTCGAAATCGCGCTGGTCGAGAATATCCAGCGCGAGGACCTGAACCCGATCGAGGAGGCGCTCGCCTACCGCCGGCTCATCGCCCATTTCGGCCACAGCCAGGAAGCGCTGGGGCGGATCGTTGGCAAGTCGCGAAGCCATCTCGCCAACACCATGCGGCTGCTTGACCTGCCGCAGGCGGTCCAGGATCATGTGATGTCGGGCGCGCTCAGCATGGGACATGCCCGCGCGCTGATCGGGGCCGAAGGCGCGGAAGCGCTCGCCGACCGTATCATCAGCGGCGGCCTGTCGGTTCGCGAGACCGAGAAGCTGGTGCAAGCGGCGCGGGGCGGTCCGCGCCCGGTGCGCCGCCCTGCCGCCTCCACCGCGTCTTTGAACGGGGCGGATGCGGACATGGCCGCTCTGGAGCGCGATCTCACCGATCTGCTGGGCATGCGCGTCGCCATCGCCGGAGCCGGGCAGAAGGGCACGCTGACGATCAGCTATGCAACGCTCGACCAGCTCGACATGCTGTGCCAGCGGCTATCGGGACAGGCTTTTTAGCCGCTGACGGCGTACCATTCTGGAACAGAAGAATTATTTCTCCTCCCGCGGGAACTCCCCGCGAGGGTGAATGTTAATCTGGATCAATCGGTGGATAAAAAAAGACCATGGTTGGCCAGGAAAACGAACAGTTAACGATATTGATCGTCGAGGATGAGATTTTCGTCGCGCTCGATATCGAGGAGGCGGTGGACGCTGCCGGTCATGTGGTGGGTGGCATTGCCGCCGATCGCGCGGAGGCGCTCGCCGCAGCCCCCCGATGCGATTTCGCGCTGATCGACATCAACCTTCGCGACGGGCGGACCGGGCCGACGATTGCCGCCGAGCTATTCGACCGCTTTGGAATCCGCAGTGTCTTTGTCACCGCCAACCCGCTCCAGATCGGCAGTCCGCCCAATGGCGCGCTCGGCTATATCCGCAAGCCCTTCAACAGCAACATGCTGACCGCCGCGATCGAGTGGGTCGTTGGCGACGGGCATTTTCCGCCGGACAACGACGTTGTCATGCCGTTGCCGGTGCAGAAGTCCGGCTGAACGAACTTCGCGGGATCAGGATGGTCATGTCGAGCCTTCCGTCCACCCAGCGCTGAACGAAATCGCCGCCCAGCTGCTTGCGAAGGCTGAGGTCGAGGAGCCGCGAACCAAAGCCCGGCGGGCTGGGGTCCACGGCCCTGGGGCCGCCATGCTCGGTCCAGCGGATTCGCACCTGCTGGCCGTCGGTCTCCGAGACGTCGATGTCCACCCAGCCGCCGGGTACCGAGAGCGCGCCATATTTGGCGGCGTTGGTCGCCAGTTCGTGTACCAGCAGCGCCAGCGGGGTTGCGGAACGGTCGTCGATCGCCGGGTCGACACCGCTGATCCTCACCCGCTCGCCCGGGCGCGCTTCATAGGGCGCGACGAGCTGCGACAGCAGCCCGTGAAGCCCGGCGAGGCGCAGGGGCGCTTCGCCGGCGGGCAGATTCTGGGGCCGCACGAAGTCGTGCGCCCGCCCCAGCGCCAGCACGCGGTCGCGTAGCATCTGGGCCGTGTCCGCGAACGCGGGCCGGTCGCGCGCCGCCAGCCCGATCAGGCCCGAAATCACGGCGAAGATGTTCTTGATGCGGTGGCTCAGTTCCTGGCTGATGACCTCGCGCTCGGCCAGCGAGCGCTTCTGATCGTCGATATCGGTGCAGGTCCCGAACCAGCGGAGGATCCGCCCGTGATCGTCGCGCATCGGAAAGGCGCGCCCGAGTGCCCAGCGATAGCTTCCGTCAGCGCGGCGCAGCCGGTACTCGATATCATAGGTCTCGCCGGTCATCACGCTGCGCGTCCACGCGGCGGTGGACGTCGCGCGGTCGTCGGGATGAACCGAGTTGATCCAGGCGTCGCCGTCGCTCTCCCCCGATGTCAGCCCGGTGAACTCATACCAGCGGGCATTGTAATAATCCGGCATGCCCTCTGCGTCGGCGGACCACACCATCTGCGGCATGGCGTCGGTGAGGATTCGGAACGGCAGTTCCCCCGGACCCGGCGGCAGGCGCGTCTGCTCCAGCGCCGCGCGGGTCAGCCGGTCGCGGCGGCGGAGCTGGAGCCGATCCATCACCGCCCGCGACAGCAGGCGGAGCAGCTCCGCCTGTTCAGGCTCCAGCCCCTCGCGCGGTGCCGGGTCGAAGACGCAGAGCGAGCCCAGCGGCACGCCGCCTTCCGTCACCAGCGGCATACCGGCGTAGAAACGGATGAAGGGCGGGCCGGTGACCAGCTCCAGATCGCGAAACCGCGGATCGGCCAGCGAGTCGGGCACCACCATCATGTCGCGCTGAAGCATCGCCGTCCCGCAGAAGGATGAAGATGCCTCCACATCGGTGACGTCCAGCCCCGCGCGGCCGACGAACAGCAGCCTCTGCGGCTGCACCAGAGACACGGCGGCGGCGCTTACGCCGCACATGCGTGCGATGCACGTGCAGATGTCGTTGAGATGATCGTCATCGAACGGCCGCTCGAGACCCAGGTCACGAAACGTCCTGTCACGCTCTCGTCCGTCGCCCGCAAGGCGGTGCTGCCCGCTGTCGGGAACTCTTGCCACTGCTTCCCCTGTTCGACGAGCCTGAGGTCAATTCATGTCGTCAACGCATGTCTATAGCAAGCGCCAAGGCCGCTTCCCTGATCTACATTGGTCGATGCGGAACGAATCGATCCGGCGGCGTCAATGCTCGCAGCGGCGCAGCGCCCGGCGGTTCAGCAGATGGGCACCGGCGAGGATCGCCACCCCTGCGGCCGTGACCGCGCTTTCCAGCGTTCCGTGCGGCAGCGTCAGCGCTCCCGCCATGGTCACGATGCCGATTCCGCCGATCACCGACGGGAGGATGAGGTTGTGGCGGAAGAGCCCGGTGCCAAGGGCGAAGCCGCCAAGCATCAGCGCGATCGCCAGCCCCAGCTCATGGACGAGCGGGTTGTGGAGGAACCCCCCCGCGGTTGCGGCCGCCCCGATGAGGATGGTGGTCGCGAAGCAGTGAATGCCGCACAGCGCCGAGAGGCCAATGGCCAGACGGTCCCAGTCCATGCGGGCACGAATCTGCTGAAGATCGAAATGTCTCATGCGGCGTTGCGCCCCATTGCCACGGCTTGCGTCAGGTTACAACATATCATTGACCAAAGCGTTGCATCGGGCGGGGCGCAAATCGTCGGCGCCGCCCGGCGCGCCCCGTTCGGCGAGGGGCGCCGGGCGGTGCGATCACGCCAGCATGCGGATCTTGGGCTCGCGGCTCCAATACTGGCGTTCGGCGGCGTCGCAGAAGGCGTCGAGCGCAACGATGCCCTCATCGGGTTCGACGCCTGCCTTGTCGAGAAGCGGCATGGCGGCCGGATTATGGCCGATCGCCTTCAGATGGCCGAAGGCGTCCATGACGAACTGGACCGCCGCCGCTTCCTTCAGCAGCCTGGCGCAGCCCTCCTCGGACAGGATGACGGCGACCGC
Organism: uncultured Sphingobium sp.; assembly: GCA_964544675.1. Classification (GTDB taxonomy): domain Bacteria; phylum Pseudomonadota; class Alphaproteobacteria; order Sphingomonadales; family Sphingomonadaceae; genus Sphingobium. The sequence goes on from CAZJCT010000059.1 coordinate 10,757, forward strand.
CTCGAACAGGACCGAGGGCGACCCGGCGAGCTGGCCGTCGGCCTTGGCCTGGCTGCCGTCGGACAGGGCGATGCCGCCGACCTTGGGGGCCACCAGGAAGGGCTGAGCGCCCTTAGCCTTCACGTCTTCGACCAGGCTGTTCACCGCGTCTGCATCCGACCCTTCGGCGATGAGGATGCCGATCAGCCCGCCTTCGATCGTGGTGCGCGCGCGTACCCCGTTGACGATCCGCAGTGCTGGCGACGGATCCAGGTCCACGACCGGCGCGGCCGTGGAGGACGCGTCGGGGCAAGGCATGGAAAGGCCGTCCGCGACGCGCTGCGCGAGATCGGGGTCGACGTTGACCAGATTGGCCATCATCCGCTTGCGGATATGCTCCAGGCTCACCTTGGACAGCTCGAACACGATGGCGGAGGCAAGATGTGCCTGTTCGGCCGGGTCGAGCGAGCGGAAGAACAGCCGCGCCTGGCTGTAATGGTCGGCAAAGCTTTCCGGCCTGATGCGCAGCTTGTCGCCTTGCTCGTTCGCGGTATCGCGACCGGCAAAGGTGGAAAAGCCGGTTCGCGGGCATTCGCGCGGACCGGTTTCCTCACCCGCTTCGCCCAGGCTGTTGGGCTCGTAGTTCGCGCGCCCCTTCGGCTGGAGCATCTGCATGTGGCCGTCGCGCTGGAAGTTCATGACCGGGCATTTGGGCGCGTTGATCGGGATCTGGTGGAAATTGGTCGATCCGAGCCGCTTGAGCTGCGTGTCGAGATAGGAGAACAGCCGCCCCTGCAGCAGCGGATCGTTGGTGAAGTCGATCCCCGGAACGATGTTCGCCGGGCAATAGGCGACCTGCTCGGTCTCGGCGAAGAAATTGTTGGGATAGCGGTCGAGCACCATGCGACCGATCATCCGCACGGGCAGCACTTCTTCCGGAATGATCTTGGTGGGGTCGAGCACGTCGAAGGGCAGGCTGTCGGCGAATTCCTCGTCGAACGCCTGGATGCCCAGCTCCCATTCGGGGAAGTCGCCACGGTGGATCGCGTCGAACAGGTCACGGCGCTGATAATCGGGGTCGGCGCCCGCGATCTTGACCGCCTCGTCCCAGATGGTGGAGGCCAGCCCCTGCTTGGGCTTCCAGTGGAACTTGACGAAGGTGGACTCGCCCGCGGCGTTCACCAGCCGGAAGGTGTGGACGCCGAAGCCTTCCATTGTCCGGAAGCTGCGCGGGAGCGTCCGGTCCGACATCGCCCACATGATCATGTGCGTGGATTCGGGCATCAGCGAGATGAAGTCCCAGAAGGTGTCATGCGCCGTCGCGGCCTGCGGATAGCCCCTGTCGGCCTCCATCTTGGCGGCGTGGATCAGGTCGGGAAACTTGATCGCGTCCTGGATGAAGAAGACGGGGATGTTGTTGCCGACCAGATCCCAGTTGCCTTCCTGAGTGTAGAACTTGACCGAAAAGCCGCGCACGTCGCGCGGCGTGTCCACCGACCCGGAACCGCCCGCCACGGTGGAGAAGCGTGTGAACAGGGGGGTCTTTTCGCCAGCGCGCTGGAAGATGTCGGCCTTGCTGATGTCGGCGAGGCTCTCGTAAAGCTCGAAATAGCCATGGGCCGCGCTCCCACGCGCGTGGACGATCCGCTCGGGGATGCGCTCATGGTCGAAATGGAAGATCTTCTCGCGAAGGACAAAGTCCTCGAGCAGCACGGGGCCGCGTGCGCCCGCCTTGAGCTGGTTCTGGTTGTCGGAAACACGGATACCCTGATTGGTCGTCAGGCAGGCGTCGCCTGTCTCCTTCGACGCGATCTGATGGGTTTCGCCGCCTTGGCCGCGCTGGTGGTCGATATCGCTCATGCTGGGGGACTCCTGGTGTGTCCCTTGCGGAACGCGAAGACGGGGCGAAGGTTCTTGGAATAATTTCGATGACGGGGCGCTGATCGCTTCCCCTCGCAAGCGCCACCGGCATGACGAAGGGAGGGATGCGACCCGCGCCTCGGGAAAGACCGCGGTTCAGCCCGCTGTGGGCGACGTCGTGCCGACGTAGCGGTTATATTCCTCGCTGAACCGCTGGGTCAGCATGGCCTGCTCGCCGGCGGGCACCTTGCGGACCAGATCGGGGAACCAGCTATGCTCCTCCTGATAGATGTGCTGGAGCACGGCGCCCTCGATATGTTCGAGCTTCTCGCCCCATTCGTCGGACATGGGGTCGATCCTTTCCAGCTTGGCGAGCTGGATCTTGGTCATCGCCTGTTCCTCATAGGCCATGGTGGCATGCCCCTTCTCGCCCTCGTCGGCGAGCGCGGGGTACAGCACCGATTCCTCGGCATTGGCATGGCCGGTGAGGATGATTTCCAGCTCCTTGAGCGCGGAGCGGCGGTTCTGCGCATCGACGGCGGCAAAGGCGCGGTCGAAGCAGCCCTCGATCTCGCGATGATGGTCGAGCGCCATGGCGAGCCAGTCGCCCTGTCCGGCGAGGCTTTCCGCGTCGCGCCGCGCCTGCGCGCGATCCTCGTCGGAAGCGGTCGGGGTGACGGCGGCGGCGATCCTGTCGAGAAGGGACATGTCGGCAACTCCTTGCGAAAGGGGGATGGTCCGACAAGTCCTCAGGACGTGTGGCGTTCCGTGGTGAAGCGCCGCCGAGTGTCGCTTGGTCGCAAAAGCAATGCGCAGGAGCTGTTCCGATCCCCGTTCGTGTCGAGCGTCGTCGAGACACATCACCCAGCGCCTCTCGACGTCGCTCGAGGCGAACGGAGGTGGCGTTACCCCTCTTCCGTCTCCACCCCCATCTGCCACAGCAGGAAGGCAAACTCCTCCGCCGTCTCCTTGAGCGATTCCCAGCGGCCCGATTTGCCGCCATGGCCCGCGCCCATATTGGTCTTGAGCAGCAGGACGTTCGCGTCGGTCTTCTCGTCGCGAAGCCGCGCGACCCATTTGGCGGGCTCCCAATAGGTCACGCGCGGGTCGTTGAGCCCCGCCGTCACCAGCATCGGCGGATAGGCCTGGCGCTTCACATTGTCATAGGGGCTGTAGGAGGCGATGAGGTCGAACGCGGCGGCATCCTCCACCGGATTGCCCCATTCGGGCCATTCGCCGGGTGTCAGCGGCAGCGAGGCGTCGAGCATGGTGTTGAGCACGTCGACGAACGGGACATGCGCCACCACCGCGCCCCACAGGTCGGGATCGGAATTGACGATCGCGCCCATCAGCTCGCCGCCCGCCGACCCGCCGCTCGTCGTGATCCTGCCCGCGCTGCTGTAGCCGAGGTCGATCAGGCCCTTGGCCACATCGACGAAGTCGGTGAAGGTGTTCATGCGCTTGTCGAGCTTGCCGTCGAGATACCATTGCTGGCCCAGGTCGTCGCCGCCCCTGATATGCGCGATGGCATAGGCAAAGCCCCGGTCGAGAAGCGACAGCCGCGTGGTCGAGAAACCCGGCTCGATCGCGATGCCATAGGCGCCATAGCCATAGAGGTGGAGCGGGCGTGACCCGTCGAGCGGGAAGTCCTTCCGGTGGACCACCGACACCGGAACGGGCGTCCCATCGCGCGCGGTGATCGTCAGCCGCTCGCTGGCATAGAGCGACGGGTCGTAGCCCGACGGAATCTCCTGAACCTTCAGCACGGTGCGCGCGCCTGTGGCGAGGTCGAGGTCGAAGATCGTTTCCGGGCTGACCATCGATTCATAGCTGATGCGCAGCTTGGCGACGTCATATTCGGGATTGTCGTCGAGCCCGGCGACATAGCTCGCCTCCGGAAAGTCGATGCGCCGCGCCGCGCCGGTCGCGTAGTCGCGGATCTCGATCTGGTCGAGCCCGTCCTCGCGCCCCTCGGTCACGTAGAAGCTTTTGAACAGCGACATGTCGGTCAGGTAGAAATGGTCCGACGGCGCGATCACTTCCTCCCACTCGCCGGGTGCCTCGACCCGCGCGCGGACCAGCCGGAAATTGGGATGGGTGTCGTTGGTGCGGATGTAGAGCCAGCCATCATGCTCATCGACGTCATATTCGCGGCCGGGAAGGCGCGGCGCGACGAGGATCGGCGTGGCGGTGGGATCGGCGGCGGGGACGAGGCGCACCTCGCTCGTCACATGGTCGCCGGTCGCGATGACGATCCAGTTCTCCGCCGAGGTGATGCCGACCGAGACGCGAAAGCCCTCGTCATCCTCGTGAAACAGCTCGATATCCTGATCGGCGGGCGTACCGATGCGGTGGAGCCGCGCATTGTCGGTGCGCCAGTTGTCGTTGGCGAGGCCATAGACGAGCGCGCGCGAGTCCCTGGTCCATACCAGCGCCGACAGCGTGTCGGGGATGACATCGGGCAGCAGCTCCCCGGTTTCGAGGTCGCGAATCCGCGCCTCGAACCGCTCCGAGCCATTGTCGTCGATCGAAAAGGCGAGGTAGCGGCCGCAGGGGGAGATCGCGATCGCGCCGAGCCGGAAATAGTCCTTGCCCTCCGCCAGCGCCGGTTCGTCGAGGATGAGCTGGTCGGCGGAGCCGTCGATGGCGGCGCTCACGCGGCGGCGATACCATTTGCGATATTCCGCGCCCGGATCGAAGGCGCGCCAATAGACCCATTCGCCGTCCTTTTGCGGGACCGAGGCGTCGTCCTCGCGGATGCGGCCCTTCATCTCGGCGAACAGCGCGTCGATCAGCGGCTGGCGCGGCGCCATCGCGGCTTCGAACCAGGCATTCTCGGCGTTCAGATAGGCGAGGACATCGGGGTCCTTCACATCGGGATAGCCCGGGTCGCGAAGCCAGGCGTAGGGATCGTCGATCGTGCGGCCATGGTGGGTGGACGAATGCGGGCGCTGCTCCGCGCGGGGCGGCTGGGATGTGTCGGTCATCGGCGGGAGAT
>CAZJCT010000060.1:0-15477 GCA_964544675.1 uncultured Sphingobium sp.
AGGGGCTGGAGGACAAGCCGCAGATCGTCGCGCTCAACAAGGGCGACCTGCTGGGGCAGGAGCTGATGGACGATATCGCCGCGCAGCTGAAGGACGCCGGCGTGGAGGAGGTGTTCACCATTTCCGGCGCGACCGGCGAGGGGGTGCCGAAGCTGCTCGATGCGCTTGTCGAGCGGCTGGGCCTGCCCGAGGCGCGCCACGACGACGAGGAGGACGACGAGGCGGGGGAAGACAAGCCATGGTCGCCGATCTGAGCACGGCCCTCGCTCGTCATTCCCGCGAAGGCGGGAATCCAGGGTCGCGGGCGCTGGTCTGTCTGGCCCTGGATCCCCGCCTGCGCGGGGATGACGGAAATCGAGGGCGGCGAGCATGACCCACCCCCTCACCGGCTTCCCCCCGGCCACCTGCGCGCGGATCATCGTCAAGGTGGGCTCCGCGCTGCTGGTCGCGAAGGACGGCGAGGTACGGCGCGACTGGCTGGCGACGCTGGTCGCGGAAATCGCGCAGCGCCACCATGCGGGACAGCAGGTGGTGATCGTGTCGTCGGGATCGATCGCGCTCGGCGCTCGGCGGCTCGGCCTGCCCAAGGGCGGGCGCGCCAGCCTGGAGGATGCGCAGGCCGCCGCCGCCGTCGGCCAGATCGCGCTGTCGGGCATCTGGGCCGAGCTGCTGGGGCAGCACGGCATCGCCGCCGCGCAGATGCTCGTGACTCTCGACGATCTCGAGAACCGGCGGCGCTATCTCAACGCCTCGGCCACTCTCGAACGGCTGCTCGGTCTGGGCGTCATCCCGGTGGTCAACGAGAATGACAGCGTCGCGACCGAGGAAATCCGGTTCGGCGACAATGACCGGCTGGCGGCGCGGATCGGCCAGGCGTCGCGCGCCGACGCGGTGGCGCTTCTGTCGGATATCGACGGCCTGTACACCGCCAATCCACAGGTCGATCCACAGGCGGTGCTGGTGCCGCTGGTCGAGCGGATCGACGGAGCGATCGCGGCCATGGCCGACGGCGGATCGGCGTCGGGAATGGGATCGGGCGGCATGATCTCCAAGATCGAGGCGGCGCGGATCGCGACCGGCGCGGGGCTCAACCTCGCGATCATCTCCGGCCATGTCGATGCGCCGCTCGGCGCGTGGGCGGCAAGCGGGCGCGGCACCCTCTTCCTCGCCAATGCGCGGCGCGGCGCGCGCAAGAGCTGGCTTGCGGGGCGGCTCACGGTGCGCGGCACGCTGACGGTGGACGAGGGCGCGGCGGCGGCGCTGTCCAGGGGGCGCAGCCTACTGCCCGCCGGTGTCCGCGCGAGCGAGGGCGACTATCGGCGCGGCGACGTGGTCAATGTGGCCACGCCCGACGGCACGGTGATCGCGCGTGGGCTGGTGGAATTCGATGCCGTTGACGCCGCGCGGATCATTGGGCGGCGCAGCGAGGACATCCCCGCGATCCTCGGCACGGTGCAGCGTTCGACGCTGGTCCATCGCGACCATATGGTGCTGCTCTAGTGCCGATCGCGCTGACTGGCGGCACCGGCTTTCTGGGCGGTGCTGTCCTGGACCGGCTGCTGGCGGAGGGACACGCGGTCCGGGCGCTGGCGCGGCGGCCGCAGGCGGCGCTCGCGGGTGTCGAATGGGTCATGGGCGACCTCGACGATCGCGCGGCGCTCGACCGGCTGGTCGCGGGATGCGAGGCGGTGATCCATGTCGCGGGCGCGATCAATGCGCCGGATCGTGCCGCATTCCACGATTGCAATGCGGGCGGGACCGAGCGGCTGGTCGCAGCCGCGCGCAATGCGGGTTGCGGCCGCTTCGTGCTGGTGTCGTCGCTGTCGGCGCGCGAGCCCGCGCTGTCGGACTATGGCTGGTCCAAGCGCGAGGGGGAGCGAGTCGTCGAGGCGAGCGGGATCGACTGGGTGATCGTGCGCCCGCCTGCCATCTACGGCCCCGGCGACCGCGAGATGCTGGAGATGTTCCAAATGGCGGCGCGCGGGGTCGTGCTGTTGCCACCGGACGGGCGGTTGTCGGTCATCCATGCCGACGATCTGGCGGAGCTGCTGGTCCGGCTGGCGGCAGGCGGCCCGACGGGTGCGGTGCTGGAGGTCGATGACGGCACGCCGGGCGGCTGGAGCCACCGCGATTTCGCGCACGCCCTCGGCGCGGCGCTCGGCCGGAAGCGCGTGGCGGCGATCCCGCTTCCGCGCGCGGCACTGCTGCTGGGATCGCGCATCGACCGGCTGGTCCGGGGGCGCGGGGCCAAGCTCACCGCCGACCGGGTGCGCTATTTCTGCCATCCCGACTGGGTCGCGCGGTCCGATCGCCAGCCCCCGCCGACCTTCTGGCGTCCCCGGATCGCGACAGCCGAGGGTCTGGCTGCGACCGCCGCAGCTTACCGGGCGAAGGGCTGGCTCAGATAAGGCTCGTGCCGACTTCGGCCAGAGCGGCGATCATCGTCGCGAGCAGACCCGCGAGCAGGCAGCGATAGGCGATCGCGAGATAGCGAAATTTGCCGCGCGCGAGCACGCAGCCCGCCTGATGGATGTCGCGAAGCATCGTCCGGTACGATCCTTCGTCGCTTTCCATCCGGTCGAGCACCCGTTCGATGAACTCCTGTTCGGGGATTGCCGAGAAATTGCCGAAGAACAGGAGGTTGTCGCCTTCGTGGAGGCCACCTTCGCGCGGGCGAGTCACGCGGGGAATGACCGCCAGTATCGCGAACAGCGCGGCGATGAAGGTGGTGGTGGCGAGCAGCGTCAGCGGCACGACCATGCCGCCGCCCGCGCGCAACTGCCCCACCGCCAGCGTGAACATCACCGACGAGGCGGCCATCAGCATGCTGGCCTTCTGGTCCGCCATCTGGCTCAGCTGAAGCTGCATCTGCTGGCTGGTGCGGACCAGATGCGCGGCATTGGGGGGAAAGCTGCGCGGCGATGCCGCCGTCGCGGCGGGGACCTGGGTCTGGTCGAGCATGGTTTTTCCTTGTCAGCGCATCCACTTGCCACCACGACAGGCCGTCATCAAGTGCATGCCCGATTGCCGCCGCAATCCTGCGCGAGTAGAGCGCGATACATCCATCCGTAAAGGACAACAGGTCGCATGGCCGAACGCCAGGAAATCTTCGATACCGTCGCCGCCCAGATCGAGCCGTTCAACAAGAAGGGCGTGGCGCTCACCGACGCCACCACATTCGCCGGCGATCTGGAGTGGGACAGCCTGACGGTGATGGACTTCGTCGCCGCGATCGAGGACGAGTTCGACATCACCATCACCATGAACATGCAGGCGGAGATCGAGACGGTCGGCCAGCTTGTGGATGCGGTGGTGAAGTTGCAGGGCGAGTAGTATCAACCCCCGTTCGTCCTGAGGAGCCGCGACAGCGGCGTCTCGAAGGACGGTGCGCTGCGGCCCTTCGAGACGGGACTTCGTCCCTCCTCAGGGCGAACGGACGTAAGGAAATCTGGCCAGATGACCGACCTTCTCTCCAAATTCGACCCGCTGATCGCCGAGCGCGAGGCGTTGCTCGCCACCGGGGTCCGCGATCCCTTTGCCATCGTCATGGACGAGGTGAAGTCGCCGACTCTCGCCATCATCAAGGGCAAGGAGACGATCCTGCTCGGCACGTACAACTATATGGGCATGACCTTCGACCCGGACGTTGTGGCTGCGGGCAAGCAGGCGCTCGATGACTTCGGATCGGGCACGACGGGCAGCCGCGTCCTCAACGGCACCTATCAGGGGCACAAGGCGTGCGAGGATGCGCTGAAGGACTTCTACGGCACATCCTCCGCGATCGTTTTCTCGACCGGATATCAGGCCAATCTCGGCATGATCTCGACGCTGGCGGGCAAGGGCGACTATGTCGTCATCGATGCCGACAGCCATGCGTCGATCTATGACGGCTGCTTCCTGGGCAATGCCGAGATCATCCGTTTCCGCCACAACAGCGTCGAGGATCTCGACAAGCGGCTCGCCCGGCTGCCCGCCGAAGCGCAGAAGCTGGTGGTGCTGGAAGGCGTCTATTCGATGCTGGGCGATGTCGCGCCGCTGCCCGACATGGTCGCGGCGGTACGCAAGCATCCCAACTGCATGATCCTGGTCGACGAAGCGCACGGCATGGGCTTTTTCGGCCCCAATGGGCGCGGCGTCTACGAGGAGCAGGGGGTCGAGAAGGACATCGACTTCGTGGTCGGCACCTTCTCCAAGTCGGTCGGCACGGTCGGCGGGTTCTGCGTGTCCAACCATCCCAAGTTCGAGGTGCTGCGCCTCGTCTGCCGCCCCTATGTCTTTACCGCGAGCCTGCCGCCCAGCGTCGTCGCCACCGCTGCGACGTCGATCCGCAAGCTGATGCACGCGGGTGACAAGCGCGCGCGGCTGTGGACGAACAGCCGGCGACTGCACCAGGGGCTTCGCGAGCTCGGGTTCAAGCTGGGGACCGAGACGGCGCAGAGCGCGATCATCGCGGTGATCCTGGACGACCAGACACAGGCGGTCGCGATGTGGCAGGCGCTGCTGGAGCTCGGCCTTTACGTGAACATGGCGCGGCCGCCCGCGACGCCGGCGGGCACGTTCCTCCTGCGCTGCTCGCTGTGCGCGGAGCATACGGAGGATCAGGTCGAGCAGATCATCGGCATGTTCGCCGCGGCGGGCGAAGCGACGGGGGCACTCGCCACCGCGGCATGATCCGCGCCGGGTCTCCGCCATGGGTTCCCCCCGGGCTTGCCTTAGGTTAAGTGGGTGGCGATGCTCGGCTTTTCCCAAAGCTTTGGCCGCGTCGAGGAGGGCGATACCGGCCTCACATGGCGCAGATGGCTCGTCCCCGCGGCTGGAGCGGCGCTGGTTCTGGCGCTGCTCGTCATGTTCTTCGTGGCGTCGAACGCCGCGCGCAATCGCGAACTGGCGCTCAGCAGGCGCGAGCACAGCTATCAGGTGGTCGCGCTGGCGCGCAATGTCGAAGGGACGGTCGCCCGTGCCGAGGCGCTGCTGGCGCGCTATGTCATCAGCCTGGAGCCCAATGACGGGCGGCTGTTCGCCGACGAATGGCGCAAGGCAGCGACGCTGATCGACAATCTGCGCCGCGCGACCCGCGACAATCCCGTGCAGCGGCGCAACATGGTGCTTCTCGCCGACGCCTATGACGAGCGGGGGCTGATCCTCAACGATATCGCGCTCCGGACAACCTATGACCAGCGGCTCGGCGCGCTGGGGCGGTTGTACGAAGCAGGCAAGTCGGCGCGGGCCGACCGGATCCACATCGTGCTGGAAGCGGCGATCAACCAGGAAATGGCGGTTCTGCAGCAGCGTAACGCGCAGTTCGCGCGGACCGACGCGCGGGTGGCGCGGATCGCGGAAAGCTATTCGTTGCTGCTCGTCGGGCTGGTCGCGGCGGCGCTGGGCGCGCTGTGGATCGCGAACAGCGCGTTCAGCGAGCGCCGCTTCAGCCGCCGGCTGGCGGAGGCGGAGGCGCAGCGAGTCGATCAGCTCGAACGCGCGGTCAGGCTGCGGACCGAGGAGCTGGAGCGCGCCAACGGCCGGCTGCGCACCGAGATGGAGGAACGCGCTCAGGCCGAGGCGAGCCTGAGGCAGCTTCACAAGATGGAAGCGATCGGCCAGCTCACCGGCGGGATCGCGCACGACTTCAACAACATGCTCGCGGTTGTGACCGGCGGGCTGGAACTGGCGCGCCGCCGCGTGGGCGACGACGGCGAGGCGATGCGGCACATCGACAATGCGATGGAAGGCGCGCACCGCGCGGCGTCGCTGACTCGCCGCCTGCTCACCTTTGCCCGCGCCGAGCAGCAGACGCCGGAGACGGTCGCGGCGGACAGGCTGGTGGCGGGCATGCGCGAGCTGATCGACCGGACGCTGGGCGATCAGATCAAGGTGGTGATCGAGCCGCAGGCGCAGGGCTGGAACTTCTGGGGCGACCGGCACCAGATCGAGAACGCGCTCCTCAACCTGTGCGTCAATGCGCGCGACGCGATGGACGGTCGCGGCGTGCTGACGCTGTCGGCGGGGCAGGCGCGGCTCGCGCGCGACGAGATCGAGGATTGCGCGGGCGGCGAATATGTCCGGCTGTCGGTCTGCGATACCGGCGAGGGCATGCCGCCCGAAGTGATCGAGCGCGCGTTCGAACCCTTCTTCACCACCAAGCCGGTCGGCAAGGGCACCGGTCTGGGCCTGAGCCAGGTGTTCGCCTATGTCCGCCAGTGCGACGGCCATGTCCGCATCCTGTCGGCGCCGGGCACCGGGACCGAGGTGCAGATCTTCCTGCCACGCGACCTGCGCGAGCCGGCACCGACCGCCCGGACGCCCGCGGAAATGGACGAACCGGCGCGCGAGGGGCGCCGCATCTTTGTCGTCGAGGACGATGCCCGCGTGCTGCGCGCGACGCTGGCGGCGCTCGACGAGCTGGGCCACAGCCATGTCAGTTGCAGCCGCCCGACCGAGGCCGCCGCCATGCTGGGCGAGCACCCCGACATGGAGATGCTCCTGACCGACGTGCTGATGCCCGACATGACCGGCCCCGAAATGGTGGCGCGGATGCGCGCGCGCGGGCTTGATCTGCCGGTGATCTTCGTCACGGGCTTTGCCGGCAGCGACGAGGAGGCGGGCCTGCTCGATGGCGAGTTCGTGCTGCGCAAGCCTTATACGCTGAGCCAGCTGCAACGCGCGATCGCTCAGGCCGCCGGTGCGGGCAAGCCGCGCGGCGAAAGTGCCGCGATCGACGTTTCGGCGAATTCGGGCGACGGTTCGCCATTTTCCGCATGACCCGCACTGGTCCGCGCGATACAGACGCGGCGATGTCAGGCCTTCCGCATCCCTGCCCGCCGGACCGCCTGCCCATCCGGTGGGAGAGGTCGCCATGCTGACCGCTCTCGACCGCTATATGGTGCGGCTGATCGCGGTGCCGCTGTTCGCGACCCTGTTGATCTCCGCCATGCTGTTGGTTCTCGACCGGATGCGGCGGCTGTTCGATTTCGTCGCGACCGAGGGCGGTCCGGTGAGCGCGGTGTGGCGGATGCTCGCCAATCTGCTGCCCGAATATCTGGGGCTCGGCATTCCGATCGGGCTGATGCTGGGCATATTGATGGCGTTCCGCAAGCTGGCCCTGTCGTCGGAGCTCGACGTGCTTCGCGCGGTCGGCCTCAGCTACCGGCGCCTGCTGCGCGTGCCCTATATGTTCACGATCGCGCTCGGGCTGGTCAATCTCGGCATTGTCGGCTTCCTTCAGCCGGTGACCCGATATGCGTATGAGAATCTGCGCTTCGAGCTTCGCACCGGGGCGCTGGGCGCGTCGATCAAGGTCGGCGAGTTCACCAATCTGGGCCGGTTCCTGACCATCCGCATCGAGGAGAGCATGGACCGGGGGCGGCGGCTGACGGGCATTTTCGTGCGCGCTTCGCAGGAAGACGGGCAGTCGCTGGCGGTCACGGCGGCGCGTGGCCAGTTTCTCGCCACCGACGATCCCGACACGATCATCCTGCGGCTGAGCGACGGCGTGCTGGTGCAGAACGCTCCCCATTACCGCACGCCCCGGATTCTCAGCTTCTCGTCGCACGACCTGCCGATCCCGCTGCCCCGGATCGATCCGTTCCGGGGGCGCGGCAGCGGGCTGCAGGAGCTGACGCTGCCCGAGCTGGTCGGCCGCGCGACGAGCGAGACATCGACCGCGCTGATGCGCAACCAGGCCTGGGCCAATTTCCACTACCGGGTCGTGGAGGTCGCGATGATGCTCCTGTTGCCGATGGCGGCGATTGCCTTTGCGGTGCCGCCCAAGCGATCGACATCGTCGCTGGGCGTGTTCCTGTCGATCGTGCTGATCGTGACCTATCACAAGATCAACCAATATAGCCTGTCGGTGGGCGAGCTTGGCCTCGTCAATCCGCTGCTGGCGCTGTGGGGGCCGTTCCTGGCGGTCGCCGCGTTGATCCTGTGGATGTACCATGTCGTCGCGCATGTGCCGGGCGGCCAGCCGATCGGCGCGCTGGAACGGCAGTTCGCCAGGCTGGCCCAGGCGCTGATGCGGCTTTTCAACCTGGCGCGGCGGCGCCGGCGGGCGGCATGAGGAGGCGCGAGGGTCGATGCAGCTGACGTTCTTTCCGTCGCGGTCGCTGGCCTTCTATGTCGGCAAGACCTTCCTGTTCCGCACGCTGGCGATGCTGGCGATGCTGGTGCTCGTCCTCCAGATCCTCGACCTTTTGAGCGAGGCGGGCGACGTGCTGGCCTATCCGGGCAATGGCGAGCCCGAGCTGTGGCGCTATGTCTCGCTGCGCGCGCCGCAGATCATAGCGACTTTCCTGCCCTTCGCGGTGCTGCTCGGCACGCTCGTCACCCTGACCACGCTCAACCACAACAGCGAGGTCATATCGATGAAGGCGGCGGGACTGTCGGCGCACCAGATACTGGCGCCGCTGATGCTGGTGTCGGCCGCGATTGCTCTTGCCAGCTTCGTCTTCAACGAGCGGATCGTGACACGGTCGGTGGCGGCGCTCGATGCGTGGCAGTCGGTCGATTTCGGGCCGATCCCGCCCGACAGCGGGGTGCGCACCAATGTCTGGGTGCGCAATGGCGAAGACCTGATCCGCGCGGGCGTGATCGCCGGGCGCGGGCAGGCGGTGGCGCTTCGCGATGTCGAGATATTCGACCGCCGGGGCGGCAATCTGGCCGCCATATTGAAGGCCTCGCGCGGCCGCCGCGATGGCGATGCCTGGCGGCTGGAGGATGTACGCCGCTTCGATGCGGTCAGCGGGACGGTCCAGAACCTAGGCACGATCCGCTTGGGCGAGAACATCACGCCCGACCAGTTCACCCTCGCCAATGTCAATGTCGAAGGGCTGTCCTATGGCGAGCTGGGAGAGACAATCACTGCGCTGAAGTCCGCCGGTCGTCCGACGGCGGAGATGGAAGTGGCATGGTGGCACAAGATTTCGGGGCCGCTGTCGACGATCCTGATGCCGCTGCTCGGCGCGGTCGCGGGTTTTGGGCTGGCGCGCTCGGGCAAGCTGTTCATCCGCGCCGTGATCGGCATGGCGCTCGGCTTCGGCTTTTTCGTGGTCGACAATTTCTCGCTCGCGATGGGCAATCTGGGTGCCTATCCGCCCTTCCTCGCCGCCTGGGCGCCGTTCCTCCTGTTCCTGCTGGTGGGTGAGACGGTGCTGGTACGGACCGAGGAATAGGGGCCGTTCGCGGCTCAGCCCCGCCCGCGCTGCGCCATGCTACTGCGCACCAGCCTGAGGATAAGCACGCCCAGCCCCGGATGATTGGCGCGATGATAGGGTGACGCCTCCTCGAGCGCGCCCTTGAGCCGCCGGTGCGCCTCGCCCAGCGAATGATAGGGCAGGCTCGGCAGCAGATGGTGGAGCGCGTGATAGCGGAGCCCGACCGGTGCCCAGAGATAGGGCAGCACGCCCGGCGGCGGCACGTTGACCGAATCGAGATATTGCGCGGTGACGGTCATCGCCTCGCCCTCATTCTCCCATAGATGGGCAACGAGGGTACGAAGCTGGTTCACCAGCATCACGCCCGACGCGATGCCGATGCCGATCAGGAACAGGGCGAGCGGGATGCCCCCCGTCGCGACGCCCGCAATCAGCGCGGTCGCCCAGGCCCAGGCGCCGGCCTCCTGCCACAGCCAGATGCGGCGCATCTCGCCCTCGGGCGCGCGGCGGCGGAAGGCGGGGTTGATCGACAGCGCCGACCACGACCCGACCATCTTTGCGCGCAGCGGCGGGATCAGGAGCGCGAGCGGCACGAGGATAGCGAACCGGATCAGCGTCGCGACGGGCGCGAGGGTCGCGGCCACTACGAACAGCGGCACCGACCAGGGCTTCATCAGCGCGAGCGGCAGATATTCGGGGTCCTCGACCGTGCCATAGCGGGTGCGGGCATGGTGAAGCGTATGAACGCCTTCGTAGAGGAAGGACGGCATGAGCAAAGGAATGCCGACGAGCAGGTTCCAGGCGAAGCGGAAGCCGGGCACGTCGCTGTGCTTGATATGCGTCAGCTCGTGGATGAAGCTGCCCGCGCGATAGAGCGCGAAGATCGCGACGACCGCCGAGAGGAGCGCCACGGCGCTGCTGGCGAACAGCATCGCGCCGGCCATGGCCGCATAGCCAAGCGCCGCCGAGCCAAGGAAGTCGGCCCAGTAGATCGCCGGCCGGGCGCGCGAAATGTCGAGCGTCAGGTCGCGCGCGGCGCGGAGCATCGCGGCATCGTCGGCGATCCGCCCAAGCCGCCGGGTGCCGGAAGCCGCGATGTCCGCCGGCGCGATGCCGCCTGCGTCGAAGAAATTGCTGGTGGTCATGTCAGGTCCTCTGCGACTAGATAATGGCACCATCGTGGCGATACCAGCCGCGCGCTTGACAAGCCGCCCACGGCGGACCCACAGATCGGCGCTTTCCACCGACAGGCGAATGCTCCCGTGACCAGCCCGAACGCCAGCACCCAGCCCGTCAGCATCGAGCGAGTCGGGGGCAAGCGCGACCTCAACGCCTTCATCGACTTCGCCTGGACGGTCTATCGCGACGATCCGCATTGGGTGCCGCCACTTCGCCGGGAGGTGAAGGGCATATTGAGCCGCGACAAGAACCCCTTTTTCGAACATGCCGAGGCGCAATATTTCCTGGCGCGGCGCAATGGCCGGATCACCGGCCGCATCAGCGCGCATATCGACCGGCTGGCGCAGGGCATGCCGGCGGAGCAGGGCTTTGGTCCCGGCAGCGGCAACTGGGGCTTTTTCGACGCGCTTGACGCGGAGAGCGCGGCGGCGCTGATCGCGGCGGCGGAGGCGTGGCTACGCGCGCGCGGGGTGACGCGGGCGATCGGGCCGATGTCGCTGTCGATCTGGGAAGAGCCGGGTCTGCTGGTCAGCGGATTCGACCATGCGCCGACCTATATGATGGGGCATCACCGGCCCGACTATCAGCGCTGGATCGAGGCGGCGGGCTATGCGCCGGTCAAGCGGCTCAACACCTATGAGCTGGACATCACGCAGGACTTTCCGCCGCTGATCCGGCGGATTGTCGAGTCGGGGAACAAGAATCCCCGTATCCGGGTGCGTCCCGTGGACAAGAAAAGGTTCGATTCGGAAGCCGCGATCATCCTGGGCATCCTCAACGATGCCTGGGGGCGCAACTGGGGCTTCGTGCCCATTACCGATCGCGAGGTCGCGCATTTCGGCGAGCAGCTGAAGCCCATCGTCTATGAGGACCTGATCCGCATCGCCGAGCTGGACGGCGAGCCGGTGGCGTTCATGATGACGCTGCCCGACCTCAACGAGGCGATCAAGCCGTTCAATGGCCGGCTGTTCCCGTTCAACTGGGTCAAGCTGCTGCGCTGGCTGAACAAGCCGCAGGTCCGGACCATGCGGGTGCCGCTGATGGGCGTGCTCCAGCGGCTGCAAAGCTCGCGCATGGCGAGCCAGCTCGCCTTCATGCTGATCGAGGAGATCAGGCTTGCGGCGGTGGCGCGCTATGGCGCGACGCGCGGCGAGATCGGCTGGATCCTGGAGGACAATCAGGGGATGAACGCCATTGCCGACGCGATCGAAAGCCGGGTGAACAGGAGCTATCTGATCTATGAGCGGGCGATCGGGTGACGGGTTCGCCTTGGTGAGGCCCGCCCCTCCACCGTCATCCCCGCGAAGGCGGGGATCCAGAATGGCCGGGCGCGGCGCTTGCCGCCCTGGATCCCCGCCTTCGCGGGGATGACAGGAAAGTGGGATCGTGAGCGATCACTGGAAGTCTCAGGTCACCGGCAGCTTCGGCCGCGCCGCCGACAGCTATGAGGATGCCGCCGCGCCGCAGCGGCAGGCGGCGGCGTTGCTCGCCGACCTTTCGCGCCAGCGGCGTGTGCCCGGCGATTCGCGCATCCTCGAAGTCGGCTGTGGCACCGGCATATTGACGCGCCACATTCGCGAGACGTGGCCCGCCGCGGAACTGGTGGTCAGCGACATCGCGCCGCACATGGTCGGCGCGGCCGCACGCGGGGCGATGATCGCCGGCCGCTTCATCGAGATGGACGGCGAGGCGCCGCCGTTCGAGGGGCCATGGTTCGACCTCATCCTCTCCAACCTCGCCTTCCAGTGGTTCGCCGATCTGGACGCCGCGATCGACCGGCTGGCGGGCTTGTTGCGTCCGGGCGGAAGCCTGATCTTCTCGACCATGGGGGCCGACAGCTTTGCGGAATGGCGCGCGGCACACGATGCGGCGGGGGCGCAGCCGGGAACGCCCGCCTATCCCTCGCTGGAGCGTCTGCGCGCGATGCTGGCACGGCATGAGGACGCCTTCGCGTTCGACGAGCATTGGCCGTTCGCGTTCGGCGGGGCGAAGGGTTTCCTCGCGCATCTGCGTGGAATCGGCGCGACGGTCCCGGCGAGCGGCCACCGCGCGCTCGATGCCGCGGCGATGCGCCGGGTGATGCGCGCGTTCGATGCCGGCGGCGGCGTTGCCACCTATCATGTGCTGTTCGGCCGCGTGACGCGGATCGGCGCCCTATGAGCGCGGTCCTGATCCGCCGCGCCACGATGGCGGACGCGCCAGCGCTCGCCGCGCTCAAGCGCACGACGTTTCGCGAGACCTTCCTCGAGGATTTCGCGATACCCTATCCCGCCGCCGACATCGCGCATTTCGAGGTGGAGAGCTATGGTGTCGAGACGGTGCGGCGGGAGCTCGATGCGCCGGGACACGCGACATGGCTGGGCGTGGGTGCCGAAGGCGTGCTGGCCGGTTACTGCCATGTCGGGCCGTGCAAGCTGCCGCATGCCGATGTGCGCCCCGGCGACGGCGAGATCCGGCAGCTTTACCTGGCGCGCGCATGGCAGGGCGCGGGGCTGGGGCGGCGGCTGATGGTCGAGGCGCTCGCCTGGCTCGACGCCTGCTCGCCCGAGCGGCAATGGCTCGGCGTCTGGTCGGGCAACGATCGCGCGCAGGCCTTCTACGCCGCCTTCGGTTTCGGCAAGGTCGGCGAGTATGACTTCGCCGTGGGACGCCATATCGACCATGAGTTCATCCTGCGGCGACCGTGACCCGTTTCTCGCCGCGCCGTTAACCCTGACATTTGGCCAGCCGTTAACCGCGATCTGCCAATACGCACGCGGGGATTGGAGGGTGTGGCAGATGGTCGGGATCAAGTCGTTCGCAATGATCGGATTGGCGGCGCTGGCGGCGGTGGCCGCGCAGGGCGCCGGTCATGGCAAGAAGGAAGGCGCCGGCCATGCCGCGCCCGTGCGCAAGGCGGCCACCGGCCATGCCGCTCCTGCGGGCCATGCCGCCCATGCCGGCGATCACGCGCCCGCGCCTGCCGCCCATCACGGGGTCCACTGGGGCTATGAAGGTTTCGACGGTCCGGATCATTGGGGTCATCTCGACGCCGGATACCGGCTGTGCGGCACGGGCCAGTCGCAGTCGCCGATCGACCTCGGCATGGCCAACACCGTCGCGGAAGTGACGGTGCAGACCGACTACAAGCGCGGGCCGCTGACCATCCTCAACAACGGCCACACGGTGCAGGTGAATTTCGACGGCGCGGCGGGGCTGACCAGCTCGAACCATCGCTACAGCCTCAAGCAGGTGCATTTCCACACGCCGTCGGAGCATGTCATCAACGGCCGCCGCTATCCGCTCGAGGCGCATTTCGTCCATGCCGACGAATATGGGAAGCTCGCGGTGCTGGGCGTGCTGTTCGAGGAAGGGCCGACCAACATGGAGCTGGCCAAGGTGATCGTCGCTGCACCGCGGCGCGAAGCGGCGGCCAAGACGGTCGAGGGGTTCAGCTTCGACCCGCGCGCGCTGCTCCCCGCGAGCCTCGAGGTGTATCGCTACATGGGATCGCTGACGACACCGCCGTGCAGCGAGGGCGTCAACTGGCACGTCGCCGCCCAGCCGATCACCGCCAGCGCATCGCAGATGGCCGACCTGATGGAGATCATGGGCCATAATGCGCGGCCGGTGCAGGCCTTCAACGAGAGGTTGCTCATCGCGGCGCGGTAGGGGCGGCGCGTCGTTTCACCAGATGCCAGCCTTCGCTGGCATGACGGATGGGAGGACGTCACCCCAGCGAAGGCTGGGGTCGCTCTCATCCTGTCCAAGAGTCGAGCTTAAATCTCGCTCGCCATCAGCTTCGGAAAGAAGCCCTCATGCGCGGTGCGCAGGTCGTCGAGGGTGACGCAGCAGTCGCAGTCGGGAAGCTCGAAGATGATCCGGCTGGCGATGGTGCGGCCGAGGCGTGCGACCTCGACGCCCTCGCGGCCCGCATGCGCCAGGAACTCGGCGAGCGCGGCGTCGCGCGCGGTGACGACGTACAGCCCCTGATCCTCCGCGAAATAAGTCGCCGCCACGCCGCCCGGCAGCAGCGGCTGGTCGAGCATCGCGCCGATGCCGCTCGCCAGCGCCATCTCCGCGACAGCGACCGCGACGCCGCCGTCGGACACGTCGTGGACCGCCGTCAGCGCGCCATAGCGGATCGCCGCGCGGATGAAGTCGCCGGTGCGGCGTTCCGACGCCAGGTCGACACGCGGCGGCGGGCCCGCGTCGCGGCCCTCGCGCCCGTGGCATTCGCGCAGCCAGAGCGACTGGCCGAGGTCGCCGCGCCGGTCGCCGACCAGCAGGATGATGTCGCCGGTGTCCTTGAAGCCGATCGTCGCCATGCGTCCGAGGTCGTCGAGCAGGCCGACGCCGCCGATCGCAGGCGTGGGCAGGATCGCGCTGCCGCCACCCGTCGCCTTCGACTCGTTGTAGAGCGACACATTGCCCGACACGATCGGATAGTCGAGCGCGCGGCATGCCTCGCTCATCCCCTCCAGGCAGCTGACGATCTGGCCCATGATCTCGGGCCGCTGCGGATTGGCGAAGTTGAGGCAGTTGGTGATGGCGAGCGGCTGTGCGCCGACTGCGGTGATGTTGCGCCACGTCTCCGCCACCGCCTGCTTGCCGCCTTCCGCCGGGTCGGCGAAGCAGTAGCGCGGGGTGCAGTCGGTGCTGATCGCGAGCGCGCGGCGGGTGTCGTGGATGCGGACCACCGCCGCATCGCCGCCGGGGCGCTGCGCGGTGTCGGCGCCGACCATATGGTCATATTGCTCCCAGATCCACCGCCGCGAGGCGAGGTCGGGGCTGCCCATCAGGTGGCGGAGGTCGACGGCGGGATCGGCGCTTTCCGGCGCGTCGACGAGCGCCGGAACGGGCGGAGTCGGCACATGCGGACGGTCGTAGAGCGGCGCGTCGTCGGCGAGCGGCCCGAGCGGGATGTCGCACACGGTCTCGCCCTTGTGGACGAGGATCATGCGGCCCGTATCGGTGACTTCGCCGATGACCGCGAAATCCAGTTCCCATTTCCGGAAGATCGCCTCCGCCTCGCCCTCGCGGCCGGGCTTCAGCACCATGAGCATGCGTTCCTGCGACTCGGACAGCATCATCTCATAGGCGGTCATGCCGGTCTCGCGCTGCGGCACCTTGTCCATGTCGAGCCGGATACCGACGCCGCCCTTCGATG
>CAZJCT010000061.1:0-15471 GCA_964544675.1 uncultured Sphingobium sp.
TCGATCACACCTATGACACCGTCGTGGTCGGTGCGGGCGGATCGGGGCTGCGCGCGACGATGGGTTCGGCCGAGGCCGGCCTCAAGACCGCCTGCATCACCAAGGTGTTCCCGACCCGGTCGCACACCGTCGCGGCGCAGGGCGGCATCGCCGCGAGCCTCGGCAACAACAGCCCCGACCACTGGACCTGGCATATGTACGACACCGTCAAGGGGTCGGACTGGCTGGGCGACCAGGACGCGATCGAATATATGGTGCGCGAGGCGCCGCAGGCCGTGTACGAGCTGGAACATGCCGGCGTGCCTTTCAGCCGCAACGATAACGGCACCATCTACCAGCGCCCGTTCGGCGGCCATATGCAGAATATGGGCGACGGCCCGCCGGTGCAGCGCACCTGCGCGGCGGCCGACCGGACCGGACACGCGATGCTTCACGCGCTCTACCAGCAGAGCCTGAAGTACGACTCGGACTTCTACATCGAATATTTCGCGCTCGACCTCATCATGGAAAATGGTGAGTGCCGGGGCGTGATCGCGCTCTGCATGGACGACGGGACGATCCATCGCTTCCGCAGCCAGGCGGTGGTGCTCGCCACGGGCGGCTATGGCCGCGCCTATTTCTCCGCGACGTCGGCGCACACCTGCACCGGTGACGGCGGCGGCATGGTGCTTCGCGCCGGCCTTCCGCTTCAGGATCTGGAGTTCGTCCAGTTCCACCCGACGGGCATCTACGGCGCGGGCGTCCTCATCACCGAGGGCGCGCGCGGCGAGGGCGGTTATCTCACAAACTCCGAGGGCGAGCGCTTCATGGAGCGCTATGCCCCGTCGGCCAAGGATCTGGCGTCGCGCGACGTCGTGTCGCGGTCGATGGCGCTGGAAATCCGCGAGGGACGGGGCGTCGGTCCGCATAAGGACCATATCTATCTGCACCTCGATCACATCGATCCCAAGGTGCTGGCGGAACGCCTGCCGGGCATCACCGAGAGCGGCAAGATCTTCGCGGGCGTCGATCTGACGCGCCAGCCGCTGCCGGTGTCGCCGACGGTCCACTACAATATGGGTGGCATCCCCTGTAACTATCATGGCCAGGTGGTGACCAAGGTCGGCGACGATCCCGAAGTGATCGTCCCGGGCCTTTATGCCGTCGGCGAGGCGGCGTGCGTGTCGGTCCATGGCGCGAACCGCCTCGGCTCCAACTCGCTCATCGACCTCGTGGTGTTCGGTCGCGCGACGGGTCTTCACCTGCGCGACACGCTCAAGGCCAACGCCTCGCAAAAGCCGCTGCCCAAGGATGCGGCCGACCTGGCGCTCACCCGTCTCGACAAGTTCCGTCACGCCAGCGGTGGATCGCCGACGGCGGAGATTCGCGGCGAGATGCAGCGCACGATGCAGAAGCATGCCGCGGTGTTCCGCGACAGCGCGCTGCTCGCCGAAGGCGTCGAGCTGATGCAGAAGGTGAACAAGCGTCTCGAGGACGTGTCGGTCAGCGACCGTTCGCTGATCTGGAACACCGATCTGGTCGAGACGCTGGAACTCGACAACCTGATGTCGCAGGCGATCTGCACCATCGAGAGCGCGCACAACCGCAAGGAATCGCGCGGCGCCCATGCGCACGAGGACTTCCCCAATCGCGACGATGCGAACTGGATGAAGCACACGATCAGCTGGTTCGAGGGCTGGGGCGGATCGGGCGGCAAGGTGACGCTCGACGACCGTCCGGTGCACGACTACACGCTGACCGACGAGGCCGAGTACATCAAGCCGAAGGCGCGGGTGTACTGATCTTCTGAATGCGTATTACCGACGGTCAGGTCGCAGCCGCCTATGAGGCGGCCGTCGCCGCCGGCGATGACCTCAAGCGTCAGAGGGACGCCGCCGCCGGTTTGGCGTTATCGACGGGCATGTCCGGCACGTCGGCACAATTCTATATGGATGCTGTGCGTGCGATGCGTGCCGGACGGCTGTTCAAGCGCACGATTAAGATATCCGCCGTCAATCATTTTCTGTCGCGTATCGCCGAGGACCGTGGGCCGCAAGGACTGCTGATCGCGCTGGAATCAGTGCGGCGGCATATCGCCTATTACGAGGAACACAGCGGTCAGGCCCTGCCCGGACTGCGTAGCTTGGTGGAGGTGTTCGAGGCGCAGGCGCGCGAGCCCGCAACGAACAATGCCGAACCGGATTTTGTCGAACAGGTAAGCGCAATGCTTGCCCTCAGCAGCGAGGAGCGGCGACGGCATCTGCCCCCGGAAGGGCACAAGCCCGCAGTCAGTCAAGCGACGATCAAGGTCTTTCGGCGCAACGCTGCTGTGGTCGCCGAAGTGCTCGAGCGGGCCGGGGGGAAATGCGAGCTTTGTGGCGATCCGGCACCCTTCGTGTCGCGCCACACTGGCAGACCCTTCCTGGAGGTCCACCACAAGGTTCAATTGAAGGATAACGGGGACGATACGGTCGGTAACGCAATTGCGCTCTGCCCCAACTGCCATAGGCAGCTGCACCACGGCTAATCTCAAGCGCGTCTGGCGGAAATCAAAGCACTAAAGCGGGGGAGAGCGCTACCCCGGTGAAGAGGCTTGCGGCTCAATCCCCCGACGCCGGTAGGGATATGCCGGTCTTACCGGCGGCACCTCTCCATTTATCTCTTCAAACCCTCTCGGCGCGCCCGTGTTAGCGCGCTTTTGTGACAAAAAAAAGCCCCCCGCTAAAAAACGGGAGGCTTGGAGTTTTAGGAGAGGATGCCTGAAAGGCAGGGCCAGAATTACGGTCGGACAGCATTTGTTGCAAGTGCGAAGAATGTGTTAACGATTGCATAGTTTGCAACCGTGCTGTCACACTTCGCCATTGCCTGTCACACGTCGCCATTGAAGGTGTCACAGGTCACAGGGTCGCCCGAATCGAGCCCTTTCTTGAGCCATGTCATGCGCTGCTCGCTGGTGCCATGGGTGAAGCTGTCGGGCACGGGCCGCTGTCCCGCATTGCGCTGCAGCGTGTCATCGCCAATCGCGCTGGCGGCGCGGAGCCCTTCCTCGACGTCGCCCGGCTCCATCAGGCCGGTCGCGCGACCCCAGACCCCGGCGTAGCAATCGGCCTGCAATTCCACCCGGACCTGCAGCGCGTTCGACTCGGACGAATCGGCGCGGCGCTGCCGCTGGTTCACCTCTGCCAGGGTCCCTGTGGCGTCCTGGATATAATGGCCGACCTCATGCGCGATGACATAGGCCTGGGCGAAATCGCCCGGCGCGCCAAACCGCTGGCGAAGCTCGTCGAAAAAGCTGGTGTCGAGATAGATGCGCTTGTCGTTGGGGCAGTAGAAGGGGCCCATGGCCGACTGGGCGGCGCCGCATCCCGACATCCCGCTCTGCGTGTAGAAGACGAGCGTCGGCGGCACATATTGCGCGCCCTGCTGCCGGAAGAGCTGATCCCATGTGCGTTCGGTGGAGCCGAGCACGCGCAACGACCAGCGCTGCACGTCGGTCAGCTCGGCCGGATCGCCCGCCCGCTGCTCCTGCGGGCTGCCGCCCCCGCCGCCTCCGACCCCGACGAGCGAACCGAGATTGCCGAGGCCACCGGTCACCGCCATGATGATGAGCAGAACCGCGACCCCGCCGCACCCGAAGCGCGATGCGACGAGCGGAAGCAGCATGCCGAGCATCCCGCCGCCGCCACCGCCAAAGCCGCGGCCGCCGCCGGTCTGAACCTCGAAATTGCTGCTTTCGCGTTCGTCGTCGAGCCGCATGCTGTCTCCCCCTCGTCGCGGATCAGCCTAGGGAAACGCAGCGCGGCAAGGAAGGCTTCATCTTCCGAAAACATGCGTGTCCGCCGGGAGACAGTGGAACTGTGCGCCCGCTTGGTCTATTGCGCTGCAGCATGGATATGCCCGCGCACCGTAACCTGCCGTTGCCCGACAATGTCGCGCTGGTTCTCCAGGGCGGGGGCGCGCTGGGGTCGTTCCAGGCTGGCGTTCTTGAACGCCTGCTGGACCTCGGCGTGCGGGTCGACTGGGTGGCGGGAATTTCGATCGGTGCGGTCAACGCGGCGATCATCGCGGGCAACCCGCCCGAGCAGGTGGTGCCCAAGCTCCGCCGCTTCTGGGAACTGGTAAGCGGCGGAATGCCCAATTTCGTGCTGCCTGAAAGCGATGCCATCCGCGAATTCGCGCATCTCGCGGCGGCGTCGGTGGTGACGGCGTTCGGCGTGCCGGGGATGTTCCGCCCGAACGGCTGGCCAGCGTTCATGGCCCCCGACGGATCGCGCGAAGCGACGAGCTTCTACGACACCACGCCGCTCAGGGAGACGCTCGACCAGCTTGTCGACTGGGACCGGGTCAATGACGGCCCGGTGCGTCTGTCGGTGGGCGCGGTCGATGTCGAAAGCGGCAATTTCGAATATTTCTGCACCGACAATCCCCATTGGAAGGGGCGCATCGACGCGCGGCACATCATGGCGTCGGGCGCATTGCCACCCGGACTGCCGCCTGTGGAGATCGACGGCCGCTGGTACTGGGACGGCGGGCTCGTCAGCAACACGCCGCTGTCGTACATCCTCGACCATCAGCAGGGGGATATGCTGGTCTTCCAGTGCGACCTGTTCCCGGCGGAGGGGCCGCGCCCCAAGACGCTGACCGATGTCTGGTCGCGGCAGAAGGATATCCAGTATTCGAGCCGCACGCGCCAGGTGACCGATCAGTATCTGCGGTTGCGGCGCGAACATCATCTCGTCGCGCGGCTGCTGAACGCGCTTCCGCCCGAGCTCGCGGCGCTTCCCCAGGCGGAGGCGGTGCGCAAGATGATCGATGTGGGCTCGGTCAATATCGTGCACCTGATCTACCGCTCGCGCGAATGGGAATCGGGGGCTCGCGATTTCGAGTTTTCGCGCCGGACCATGCTTGATCATTGGGAGCAGGGGGCGCAGGCGGTGGACCGCGTGCTCTCGCGCGGCGACAAGCTCATCGCGCGCAACATTCTCGACGGCAAAAGCGCCACCTTCGATCTGGTGAATGGCGGCAATATCAAGGAGAAGCAGACATGATGCTCAAGGACAAGACGGCCCTTATCACCGGCTCAACGTCGGGTATCGGACTGGCTTATGCCAAGGCGCTGGCTGCTGAGGGCGCGAACCTCGTCATCAACGGCTTCGGCGACGTGCAGGCGATCGAGGAGGAACGGCGCGCGCTGGAGGCGATCAGCGGTGCGCGGGTGCTCTACAGCGCCGCCGACCTGACCAGCGTCGAAGCGACCGAGGCGATGATGACGGAAGCGGCAGAGGCGTTCGGCGGCGTCGACATCCTCATCAACAATGCCGGCATGCAGCATGTCGCTCCGGTCGAGGAGTTTCCGGTCGACAAATGGAACCTCATCATCGCGCTGAACCTCAACTCCGCCTTCCACACGACCCGGCTCGCGGTTCCGTACATGAAGCAGAAGAAGTGGGGCCGGATCATCCAGACCGCCTCCGCCCATTCGTTGACGGCCTCGCCGTTCAAGAGCGCCTATGTGACCGCGAAGCACGGCCTTGCGGGCTTTACCAAGACGATTGCTCTCGAACTGGCGACTCATGGCATTACCGCCAACTGCATTTCGCCCGGCTATGTCTGGACCCCGCTCGTCGAGAAGCAGATCCCCGACACGATGAAGGCGCGCGGCATGACTCGCGAGCAGGTGATGAACGACGTGCTGCTGGCCGGGCAGCCGACCAAGCAGTTCGTGACAGTGGAGCAGGTGGCGGCGGTGGCGCTGTTCCTGTGCCGGGACGAGGCGTCCAACATCACCGGCACGAATATCAGCGTCGACGGCGGCTGGACCGCGCAATAGAGCTTTCTAGCCTCTGATGACATCGCATCGACCCGTTCGTCCTGAGGAGCCTTGAAGCCGCAGGCTGCGAGGCGTCTCGAAGCCTGTCCCGAGCGGCCGCCGCAGGCCGCCAGCCGAAGGGGACTTGCTCGAGTGTTTCGAGACAGGTCCTCAGTCTGCGACTTCGGCCCTTCCTCAGCACGAACGGAGGTGGGTCAATGCAATGTCATCATGCTCTAAAGTGCCAGCGCGATTGAGGCGATGAGCAGCAGCGCCATCGCATAGTTGAACATGCGCAACCGCTTTGGATCGGACAGCCAGCCGCTGATCCCGCGGCCGAGTAGCATCCAGCCGGTCGAGGAAAAGGACCCGGCGATCACGAAGAGACCGCCGATCAGCACCACCGAACCGACATCCTGGCGCGGCGCGTAAAGCGTGATCGCCATCAGCGCCATCGACCAGGCCTTGGGGTTGACCCACTGGAAGGCCACGCCTTGCCAGAAGCTGAGGGGCTTGCCGGATGCCTGGCTGGGATCGGGAGGCGCCGCCCGCGCGATCTTCCACGCCAGCCACAGCGTATAGAGGACGCTGAGCACGGTCAGAACGGTTCGTGCCGCTGGAACGGCTGTGAACAGCCCCGCGAGGCCGATCCCCACGGCGACTGTCATGGCCGGAAACCCGAGGACCACGCCCGTCAGGTGCGGCAACGTCCGCGCGATGCCGTAATTTACCCCCGACGACATCAGCATCAGGTTGTTCGGGCCGGGCGTGCAGAAGTTGACCACGCTGAAGCTCAGAAGGGCAATGAGAGTCTGGCTGTCCATGGCGCCACTATATCGCGCCCGCGCCCGGCGTGGTTGCAAACATTGCTGGCCAGTGCGGGCACATTGCAATAAGATGCGGCTGTGGACCGAATCAACGCACAGATATTGCGCGAACTGACGCGCGACGGGAGAATGTCCAATATCGAGCTGGCCGATCGCGTCGGCCTGTCTCCCTCGGCCTGCCTCCGCCGGGTTCAGGAGCTGGAACGGAGCGGTGTCATCGCCGGCTATCGCGCGATGCTGAATCGCGAATCCCTCGGCATCGGTTTCATCGCCTATGTCACCGTGGGCC
The DNA here is from genome assembly GCA_964544675.1 of uncultured Sphingobium sp. Classification (GTDB taxonomy): domain Bacteria; phylum Pseudomonadota; class Alphaproteobacteria; order Sphingomonadales; family Sphingomonadaceae; genus Sphingobium. Next base: position 6,905 of record CAZJCT010000061.1, read on the forward strand.
TGTCGACGCACACCAAGCAGTCGCAAAAGGGCTTCGAGGCGGCGATTGCGAGTGCGCCGGAGGTTGTGGAGTGTCACAATGTCACCGGATCCTTCGAATATCTCCTGCGCGTCGAGGTCAGCGATCTTGCGTCCTACAAGCATTTTCACACCGAAGTGCTCGGCACCTTGCCGCAGGTCGCCGCCATCACCTCCTATGTCGTGATGAGCTCGCCCAAGGACGAACGACGCTAGAGCATGATGACCTTACACTGACTAACTTCCGTTCGTGCTGAGGAAGGGCCGAAGTCGCAGACTGAGGGCCTGTCTCGAAGCACCCACCCAGGCCCTTCGAGACGCCTCTCAGCCTACGGCTTCAAGGCTCCTCAGGACGAACGGTTCGATGTGATGTCATCAGAGTCTGAGCGGGCTGACGAGGCGATCTGTTTCGGCTTATGCTGCATCCAGGTCATCGAGGAGGATCATGATGCGCGCACTGGCCTTGGCGGCGATGATGGCAGGTCTGGCAGGCGCAGGCTCGGTGCAGGCCGCTTCTGCGGTTGACGCGGTGGGCGGGCGGATGCCCGAGCTGATGACGCTCTACCGCGATCTTCATGCCCATCCCGAACTCAGCCTTCAGGAGACGGCGACCGCTGCGAAGCTCGCCGCGCTCGTCAAGCCGCTTGGCTTTTCGGTGACGACCGGAGTGGGCGGTACCGGCGTGGTCGCGGTGATGCGCAACGGTCCCGGTCCGGTGCTGCTGATCCGCGCCGACATGGACGGGCTGCCCGTCGAGGAGAAGACGGGACTGGCCTTCGCCTCGAGGGTCCGCGCCACGACGCGCGACGGGGTGGAGAGCGCGGTCATGCACGCCTGCGGACATGACACGCACATGGCGGCCTGGGTCGGCGTCGCCCGCGCGCTTGCCGCCAGCAAGAGCGAATGGTCGGGCACTCTGGTCATGATCCTGCAACCGGCGGAGGAAATCGGCCTTGGCGCGCGGGCCATGATCGCGGACGGGCTGTTCAGCCGCTTTCCCAAGCCGACCCACGCCATCGCCTTTCATAACGCCGCCAACCTGGAGGCAGGCCGGATCGGCTATACGCCGGGCTATGCGCTCGCCAATGTCGACAGCGTGGATGTCACCGTTCGCGGTGTCGGGGGGCATGGCGCCTATCCACAGACCGCGCGCGATCCCATCGTGCTGGCGAGCCGGATCGTCACGACGCTGCAGACGCTCGTCAGCCGCGAACAGGACCCGCAGGACCCGGCGGTGGTCACCGTGGGCAGCTTCATCGGCGGTGCCAAGCATAATGTGATCCCCGATGAGGCCCGCCTGCTTCTCACCGTGCGCAGCTATTCGGATGCGACCCGCAAGCGCCTGCTCGACGGGATCGCGCGCATTGCACGGGGGGAGGCGATTGCGGCGGGCATCCCCAACGATCGTATGCCGGTGGTGGAGGTGAAGGAGGAATATACCCCCGCCACCTTCAACACGCCTGACTTCACGGAGGAGATGGGCCGGCTGTTCACACGCCGCTTCGGTGCCGATCGCGTGGTGCGGACCAGCGCCAGCATGGGCGGCGAGGACTTCGGGCAGTATTATCGCGCGGATCGCTCAATCCGCAGCATGATCTTCTGGGTGGGCGGGGTCGATCCGGCCCGGATGAAGGCGGCTGAGGAGAGCGGTGCCGCGCTTCCCTCGTTGCACAGCGCGTTCTGGGCGCCGCAGGCGGATGCGGTAATCCGCACCGCGACGGAGGCGCTGACACTGGCGGCGCTCGATATCCTCAAGCCGAGCGTTGATGCGAGTTCTTCGCAGTAATGACTGCGTATGATAATGAATTGCAATAACAGCATCGAAGTATTTCGGGCTGATCGACATGACCGATCAGTGTCATGGCAAGTTTGCGCTTCGTCCTTGCCCCGTCTGTGTTATCCCCGAAACGAGGAATGGTCCGTGGGGACAGATTCCCGGCAGTTGAAGCACACCAAGGAGAGCTATCGTGGAACTCAAGGGTTCGAAGACCGAAGACAATCTGAAGGCGGCCTTCGCCGGTGAAAGCCAGGCCAATCGCCGTTATCTCTATTTCGCACAGCAGGCCGATATCGAAGGCCATAACGACGTCGCGGCGGTGTTCCGCTCGACCGCCGAGGGCGAGACCGGCCACGCGCACGGCCACCTCGAGTTCCTGCAGGGCGGCGGCGGCGATCCGGCCACCGGCATGCCGATCGGTGACACCGTGTCGAACCTGAAGGCGGCGATCGCGGGCGAGACCCACGAATATACCGACATGTACCCCGGCATGGCCAAGACCGCGCGCGACGAAGGCTTCGAGGAAATCGCGGAGTGGTTCGAGACGCTCGCCAAGGCCGAAAAGAGCCACGCCGGCAAGTTCCAGAAGACGCTCGATTCGGTTGTCGCTGACGCCTGATCGGAATTGCGCGACGCCCGGAGGGCCCATCCCGCCGGGCGTCGCGATGGCTTACGGGGACAGGGGAGACGGTGTCTCCCTCAAGACACAGATGCGCCGCTGAACCGCTTGGCGGGCCATGACGGCGCGAGGCGGGGATTTGTACATGCGCGAAGGCAGTCTCGACGCTCCCATCCGGCACCCGATCGCCTGGCAGGACGAGTCCTTCTACGATGAGGCGGCGCTCGACGCCGAGCTGCGGCGGGTCTTCGACATCTGCCATGGCTGCCGCCGCTGCTTCAATCTGTGCAACAGCTTCCCCACCCTGTTCGACCTCGTCGACGAAAGTCCCAGTGAGGAGGTCGCCGACCTCAGCGCCGCCGACCTGAAGAAGGTCGTGGACGAATGCACGCTCTGCGACATGTGCTTCATGGTGAAGTGCCCCTATGTCCCGCCGCACGAATTCGACCTCGATTTTCCGCACCTCATGCTCCGCTATCGCGCGGTCGAGCATCGCAAGGGCCACACGACCCTGGCCGACACCGAACTGGCCCGAACCGACCGCAATGGACGGCTGGGCACGTTGACGAGCGAGATCGTCAACATGGCGACCCGTCAGGGCAGCCCGGCGCGCGGGCTGATGCAGGGTGTGCTCGGCATCGACAAGCGCGCGCATCTGCCGAGCTATGCCGACGTACCGATGACCAACAAGCAGGCGCTGGTGCCGCCGCCCAATCCCGACGGCCCCGCCTTTGGGCGCAAGGTCGCGCTCTATGCGACCTGCTACGGCAATTTCAACGACCAGACACCGGGCGAGGCGGCGATCAAGGTGCTGACGCATAACGGCGTCCAGGTGCGGATCGAGCATCCTGAATGCTGTGGCATGCCGAAATTCGAGAATGGCGATCTCGGCGCGGTCGCGGGCGCGGCGGAGCGGGTGGCGGCGCATTTCGGTGCGCTGATCGACGATGGCTGGGACGTGGTCCCGCTCACCACCAGTTGCTCGCTCATGCTGAAGTTCGAATGGCCGCTGCTCCATCCGGGCAATGAAGCGGTCAAGCGGCTGTCCGACCACAGCTTCGACCTGTCGCAATATATCGTCGAGCTCGCGAAGGATGTGGGGCTCGCGCCCATCGCGGAGATGCCGGCGACGGTTGGCGTCCATTTCGCCTGCCATGCGCGCGCGCAGAACATGGGGCCGAAGGCGATGGAACTGCTGCGCCTGATTCCCGGTGCCAAGCCGATGCTCACCGAGCGCTGCTCGGGCCATGGCGGCAAGTGGGGCATCTTCGCGGAGCATTTCGACGCCGCCGTGAAGGTCGGACGCCCTGCGGCCCGGGCGCTGGGCAAGGACAATCCCGCCTATATGGTCAGCGAGTGCCCGCTCGCGGGTCCTCACCTGAAGCAGGTGATGGAACTCTCCGGCAGTGAGAACGTCCCCGACAGGATCGGTCACCCGATCGAGGTCATGGCCAAGGCTTACGGATTCTGACGATCATGCCACGCGACATTCACACGATCACCGCCGACGACATCATGGACCTCGGCACCTATGAGACGATCCGGCCGGAGAAGCGCGAGGAAGCGATCCTGCGCAAGCGCTTCCGCCGACTCTCGGTCGGGCCGCACGTCACCGTCACCTTCGAGAACTGGGACAGCATGTGGCTCCAGATCCACGAGATGCTGCGGATAGAGCGGGGCGGGGAGGAGCAACTCGTCGACGAGCTGGCGGCCTATAATCCGATGGTCCCCAACGGTTCCGAACTGACCGCGACGCTGATGTTCGAGATCGACGATCCCAATCTGCGCGCGCGCGTGCTGGGGCAGCTCGGCGGCGTCGAGGATCATATTGCCATCACCATCGGCGCTGACCGGATTTCTGCCGTGCCCGAAGGCGATACGCCGCGAAGCCGCGCCGACGGCAAGGCGTCGAGCGTCCATTTCCTGCACTTTCCGTTCACGGCCGACCAGGTCGCGCGCTGGCGGGCGGGCAAGGAGCCGGCCAGCTTCCTGATCGACCATCCGCATTACGGCCACGCCGCGCTCATCGGCGCGGAGGTCCGTTCCGAACTGAGCCGCGACTTCGCCTGACGCGACGCTTGCGTCAGGCGGCGGTGTCGATGCCCAGGTCGCCGAGCTTGCGGTAAAGCGTCGATCGCCCGATGCCCAGGCGCCGGGCGACTTCGGTCATGCGGCCGCGATAATGGCCGATCGCAAGGCGGATTACATCCGCCTCGATATCCGAAAGCGCCCGAAGATGCCCGTTGGCCTCATAGAGGGTGATGCCGACGCCCGTATCCAGGCTGCCGCGCTGCTGCTGCATTGCGTCGGTTTCGCTGTGGGTCGCCCCCTTGTCGAGCTGCGCGGCGATCTGGGGAAAGTCCAGCGGGGTCAGCGCGTCGCCGTCGCAGAGCACCGCCGCGCGGAACAGCGTGTTGTGGAGCTGGCGGACATTGCCCGGCCAGCTGTGGCGTACGAGCAGGTCCAGCGCTTCCGACGTGATGCCGAGGCTGCGCAGGCCCGGCTGCTGCGCGATGCGGGAGAGCAGATGGCGGGCCAGCGGCGCGATGTCGCCCGCGCGCTCGCGAAGCGGCGGGATGACGATCTGGACGACATTGAGCCGGTAATAGAGATCCTCGCGGAACCGACCGGCCTCGACCTCCTCGATCAGCCGGCGGTTGGTCGCTGCGATGATTCGCGTGTCGATCTGAACCGGCTGACGCGCGCCGAGCGGCGTCACCTCGCCATCCTCCAGCACGCGAAGCAGCTTGACCTGCGCTTCCAGCGGCAGCTCGCTCACCTCGTCGAGGAAGATCGTTCCTCCCGACGCGCTGACGAAATGGCCGACGCGCCGGTCGAACGCGCCGGTAAACGCGCCGCGTTCATGGCCGAACAGCTCCGACTCCACCAGATTCTGGGGGATCGCACCGCAATTGATCTTGACCATGGGTGCCTTGGCGCGCGGCGAGGCGGCGTGGATGGCGTGAGCGACCACTTCCTTGCCGACGCCGCTTTCGCCCTCGATCAGCACCGGAATGCGGGCGCGCGCCGCCTTTGCAGCGATCGCCAGCGCCGCGCGGAAGGACGGCGCGCTGCCGACGATCTCCTCGAACGCGAGGGGCGCGCTGATCTTTTCGGTCAGCGGGCGAAGCTCGCCGGTCTGGCCCGCATTCGCCGCCGCTGCCAGCGCTGCCGAGAGACGGTCGGCGCTGATCGGCTTGATGAGGAAGTCGCAGGCGCCGGCGCGCATCGCTTCGACAGCGAGGGTGGGATTGTCGTTCGCGGTCATCACGAGAATCGGCAGCGCCGCCCGGCGCTGGGCGATTTCCTGGATGAGCGAGGACAGCTCCAGTCCCGGTGTCCAGTCGTCGATCAGCACCGCGGCGAGTTGCATGCCGTTGCGCGTGCCGAGCGTCGCGATCGCCTCTTCTGCCGTGCTGACGCAATGCACGCGCCATCCGGACTTCGCCGCCAGCGCGCTGGTCAACCGCCGCTGGGCGGGCTCATCATCGACGAGCATCAGCAATGGTGGTTCGTCTTCGATCATCCCGCACTTCCAAAAGAGCTTCGGCCGGCAGGACTAGCGCTATCAGGTAAAGGGCCGCTTAAGCGTGACGCATTTCACTCTTTCGGGCGCGTCGTCGGGCTTGCGCGCGCGCGCAAATCCGCTAACCGCCATGTCAAACAAGCTGGGTTGCGCTTTGCCGCCACATGCCGCAAAAGTGCCGCCGAACAAACGAGGGGACGTTCAACGTGAATTCGCAACAGGATCTTGGCCCGGCGCAGAATACCTACAACGGGTTCATCGGCTTGATGAAGTACGGCACGATTGCCTCCGCCATCGTTGCAGCCATCGTCGTCCTGATCATCTCCTGATCCCGATCTGAACGGAGGGGGAGCCATGAAAATTGCCGTGGTCCGCGAACAGGCGGACGGAGAGAAGCGCGTCGCCGCGACGCCGGAGACCGTGAAGAAGTTCATCGGTCTGGGCGCCGAACTGGCGGTCGAACAGGGCGCGGGATCGACCGCGTCGATCGCAGACGCCGATTATGCCGCCGCTGGCGCGACCGTGGGCGATCGCGCCGCGATTCTCGCAGGTGCAGACATCGTGCTGGGCGTTCAGGGCCCCGCGCCCGACAGTCTGGGCGGCGCGAAGCCGGGCGCGTGGATCGTCGCTGGTCTCAATCCCTTTGGCGCGCGCGAGCGGGTCGATGCCTATGCGGCGGCGGGGTTCGAGGCGCTGGCGATGGAGTTCATGCCGCGAATCACGCGCGCGCAGTCGATGGACATTTTGTCGTCGCAGTCGAACCTGTCGGGATACAAGGCCGTTCTTGACGCCGCCGCCGAATATGGCCGCGCCTTTCCCATGATGATGACCGCCGCGGGCACCGTGTCGGCCGCGCGCGTGTTCGTCATGGGCGTGGGCGTCGCCGGGCTTCAGGCGATCGCGACCGCCCGCCGCCTCGGCGCGCAGGTGTCGGCCACCGACGTCCGCTCCGCCACCAAGGAGCAGATCGAATCGCTCGGCGCCAAGGCGATCTTCGTCGAGAAGGTCAAGGGCATCGAGGGCGAAGGATCGGGCGGCTATGCCACCGAAATGTCGGACGAGTACAAGGCCGCGCAGGCGGAGCTGGTGTCGGCCCACATCGCCAAGCAGGACATCGTCATCACCACCGCGCTGATCCCGGGCCGGCCCGCGCCGCGCCTGATCAGCGACGCGCAGTTGCAGAGCATGAAGCCCGGCAGCGTCATCGTCGATCTGGCGGTGGAGCAGGGCGGCAATGTCGAGGGCGCGGTCGCAGGCGAAGTGGTGACCGTGCATGGCGTCAAGATCGTCGGCCACCGCAACGTGCCCAGCCGCCTTGCCGCCGATGCCTCCGCCCTGTTCTCGCGCAACCTGTTCAACTTCCTGTCCGCATTCTGGGACAAGGAGAAGAACGCGCCTGTGCTTGACGAGGAAATCGGCAACGCCGTCCGCCTGACTCAGGGTGGCAAGGTCGTGAACGAAAGACTGCTGGGGTGAGTGCGGTCATCTCGCTTGGTCGGATAGAGTCAGTTGATCTGCGAACGGCCTGGCCGAATGAAGAGAGAAACTTTACGCCGTGGCTGGCGGAAGAGGAAAATCTGGCACTACTTGGCAGTGCATTGGGGATTCAGCTTGAGCTGGAGTCTGTCGAGAAGAAGGTAGGTCCATTTTCGGCGGACATTCTCGCTAAGGAGATTGCCACGGATCGCTGGGTGTTGATAGAAAACCAAATCGAAACTACGGATCATTGTCACCTCGGTCAGCTACTGACTTACGCTAGCGGTCTCGATGTTTCTACAGTCGTCTGGATTGCGCGGGATTTTCGAGAACAGCACCGTGCCGCGATCGATTATCTCAATCGGATAACTGACGATGAACATCATTTTTTTGGTGTGGAAGTGGAACTCCTTAAGATTGGAGAGAGTGCATATGCTCCTAGCTTCACGCTGATTGCTAAACCGAACGACTGGTCGAAGAAGGGTGCCGTAGCAAAGTTCTCAGTTGAAGACGCGCTGACGCCAACGCAGGCGCTCTATCGGGAATTTTGGTCATCGGTCATTGAGGCGGCTAAGGGTGAGTTTCCGTCACTTGCCGGAAGGAAAGCATCCAAGGCAAGCTGGCAGGCTGGCGAAAGGATTGGTTCAGGCCCGGGCTTTTCTTTAGATGCGAACGCAGCGTTCACAAAGGAAAAGAGGCTAAGGGTCGAAGTGTACATCAGCGGCGCATCTTCAGCGTCCGCATTCGAGAGATTGCTCCAGCGTAGGTTAGAAATAGAAGATCGCTTCGGTTCGGAACTGGAGTGGGATCGCGCTAGAGGGCACGAAGCGCGCATCGCCTTTTATATGGATGGCCAACATAAGATCGACATCAAGACCGCATGGGATGAAGAGCGACGATGGTTGCTTGAGTACTGGAAGGTTTTATCGGACAGCTTCAAGCCCGAGCTATCTTATTTGCGGGAAGAACTTAGTGCGGACGCGGGGGAGTAATACATGGACTTTATCTCCATTTTATCCATTTTCGTGATGGCGTGTTTCGTCGGCTATTATGTCGTCTGGTCGGTAACGCCGGCGCTTCACACGCCGCTGATGGCGGTGACCAACGCGATTTCGTCGGTCATCATCGTCGGCGCGCTGATCGCGTCCGCTG
>CAZJCT010000062.1:0-15470 GCA_964544675.1 uncultured Sphingobium sp.
GGGGGTCCCTCTTCGACGCCGATCGGGGGTCCCTTTTGAACGCCGTTTGACACCTCTGGCGATCGGGAAGAAGCTGTCGATCACCCGGATGCCGGTGGACAGCGGCGCATCGGGATAGCGTCTGACCACCCGTTGCTCGCGAACCAGCGCGTTGCCGAGCGGCCTGCGCACCGGCCATCGGCGGTAGAGCCTCACCGTCTCCTCCCGGCCGTCGGCACGGCGCAGCAGGGCCAAGGGGGTCGCGCCGTTGGCCGGGCCGGAGTGGATCGCCAGCACCTCCGCCTCGCCGTCCAGATCGAAGGGCGCGAGCACCGGATGGTCCAGGGCATGCTCGGTCACCGTGCCGACCGGCTGCGCGGCACGAACCAGATCGCCCGCCCGCACCTGCGGCTGGAAGTCCCAAAGGCGCTGCTCGTCGAAGCATGTCAGGGTGGAACCGCGCTCAAGAAATGCGCCTTGCCGCTCATGGAGCGACGCCAGCGGATTCTGCAGCCCGTCGAAGACCTGTCCCAGCAGACCGGGGCCAAGCACCGCCGTGAGCAGGTCGCCGCTGAGTTCGACCGCATCGCCGGTGCGGATGCCGCGGGTATCCTCGAACATCTGCATCTCGGCCACGCGACCCCTGATACGCAGGATTTCTCCCTTCAGTCGCTCCTCGCCGACATGGACATAGCCGATCTCGTTGCGCCGGGCGGAAGCGTCGCCGAGATCCAGCCGGACGAGGCTCTCCCGCACGCCGGCCACACGGCACCATCCTTGCGAATCAGCCATTCCGGTCATCGCCGTCCTCCACCATTCCGGCAGCGAGCGCGGCAATCCGGGTCTTTGCCGTCGCTCCGTCCCAGCTCGCCAGCATGTTCGCGATATCGAAGCGGGTGACCGCCACCAGTACGGCCACAAGATCCCAGTGATGGCCGACCGCAACCCGGTCGAGCCACGTCCAGAGCAGGTTGAGCCGCAACCGCTCGATGCCCGTCCAGTCCGCGGCGGCAAGCAGTGCGCGCGCGTCGTCGATCCAGGCCTCGTCCTGCAGCCCGAGATGCGGCTGATCATAGTTGCGCGCGACCCTGCCGCCGACCAGCCGGCCATAGCGTGCCTGCCAGTCCGCTGCGGTCATGCCGCGGCGACGGGCGCGAAGGGCAGCCAGCCCGGCATCGATGCGCTCCTTCGCGCCGAGCAACGGCTGCACGGCCGCAGGCAGCGAGGCCGCCGCCCGTCCCGCACCGATCATGTCGCCGGGCCAAGTGCGCGACGGCCAGAGCCGGCAGCGAAGGTCGCGCACCGCCAGCCGGTCTGCCGGTGGCAGTTGCTCGACCCGACGGTCCAGCGCGAACGAACTGAGCGGAGTGCCCCTGAGCCGGTCGGGCGGCACAGCGGCCGGCAGGGCTGCGAGGAACTGGCGGTACGCCATCCCGGACACGCCCGCCGAAGCGCTCCCGCTCACGCGACCGGCTCCCGCTCAAGCAGCGCGCGAAGCTGCGGCCGAAGACGCTCGAACAGATGCCGGCACAGCACCTCCTCGCAGAAATCAATGGCCATGGCCTCGCCGCTGCGGGAAACGCGAACGCCGGCCGAACCGCTGCGGAGAAGCACGATGTCCCCGGCGAACGCATCGGCCTGCAACAGCGCCGCAAGCGCGGCGAGCAGACCTTCGGCATCCTCGCCGCTGACCCCGATCCGGAGCCGGTCACCGGCGGCGCCCGTGAGTTCCGCGGCAGCGATCCGCACCAGATCGGCAACCAGCGTGGGCTGTCGCAACGCATCGGCGACCCGTGCCGCGAGGCAGGCGTGCAACAGGGCGTCGATATCCTGCCGGACGCGGTTCAGCGTGTCACGCGCGGCGAGCCGCAGCGCCGCCTCCCCGCCCCTCAAGAGCGCGGCCGCATCGTCGCGCGCCCGGGCCAGCATGGCCTCCCGGTCCGCGGCCGCCTGGGCGAGCAGGGCCTCGGCCTGGCGCCGCGCTTCGGCGACGATCCGTTCGCCCTCGGCGCGACCGGCCGCGACGCCGTCGTCGTGAAGCCGCGCGATGAGCGCCTCGACCCCCGATGCCCGCAGCGCTTCGTCGCTCATGCCGGCACCGCCGCCATCAGCAACAGCGCAAAGGCCAGCGCGAAGACAGCGAAGCCTTCGACAAAGGCCGACGGCGCGATCGCGAGGCCGAAGGCCTGCGGGCGGGCCTTGGCCACCAGGATCGCCGATGCGCAGCAATCGCCCTGATAAGCGGCGCTCAGCAACTGGGCCATGCCGCCGAACAGGCCCAGCGCGCACAGCGCCGCTCCGTTGGCGTCGGTCACGGGACGGTTGAGCGCGAGGGTGAGGACGATGCCGTAGATGCTCTGCGACGCCGGCATGCCGGCGATCGCGACGAGCCGGCCATGACCGCTTTCGAGATCCAGCATCGCACCGCAAGCGGCCTGGCCGGCACGCGTGCAGCCGATCATGCTGCCGATCGCGGCCAGCACCATGGCCCCGTAGATGCCGGTCCAGCCGAGCAATTGTGACACGGTCTCTGTCATGATGATGCCTCCCTGCGGTCGAAGGCGCGGAACGGACGCCCCTCTCCCCACAATCCCCATCCGAAAAACTCGATGTAGTTCAGTCGCAAACCGTGGACGACGCCGCTGGCGACGCCGAGCGCGAGGTTGAGTCCGTGCCCGAACGCGAGGATCAGCAGCCCGAACAGCAGGCCAACGCCGGGCACCGACCATGCCTGCGCCGCCAGCGCGTTGAATGCCGCAGCAAGCGACGTGCCGGCGACCGCCAGCGCGAACAGGCGCAGATAGCTGAGCGTGTCGCCGAGCGCGCCCACCAGCCGGGTCAGCGCCAGCGCACCGCCGCCGAGGCGCGGCAAAAGCCTTTGCGACGGGCTGCTGAACCCCAAAATGAGCGCGATGCCCGTTGCCGCCAGCGCCCAGCGCAGCGGTGCCCATGACACGGGCATGTCCAGAAACCAGAGCGGGGCGGCGCCGAACAGTAGAATCCATCCGATCCGCGCCCAAGCGGCGCGGTGCGGCCAGAGCCTGCGCGCAGCGATGACATTGGCGGCGATCAGATGGGCGAGCCCGATGCCCAGCGACAAGGCGAGCATCAGCCGGGTGTCGGCGGCGGGAATGAGGTGCGCGCGCTCGAGCAACGGCAGGGGCGGTGGCGAGCCGGCATAGCTGCCCACCAGCACGCCCCAGAGGACCGTGGCCGTCACCGCCAGCGCGCAACCCGTCCTGACCTGACGCCGGGCTGGCGTCCGGCCGAGGGTCCGCCAGAACAGCAGCAGGAGCGTTGCAAGGACCACACCATAAAGCGCGTCGCTGACGATGATCGCGAAGAAGAGGATGAAGCCGGCAAGCACCAGCCCCGTCGGATCCCAGCTTCGATAGTCGGGCGTCGTGAAGAACCGGACCAGCGCTTCGCCCGGAGCCGTGAGGGGCGGGTTGCGCAACATCGTCGGCGGGCTTTCCTCGGGAAGCGGAGGCCGCAGAACCAGCGCCGCGCCATGCGCTCCCGCCAACGCCCGCAGGTCATGGCATCGCTCGCAGGGTGCCCATCCCTCGGCGATCAGCAGCGGTTCGTTGCCGGCCAGCTTGCCGACGGCTTCGGCATGCACGCTGCGGTCGATGAGCCCGTCGATCGTCCGGCGGAACTGGTCGAGCCATCGAGTCAGGCTGGCGCGCTCGGCCTGGAGATCGTCGAGCTGGACCTCGATCGCGTTGAGCGCGGTTTCCAGCTCATCGAGCGGCCGGCTGCCAAGATGTATCCGGGGGACCGGAAGGCCCTCCGGCTCCGCTGCGTCGATCACGACGAGAAAGCGCCTGCGCGCGTCCCGTCCGATCTCTGCCCACACGAGCGGCGACTGCTCGAAGGCACCAAGTTGCGACCACGGCACCTCGTAGAACCACAAGCGCAGCGCCGGGTGCGCCTCGATGTCCCTGAACGCGAAATTGCCCCAAGGGCGTACGTCCTCGATCCGCTTGAGCAGCGCGAGCCGCTGATCCTCGAGCGCTTTCGTCTGTTCGCGGATGACTTCGGCACGCTCGACCAGGATCTGCGGTTCGAATCCTGCGGACGAACGCTGGCGGTGACGCTGTATCCGCGTCCGCGCGAGCCACCGATAGGCAGCGCGTATCCGCGCGTCGATCGCGATTTCGGGATCGTCGGAGCCGCCATCGAGCGCGTCCAGATGCACGACGCCGAGCGCCTGCAACCGCTCGAGCAGCATCGGTCCATCCTCCCTGCGGGCGATCAGCGTGACGCGGTCGAGTGGGACGATGCTCATGCCGACGCCTGCCCCGTCTCCGGCCGTCGGCGCCGGGCGAGCTTGGCGCGCGCCACGGCGGTGCGCTCGCCGTCCGCCAGGAACACCACGATCCGGGCGATATCGCGCCGCGCTTCGGGCACCAGCCGTTGCTGCAGAAGGTTGATGCGCTGGGTCGACCGCGCCAGCGCTTCGTTGAGCACGGCGGCCCGGTCACGGGCGAAACGGCGTTCCAGCGTCGCCTCCGCGATCGCCCGCGCGATCTCCAGGGCGCCATCGACCCACGGCGGTCTGTCCGCCAACGAATAGTCAGTCATCGACCATTCGACCCCGCCCAGAACAGGAAGGGAAAGACCGAGCCGCGCCCGTCGCGTCTCGACGATCCGCACAATCCGCATCAGCCCATCGAGCGTTTCGGCTTCCTCCGCTGCGGGGGCGACAGCTTCGGCATCGCGCTCCAGCGCCTCGATGCGCGCGTCAAGCCGTTCGCACTCGGCCCGTTCCGCCGTCAGCTCGGCCAGCAATTGCCGCCGCTTCAGTTCGAGCGACGGCAGCGCCCGCAAATAGGTCGAAAGATCCTGCCGCCTCGCGGTGAGGACCGCCTTCGTCATGCGCAGGCGGGTCATGGCGTCACCGCCCTGTCTTCATGCGCATAATGCGCGGCGATAAGGGCCGGATCGACCTGCAATTCCACCGGATCGAACCAGCGCGACACCGTCTTCCAGCCGAGGTCGAGCGCGGCTTCGAGCGCGAGCGACCGGTCGACGCGCATGAAGTGCGAACGGAACGCCTCACGGTAACCGAGCAGCCGCTCGTCATAGGGGCTGAGGTCGAATGCCATCGCCCGCTTGCGTTCGGCGTCCTCCGCCTCGGCGTACAGGCGGATCATCGCGTCGGCGAGCGCGCGGTGATCCTCCCGCGTCTGCTTGCCGATGACGTGCTGCTTGAGGCGCGAGAGCGAGCCGAAGGGATCGATCATGCCATCGCGCAGATAGATCTGGCCTTCGGTGATGTAGCCCGTGTTGTCGGGCACCGGATGAGTCACGTCGTCGCCCGGCAGCGTCGTCGCGGCGAGGATCGTCACCGATCCCCCGGCCGCGAAGTCGCACGCCTTTTCGTACCGCCGGGCGAGTTGGGTGTAGAGGTCGCCCGTATAGCCGCGATTGGCGGGGATGCGTTCGAGAGCGATGCCGATTTCCTTGAGCGCGTCGGCATAGGCGGTCATGTCGGTCAGGAGCACGAGCACGCGCTTGCCCTGCTCGACCGCGAACCGCTCTGCCACGGCAAGCGCGAGATCCTGCACCAGCATGCGCTCGACCAGCGGTTCGCCGGCCAGGTTCACGATCATGACGGTACGGTCGATCACCCCCGCATCCTCGAACGCGGACCGGAAGAAGTGGAAGTCGTCGAAGAGGAGCCCGAGCCCGCCGAAGATCACGATGTCCGCGTCTGCCTGCAAACCCACCCGTGCCAGCAGATCATTATAGGGTTCGCCCGCTACCGAGAATATCGGCAGCTTCTGACTCTCGACCAGACAGTTGAACATGTCGATCATCGGCACGCCGGTCCGGATCATGCGCGTCGGCATGGCCCGCGCATAGGGATTGACGGGCGGTCCGGCGATCGCGATCCGGCGCGCGTCGAGAATGGCGGGGCCGCCATCGCGCGGTTCCCCGTCACCGCGAAAGATCCGCCCCATTATGTCGCCCGAAAAGGCAGCGGTCATCGGGCGATCCAGAAAGCGTACCGTCGCTGCGGTGGAGAGGCCGGTTGCGCCACTGAACAACTGAACCGACGCGATCTCGCCGTCGATCTCGATGACTTGCGCGAGCGATCGCCAGTCCTGCCCCTGTTCGACGAGGGCCAGTTCGCCGAGCGCGGCACCCGCAGCGCGAACCCGCGCGACATCGCCGACGATGTCGATCAGCCCCATGTGGAGCATGGCGCCCTTCGGACCGCTCACGGCGCCTGGTTCCCGCGTTCGTTCTCCGACCGGACGACCACGCTGACCGGCTGGCGATAGCCGGGGGGCGGTGCGGTGAGGGGCGGCATGTCGAGAAGCGCCGCGCGCAGCAGGCCTTCAATGTCCTTTTCCCGCTCCGCCTTGATGAACAGGACGCGCGTGATGCTGCCGGTGGGGCTGATCCACAGGGCGATGCTCGACCGGAACCGGCGCTTGCGCAGTTCGTCGCGGCGGTTGAGGTAGGTTTCGAGCCGCCAGCCTAGCGCCTGATTGTAGCTTTGTTCGATCGCCTGCGACATCACGCCGCGGCTTCCGCTGCCGGTACCCGAGCCCGTGCCGCCCAGCGTCGTGATCGCCCGTCCTCCGGGCTTCGCCGCCAGTCCGAAGCCGTCGCCCGCTCCGTCCGCTTCGGCATCGAGGCCGAGCCGGTCATCGACCGGTGGTGGCTCGTTGCTCGCCTGCGGCATCTCGGCCAGTTCGATCTTCTCCTCCGGCTTGGGCTCCTCCTTGGGTCGCTCCTTGGGCGGCGGCGGCGGCGGCGGCGCGGGATTGAGCAGGCGAACGCGCTGAAGGCCCGGGTCCGCCGCCGGTCGGCCGAGATACTGCTTGACCGCATAGAGCCCGGCGAAGATCGCCAGGATCAACAGGATGCGCGCCCCCAGGCTCAGCCACCAGCGGCGGTCGTGCCGCGCGCCCAGCGCCGCGACCGACCGGGTCGTCACTTGACCACCTTTTGCGTGACGAGCCCGACCTCGCTGATCCGCACCCGCTTCAGGACGTCGAGGACGTCCATGATCCGCTGGTACTGGACCGCGGCATCGCCCTTCACGACCACGGGCAAGGTCGGGTCGGCCGCGCGTCGCTCGGCCAGTTCGACTTCAAGCTCGGTGATGGTGACGTTGACCGTGTCGAGATAGATTTCGCCCGATGACGTCACGGTGATCGACTTCGTTCGCGGCTTGGCGAGCGAGGGAGCCGAACTGGCCTTGGGCAGGTCGACGGCGATGCCCTGCACTGTCGCGGTGGCCATCACGATGAAGATGATGAGCAGGTTCCAGGCAAGATCCATCAACGGCGTCAGGTTCAGATCGTCATAGATCTTGGTGTCGTAACTAAACCGCATCGGCCGCTCCCTTCGGTTGCAGGGCAAGCGCCATGCGGCTCAGCAGCTCGTCTCCGAACACCTCGAGACCCGTCAGCCGTTCACGGATGCGGGTCATGATGATGTTGTAGAGGAACAGCACCGGGATCGCGACGACGAGCCCCGCCACGGTCGTCGCGATCGCGGCCGAGATGCCCGGCGCGATCGTGTTGACGTTCACGTCGCCAGCGGCAGCGATGGAGGCGAATGTGATCATCACGCCGACCACCGTGCCGAGCAGCCCGAGAAAGGGTCCGCCGCTGATCGCCAGCGTCAGATAGACCATCCGCCGGTTGAGCTGTGCGGCCTCATCGACCTGTGCGCGTGCAATCGCCGACCGGATCAGATCGAGCGCCGCCGCGCCGGCCCCGGACTCGGCGAAAGCGATATCGGCCGCGCGATGGATGCGCGCGAGCGGCGAATGCTCGACATGCCCCTGGGGATCGGTGCCGGCGCCCGACGCGCCGAGATACTGCGCGTCGCCACGATCCGCCTTGCTCAGCAACAGCAGCTTGGCGAACGACACCTCGACGGAGAACACCGCAAGCAAGGCGATCAGACCGATGATCACCCAGCCATCGGTGCTGACCGTGCCGATGATCGTTCCAAGCAGGCCGAGATAGGCGCCGAACTTGTCCTTCTCCTCGCCTGACCCCACGACGACGAGCCGTCCCTCGGGCGACGTCGCCTGTGCCGCCGCGAGCAGCCAGTCGCTGCTGCGCGCGACATTGGCGATCTCGACCTCGTCGATCGCCCCCTGGAAACCCGGTTCATCGTCGCTCCAGGCGCCAACGCTGAACGGCCCGCCGAGAGGCAGGATACCGCTGGCCGCGACGCGCGTCCGCTCCTGACCGTCCACATGGACCACCAGCGTCCGGGCATCGACCGTCACCGCGACATGTTGCCAGGCGCTGAGCTTGAGGGCGCCCGCGCGGGCCACGGCGGTCTGCGATCCGTCCTCGCCATAAGCCGTGACAACCAGCTGCCCGCCTTCGATAGCGGCAGCGAGTCCCCGGACACCGCGGGCGCCGAGCGCAAACACTATGGCATCGTCGGGCTTTTCGGGACGGACCCAGGCGGCAAGCGTGGCGCCACTCGCGACGCTGAACTGGAGCGAGGGAGACGCAGGGACCAGGATGCGGCTGGTACCGTCGAACACCGCACCATCTCCCAGCGCGCCGCCCGCGCTTGCGGTCGCATTCGACTGCGCGGCATTGTTGGCATAGGATGTGCGGTCGAGTGGTCTTTCTGTCATGCGTTCGAAGTCGAACGCCAGCACTGTCTGCTTGTCCTGGACCAACGTCTTGTCGGACGCGCCCTTTGCCTCCTTATTGCCGAAGTACATCCAGAGGCTGAGCTTGCGACCCGGCTCGACGGTCGGCACCATGACACGGATCAGCGCGATCTCGTTGGTCGTGTCAAAGCGGACAATCGCGAAGCGGAGCGGCGTCTTGTCGTCGCCTGTCACGAAGCGGAGGTCGCTGCCGTCTTTTGCAGCCGCGCGAAAGTCGAAATTGCCGGTGTGAAGTCTCACCACGACGGGCACTTCGTTGAGCTTGCCCTTGATCGCGGCCCCGCCCGATCCGGTATCGATCGTCACTTCCTGCCGATAGGCCCAGTCGGCGTTCCACCAGGCCAGGGCCGAGCCGGGCGACATGAACACAGCCAACAGCAGCGCCGTCATCAACGTCATCAAAGACGATTGCCCACGCTTGCGCAAAGATCGCAAGATTCCGTGGCCGACCGAGTCGGCGATATGAAATATTACATTCATGTGACACAGCCCCCGTTACTGATCAACGGCACCCGAACGTGCTTGTTGATCTACGGTAAACGGCCCATTCCTGACGTTGACATGAGTCAAACGCCAAAAACATCTTCAACAAATGGGATCAGGCCAGTAAATGCTGGCCGCTGTCCACGGGAATAACCGTGCCGGTAATGCGCCGGGCCGCATCGCTTACCAGAAAGGCCGCGAGTGCACCGACATCGTCCACGGTGACGAGCGCGCCTTCCGGCGCACGCTCGGCGGCCTGGTCGAGCAGCTGGTCGAACCGGTCGATCCCGCTCGCCGCGCGGGTGGCGATCGGCCCGGGCGAGATGGCATGCGCCCGAATGCCCTTGTGCCCCAGTTCAGCCGCGACATAGCGCGTGGCGCTTTCGAGTGCCGCCTTCACCGGCCCCATCAGATTGTAATGCTCGACGACGCGTTCCGAGCCGTAGAAGGTCACGTTGAGAAGGCAGCCGCCCTCGGGCATCAGTGGTTCGGCGAGGCGCGCCATCCTCAGGAAACTGTGGCACGACACGTCCATCGCAACCGCAAAGCCGTCGGCCGAACAGTCGACCACGCGCCCATGGAGATCCTCGCGCGGGGCGAAGGCGATCGAGTGGAGCACGAAGTCGAGGCCTCCCCACGCGGTGCGCGCGCGTTCGAACAGGGCCTCGAGTTGTCCCGGCTCGCGCACGTCGCAAGGCGCAATCCATTCCGCGCCGAGCGCGTCGGTCACAGGCGTCACAAAGGGCAGCGCCCTCTCGTTGAGGTAGCTGGCGGCAATTCGCGCTCCGCAGTGCCGGAAGGCCCTGGCGCAACCGGCGGCAATGCTCTGCGCGTTGGCGATCCCGACAACGAGGCCGCGCTTGCCGGAAAGATCGACAAGCGGCGTCATGCCTCCGTCCCGATCGCGCGGAGGCAGTGCATGGCGATCATCAACTCCTCGTCGGTCGGGATTACGCGGACCGTCACCCGGCTGTCGTCCGCACTGATGAGCGGCGCATTGGCCGCATTCGCGACCGGGTCGAGCCGGACACCGGCGAAGGCCAGCCGGTCGCAGATCATCTGGCGCATCGCCGGGTCATTCTCGCCGATCCCCGCGGTGAAGACCAGACCGTCGAGCCCGCCCAGCGACGTCATCAGCGCCCCGGCCTGCCGCGCCGCGCTCCACGCGAACTGCGCGATCGCATCGGCGGCGCGCGGATCGTCGCTGGCATGGAGGATGCGGACGTCGCTCGACACGCCGGAAAGACCGAGCAGTCCGCACTGCTGGTACAGCATCGCCTCGACCTCCGCCGCGGTCATGCCGCATCGCTCGATCAGGTGGAGGATGACGCCGGGATCGATCGCGCCGCAGCGCGTGCCCATCACCAGCCCGTCAAGCGCGGTGAACCCCATGGTCGTGTCGACGCTCCGCCCCGCCGCCATCGCGCACAGGCTCGCGCCGTTGCCGAGATGCGCGGCGATCACCCGGCCGCCCGCCAGCCCCGGATCGACCTCCCTCAGCCGCTGCGCGATGAATTCATAGGACAGGCCATGGAAACCATATCGCCGGATACCCCGGTCACGGAGCACGGCAGGCAGCGCCATGCGGGTCGACAGCGCGGGCATGGCGCCGTGAAAGGCGGTATCGAAACAGGCCACCTGGGGCAGGTCGGGCGCGACCGCAGCAACGGCACGGATCGCCGAGAGATTGTGCGGTTGATGCAGCGGCGCCAGCGGCGCAAGCTCCTCCAGTGCCGCCAGCACATCGGCGTCGACCCGCCACGGCTGCGTGAAGGCCGTTCCGCCATGCACCACGCGGTGCCCGACGGCGACCACGTCGTGGCGCGGGAACTGCCCGTCGGCCAGATGATAGAGCCGGTCGAGCAGGTGTTCATGCGTGAGAGCGGCACCGTCGGGCCAGGTGCGATCGAAGATCGTGGCGCCCTCGCGGTCGCGGACCGTGACACGCGGGGCGATGCCAATCCCTTGCAACAGGGCCGACGCGGTCCGCACAAGCCCGCCCCCCTCCACCGCGAACAGGCCGAACTTGATGCTCGACGATCCGGCATTGATGCTGATGACCGCGCGGCTCATGCCGGCAGGGCGGGCATGCCGGGCGCGGCCTTGGTGGCGGCGCGCGCGAGCAGCACCGCCACGGCGCAGGACGCCAGCCGGGTGCGCAGGCTGTCGGCGCGGCTTGTCAGGATGATCGGCACGCGCGCGCCGAGCACGATGCCCGCCGCATCGGCCCCGCCGAGGAAGGTCAGTTGCTTGGCGAGCATATTGCCGGCTTCCAGATTGGGGACGACAAGGATCTCGGCCTTGCCCGCGACCGGCGACACGATACCCTTCTCGTTCGCGGCGACCTCGCTGATCGCGTTGTCGAACGCGAGCGGCCCGTCGAGAAGGCCCCCCGTGATCTGGCCGCGATCCGCCATCTTGCACAGCGCCGCCGCGTCGATGGTCGATGCGATGGCGGGATTGACGGTCTCGATCGCGGAGAGGATCGCGACCTTCGGCTGATCGATGCCGATCACATGCGCCAGGTCGATCGCATTGCGGATGATGTCCGCCTTCGCATCGAGGTCGGGGGCGATATTGATCGCAGCGTCGGTGATCAACAGCGGGGTCGGATGCCCCGGCACGTCCATCAGATAGACATGGCTGATCCGCCGTTCGGTCCGCAGACCCGTTGCGTGCGCCACCACCGCGCCCATCAGTTCGTCGGTGTGAAGCGATCCCTTCATCAGCAGCCGCGCTTCGCCCGACCGCACGAGGTCCACGGCGGCCTGCGCGGCGGCATGGCTGTGCGCGGCGGGAAGCAGACGGTAAGCCGCGATATCCTGTCTCGCCTCGGCTGCGGCGGCGCGGATCTTCGCTTCGGGTCCGACCAGAATGGGGGCGATCAGCCCCGCCTCGGCCGCTTCCACCGCAGCGGTGATCGCGGCGGTGCTGCAGGGATGAACGACAGCGGTCGGCACCGGCTCTCCACCGCCGCCTTCGGCCATCAGCTTGCGATAGCCATCATGGTCCGACAGCCGAAACTCGGGCAGCACCGCGCGCCGCCGCCGGACCTTGGCCACGGGCGCCTTGACCCTGGCCTCTCCGCTGATCACCTGCTCGCCGTGCTGATTGGTGCAGGCGCAATCGAAGGTGACGACATGCCGCGCGGAATCCTTGGCCGTCACCCGCACCGTCGCCGTGATCGTGTCCCCCAGCCCGACCGGCCGTTCGAAACGGAGATTCTGGCTGAGATAGATCGCGCCCGCGCCGGGCAGTTCGGTGCCGAGCACGGCCGATATCAAGCCACCGCCCCACAGACCGTGAGCGATGACACGGTGAAATCCGCCGGTAGCGGCATAATCCGGATCCATATGCGCCGGATTGACGTCACCCGACGCCAGCGCGAACAGCTGGATCTCGTCCTGCCCCAGCGTCCGGGACAGGCTCGCGCTCGCTCCTACCTCGATCTCATCGAAGGTGCGGTTCTCGATCATGTCGGGTGCAGTGCCGTTCACGGCTCAATGCTCCAGCACATAACGGCCCGGCGCATCGGCGAGCGGCGGATAGGCACCGTCGGGCGTCCCCAGCGACGGCGGCGCGACGGGCGCCCCGGAATGGGCGCCGAGCCATTTGCTCCAGGCCGGCCACCATGATCCTGGCCGAGGTTCCGCCCGCGCGCACCATTCGTCGGGGCTCAACGCGTTCGCCCCGGCGGGCCGCGTGGCGATCCGGTACCGTCGATGGGGGTGGCCGGGCTCCGAAACGATGCCGGCATTATGTCCGCCGCTGGTCAGGACGAACCGGATTTCGGCCGGAGTCAGCATGTGGATCTTGTGGACCGATCGCCAGGGCGCGACATGGTCGCTTTCGGTGCCGACGACGAACAGCGGAGCCCTGATCGCGGACAGGGTGATCGAACGCCCGTCGACGTCGAAACGCCCCTCGGCGAGGTCATCGTCGAGGAACAGACGGCGCAGATACTCGCTGTGCATCGCGTGCGGCATGCGCGTGCCGTCGGCGTTCCACGCCATCAGCGCGCTGGGCACCTCGCGCTCGCCCATGAGGTAGCTTCGCAGGATCCGGGACCAGATGAGGTCGCTCGAGCGGAGGAGCTGGAACGCGCCCCCCATCTGGCTGCTGTCGAGATAGCCCTGGCTCCACATCATGTTGTCGAGAAGATTGAGCTGCGCCTCGTCGATGAAGAGGCCAAGCTCGCCGGGCTCGCTGAACTCGGTCTGCGCCGCGAGCAGGGTCAGGCTCGCCAGCCGGTCGTCGGCGTCGCGTGCCATGGCCGCCGCTGCGATGGCGAGCAACGTTCCACCCAGGCAATATCCCATCGCATGCAGCTTGGTAGTGCCGGTTATCGCCAGCGCGGCCTCGATGGCCGCCATCACGCCCAGACGGCGATAGTCGTCCATGTCGAGCCGGGAATCGGAACTGTCGGGGTTGTGCCACGAGATCGCGAAGACGGTGTAGCCCTCGCTCACCAGCCACCGGATCATCGACGTCTGGGGCGTCAGGTCCAGAATATAGTATTTCATGATCCACGCCGGCACGATCAGAACCGGCTCGGGGCGTACCTGCCCGGTGGTGGGCGCATATTGGATCACTTCGATCAGCCTGTTGCGGAACACGACCTTGCCGGGTGTGACGGCAACGTCGCGACCGACCGCGAAGCCCTCTGTTCCCGGCGGAGCCTCGCCCCGGACCAGCGCGGTGGCGTCGTCAAGCCAGAGACGCGCACCGTCCAGAAGGCACCTGCCACTGGTTTCCATGATCCGCCTTTGCAGCACGGGATTGGTCGCGACGCAGTTGGTCGGCGCCATCATGTCGAGCAGTTGCCGCGCCGCGAAGCCGACCAGCGCCTCATGATGGTGGCTGACTCCCATGACCCCGGTGGTGGCGGCATGCCACCATTGCTGGGTGAGGAGGAAAGACTGGGTGAACAGATTGTGCGGCCAGTTCTGCCAGGCCGGGTCATCGAAACGATGGTCCTGGGGAAGCGGTTCGATCGCCGGGCTCCCATTGCCCGAATCGTTCATGTGCAGGAGGTAGTCGGCCAGTCGCAGCCATTTGCGTCCCCCCTTCGCCGCAAGCTGCATCCGTTTGCCGGGCGATGCCGCGAGATGGATGCTCCAGTCGACCAGCGCCTGTGCCAGCGTCACCGGCGAAAGCCCGCCGGTTATCTGCGCGATCGCTGCAAACGCTGCGCGGTCGATGGTTTCAGCCACGCCGTCCAGGGGATCTGCGTCATGTTGCACATTGGTCATCTGCATCGGGGCACCCGGTCGTTGCCGCGAGGATCGCTATCCTCGAACCCTTCCTAGAGGCGTGGCGCGTCAGTTCGATGATCTGCGACAAGGATGAGCTGCGCGATGTCGGCTAGACAGGCAGTTTCTGGCGCGACCGCTGCCAGGTCGGTGGAGCGGACTGGCCCTCGCACAGCATGGCGTACGCCTCTTCACGTTTCTGCGCGCGTCGGCGAGCGAGACGCGCGGATAGGCTCCGAACGCCATGCTCTTCTGCTTGCCGTCATACTCGTCGTTCCAGCGCCACAGCTTGTCCCCGCTGGGCGTGACAAGCAGGTAGAGCCGGCTGGCGTCGGTCAGTTTATAGGGTTTCGGACGCGGCTCGGCGTTGCGCACCTTGGCATCGGTCAGCAATGTCGGTCTCCTGAAAAGTACCACATTTTTCGACCGCGCGTACCACGCTCAGGCCCCTCCGAATCGCTGGATGGGCATGGACGGGCACGGACCGCCGAGGCCGAACCGGTCTTCCAAGTGTCGGTTTTCAGGAGGAAAAAGTCTATTCCGGTGGACCGTTGCGGACCCCTATGGAACAGCCGCTGGCGGAGGGTGAAGGACGAAGTCCGAACCGTGAGCCACGCGCGATGGGTTGGCGGGCGGCATCGCGCAAACAAATGATGGCGGAGACGGAGGGATTCGAACCCTCGGTGCCCCCTTAAGAGCACGACGGTTTAGCAAACCGCTGGTTTCAGCCACTCACCCACGTCTCCGCTCTGCCACGGGGCAGGCGCGCGCCGGTGGCCTGGCGCGTGCGTCGGCGGCTATAACGGGGCGCCCGGCACTTGGCAATGGCGTGACGTTCAAGCCATTGTCGCAGAGGGGCGGGCCCCGCTGCGGGGTCCGCGCGGACGGGGGCACGGCTTGACAGAGCGGGCGACTCGGGGTAACGGCCTCCGCTCCCGACCAGCACCGACCGTGCCTTTCGCGCTCCATGGCGCGCGAGCCGATGGGTGTTTGGCGGATCATAGACCACGCTTTGAGATGGGGCGCCGCCAAACGCCCTGTGGAGCAGGAGACTTTCTACCATGGCACGTATCGCGGGTGTCAATATC
>CAZJCT010000063.1:0-14989 GCA_964544675.1 uncultured Sphingobium sp.
CGCCCGCCATGATCAGCTTCTTGAACTTGGCCGAACCGGTGACGTTGGTGCGTTCGCCGATGTTGACGAAATTGGCGCCTGAGAGATTGGGGGATTGGGTGTCAGTCATTTCTACATCCGTCACCCCAGCGAAGGCTGGGGTCTTTCTGTTCCGTCGCTCTGTACTGCAAGCGATCCCAGCCTTCGCTGGGATGACGATTACGCCGCGATATGCATCGGCTCCAGCCCCGCAAGCCGGGTCACCACCGGCACTTCGGGCACCTGGCGCGGCGCGAGGCCGTCGAGCGCCTTCGCGATCGCGCCGATATGCGCGGGCGTGGTGCCGCAGCAGCCGCCGACCATGTTGACCAGCCCGTCCTTCTGCCACTCGGCGATCAGCGTCGCGGTGCGTTCCGGCAGCTCGTCATACTGGCCCAGTTCGTTCGGCAGGCCGGCATTGGGATAGGCGAGGATCAGCGTATCCGCGCTCTTCGACAGCTCGCCCAGATAGGGCCGCAGCAGGTCCGCGCCGAACGCGCAGTTCACGCCGATCGTAAGCGGCTTGAGATGGCGCAGCGTGTACCAGAAGGCGGTGATCGTGTGCCCCGAGAGGTTGCGGCCCGACATGTCGGTGATCGTGAAGCTCAGCATCAGCGGCACCGCCCTGCCCGCCGCCGCCTCCGCCTCGCGCGCGGCCATGCCGGCGGCCTTAGCGTTCAGCGTGTCGAAGCATGTCTCGACCAGCAGGAAGTCGACCCCGCCCTCGATCAGCGCGTCGCACTGCTCGCGATAATGGCCCTTGAGCGTGTCATAGTCGACTTCGCGGAACGCCGGGTCGTTGACCTGGGGGCTGATCGACAATGTCTTGTTGGTGGGACCGATCGAGCCGGCGACGAAGCGGCGGCGACCGTCCTTCGCCTGTGCCTTGTCGCAGCATTCGCGGGCGATGCGCGCAGCAGCGACGTTGATGTCGCGCACAAGATGCTCGGCACCATAGTCAGCCATCGCGATCCGCGTCGAGCTGAAGGTATTGGTCTCGATCATGTCGGCGCCGTTGGCGAGATAGGCGTCGTGGATCGCCGCCACCACGTCGGGTCGCGTCAGGCAGAGCAGGTCGTTATTGCCCTTCTGATCGAGCGCGAGATCGAGATCGCCGCGATAGTCGGCTTCGGTCAGCCCATATTTCTGGATCGACGTGCCGTAGCCGCCGTCAAAGATCAGGATTCGCGACGCAGCGGCGGCGCGCAGCGCCTGCTCGGCTTCGGAAACGGGTAAGCTCATGCCGCATGCTCCTGCGTGACGGTCGCGCTGGACGCCACCGGCCGTTTGCCGAGGATATGGCAGATGGCATAGACCAGCTCGGCGCGGTTGAGGGTATAGAAATGGAACTGCCGTACGCCGCCGGCATAGAGGCGGCGACACATCTCGGCCGCGACGGTGGCAGCGACGAGCTGGCGTGCCTCCGGATGGTCGTCCAGTCCATCGAAGAGGTCGGCCAGCCAGCCGGGCACCGCCGTGCCGCACATCGCCGACATGCGCTTGACGCTGGCGAAGTTCATCACCGGCATGATACCCGGCACGATCTCCGCCGATATGCCCGCCGCCGCCGCATCGTCGCGGAAACGGAAGAAGGTTTCGGGCTCGAAGAAGAATTGCGTGATCGCGCGGCTCGCGCCTGCGTCGATCTTGCGCTTCAGATTGTCGATGTCGGCGGCGCGGCTGGGCGAGTCGGGGTGCGATTCGGGATAGGCGGCGACGGAAATCTCGAAGGGCGCAATCGCCTTCAGCCCCTCCACCAGCGCCACCGCGCCGTCATAGCCGTCGGGGTGCGGGCGAAAGGGGCCACCGGCATCGGGCATGTCGCCGCGCAGAGCGACGATGTGCCGCACCCCCGCGTCCCAATAGGCACGGGCGACGGCGTCGATCTCCTCGCGCGTCGCATCCACGCACGTCAGGTGCGCCGCGGCGGGGATCGCGGTTTCGCGAACGATCCGCTCGACCGTGCTGTGCGTGCGCTCACGGGTCGAGCCGCCCGCGCCGTATGTCACCGACACGAAGCGGGGCGCGAGCGGCGCCAGCGCCTCGATCGAGGCCCACAAGGTCTGCTCCATCTTCTCCGTCTTGGGCGGGAAGAATTCGAAAGAGATTTCGGCATCGCCCGGCATGGTGTCGAGCAATACGGTGCCGCTGATAGTCATCAGGCCTGTTCCTTGAACGTGCGGAGCGGATGGACCGAGGCGGATCGCCGCTCGCCCAGCCAGAGCTTGACCGTGAGGGCGTCGCCGACGAGGCTCCGCTCGGCCAGATGGTCGATCCCCGCCTGGCGCATCCAGCCGGAAATCTGGTCGTCCGAAAAGCCGAGGCGCGCGTGCGCCGCGCGCTGGCGCAATTCCTCGCGGTCGTGCGGCGCGAAATCGACGATCAGCACCCTGCCGCCGGGCGCCAGCACCCGCGCGACCTCGCCCACCACAATCTGCGGCGCCTGCGCATAATGGAGCACCTGGTGAAGCACGACGGTATCGACCGTCCCCGATTCGAGCGCCAGATCGTTGAAGTCGCCGATCATGAGCTGGCATTTCGCGCCGACTTCGGGCGCCAGCTTGGCGCGGGCCAGTCGCAGCATCTCGGCGCTTCGGTCCAGCGCGATCACGCTGTCGGCCGCCGGCCCGAACAGCTCGACCATCCGGCCCGTGCCGGTGCCGATGTCGAGCAGCCGGCCGATGGGCCGGTCGCCCAGCAGCTCCAGCATCCCCGTCTCCACCTGCCGTTCGGGCGCGTGGAGCGAGCGGATGGCGTCCCATTCCTGGGCATGTTCGGCAAAGTAGAGCGCCGCGGCCCGCGTCCGCTCCGCCTGAACGGCCTCCAGGCGGGCGACATCGGCCGTGAACCACAGCCGCTCCTCCTCCGCCGCCGGAACCGCGTCGAACCAGGCGAGTGTGGCGGTCGTGCCCGCATTGCGCGCGGGCGTCAGGAACACCCAGCTCCCTTCCCGCCGCCGCTCGATCAGGCCGGCTTCCGCCAGGATACGGATATGGCGCGACACGCGCGGCTGGCTTTGCCCGATGACCTGCGCGATCTCCCCCACCGAAAGCTCCATGGCCTTCAGCAGATGGAAGATGCGCAGCCGCGTCGGGTCGGCCAGCGCGTGGAAGATGGGCAGCAATGCCTGCATGAAATGCCATATAAAGATTTCTTTATATGGGTCAAGCGCCGCCTCTTGAGCCGGTTTGACCTCTTTGCATGCGGGATTGCGTCTGCGCAACGAAGTCCATATGATTTAGGCCTGCAGG
This sequence comes from uncultured Sphingobium sp., assembly GCA_964544675.1. Lineage (GTDB taxonomy): Bacteria > Pseudomonadota > Alphaproteobacteria > Sphingomonadales > Sphingomonadaceae > Sphingobium. The sequence goes on from CAZJCT010000063.1 coordinate 3,270, forward strand.
CTCGTTGGGGGGAGAGCATGTCTCCAGGCCGCCTGCTCAGTTCTGAACACTAGAGGGGTTTGCCCATGACCAAGACGATCGCACTCTCGCTTGCCCTCGCCGCATCGCTCGGCCTCGCCGCCTGCAGCGAAGCGACGGAAGAAAATGCCGCCAACACCATGAACGCGGCGGCTGCCGACGCCAACATGGCGGCCGAGAATGCCATGAACGACGCCGGCGCGATGATGAGCGACGCCGCGAACATGGCCGACAACGCCAGCAACATGATGGAAAACGCCGCCGAAAACGCGATGTAATCGCCGCCGCGCGCGTTTTGGCACAGGGCCGTCGCGACATGTCGCGGCGGCCTTTTGCTTGTGTGCGTCCTGGCTATGTGAGTCAGCGGAACACCCACTGCCGGTTGAGCAGGAATACAAGGCCGGGCGTCACGACCACCATCAGCGGCAGCGGTGCCCAGACCGGCGCGCCGGCCCTCGTCACGACGATCCAGATCCACAGCGCATTGAGCGCCAGGCTGGCAAGCGACACCAGCCAGAAGCGCAGGAAACGAATCACGGGGCTGGCTTCACGCCGACCTTCACCGGCCGGAAAGCTGAACAGCCCGTGCGCGAAATAGCCGGTGATGACCGCCGCGCCATAGCCGAGCAGGTTGCCGATCTGCGGGTTCCAGCCGAGGACGCCCGCCAGCAGCCAGTAGATCGCCGCCTGCAACGCCGTGACCGCGCCGCCGACAATGGCATAGCGAAACAGTTGCCGGATCAGCATCGCCGTTCGCCTGCCACGTCTTCTCCCCAGATATGAACGTCGTTGCGGATCGCGGCGAAGGCGGTACATCATCGCCCCTGATACGGCCAGCTTGCCGTGCACAGGGGATGAATGGCCGCATCGAGGCGTCTGGGCGAACGGATCAGCAGCGAACTTTCGCGCGAGTGGAAGTGGATCGTGCTGATCGGCTGGGCCCTGATCGCCGCCTGGTACCTGTCGAAATATGCGCCGGCGATGCGCTATCTGTCGCTTGGCGATACCGATGACAATCTGCGCTACGTGCAGGTCCGCGACTGGCTCGCGGGGCAGGGCTGGTGGGACCTGACCCAGCATCGCATGAATCCGCCGGTCGGGGCCAACATCCACTGGAGCCGGCTGGTCGACTTGCCGATCGCCGCGCTGATGCTCGGCCTGCGCCCGTTCGTGGGTACTGTCCGCGCCGACGAGCTGGCGCTCGGCCTCGCTCCGCTGCTGCCGCTGCTGCCTTTGATGGCGGCGCTGGCCTTCATCGCCCGCCGGCTGGAGCCGAACGGTCTCGCCTGGGTCTTCGCCGCCGCCCTCCCGCTCGGCGCGGGCATGGCGCTGGGCATGTTCATGCCGCTGCGCATCGACCATCATGGCTGGCAGCTCGCTCTCACGGCGATCGCGGTCGCGGGGCTGGTCGATTCGAACCACAGGCGCGGCGGTCTGGTCGCGGGCGCGGCCAGCGCGCTGTCGGTCTCGATCGGCATGGAGATGATGGTCTATCTGGCGGGCGGCGGCGCGATGATCGCGCTTCGATGGGTGTTCAAGCCCGGCGCCGCGCGGCGCATGATCCCCTATGCGCTGTCGCTGTCGGGCAGCACCGCGCTCTGCTATCTCCTGTTCGCGAGCAACGCCAACCGCCAGCCGGTGTGCGACGCCTTGTCGCCCATCTGGACCACATTGCTGGTACTTGCCGGCGCGCTCATGCTGCTGCTGGCGGCGCTGCCGCTGCGGACCTGGCAGCAAAGGCTCCTCGGCGGGGCGCTGGGAGGCGCCGCGCTGATGGCGTTCGCCTGGCTCGTCTGGCCGCAATGCCTGACCGGCGCCTATCAGATTTCGCCCGAACTGGAGCGCAGCTGGCTCGTCTACGTGCGCGAAGCCAAGCCGATCACTGCTCAGGGACCGAATGTGTGGGTTCCGCTGATCGCCCTGCCCGTGACCGGCCTCGTCTGCGCGATGGCGGGGGCCTGGCGGCATCGCCGCGACCTCGACCGCGTGTGGGCGTGGGGCACGATCGCGCTGATGATCCTGTTCGCGGGCAGCCTGCTGTTCTGGCAAATCCGCGCCGCCCCGGCGGCGCAGCTCCTCGCCATCCCGCCGGTCGCATGGGCGGGATGGCAATTGCTGAGAGCGCTGTGGAGCGCGAGCTGGCCCGCGCGCGCCGCCAGCCTTGCCGCCTTCGCGCTGCTCGGCTGCGTCGCGAGCGCCTATGTGCTGTTCCCGAAACTGGCACCCTATGTCCTGAACGGTGCGGCGGCGAAGCCGCGGCCGGCTCAGGCAGCGCGCACTGCCGCGATCCGCACCGCTGCCGCGCGATGCAAGTCGCAGCCGGCGCTGACCCTGCTCAACCAGCTTCCGCCCTCGGTGATCTTTACCATGGTCGATCTCGGGCCAAGGCTGTTGGCGACGACTCATCACAAGGCGATCGCCGGCCCCTATCATCGCAACGGGACGGCCATTCTCGACATCCACCACGCGATGGACGGATCGCCCGAGCGATTCCGCCACATCGCCGACGCGCATGGCGCGCGCTATCTGCTGATCTGCCCCGGTTTCCCCGAAGGCACCATCTACAGCGGCCGCAGCCCCAAGGGCTTTTACGCGCAGATGCTGCGCGGCGAAGTGCCCGAATGGCTGGAGCCGGTAGAGCTGCGCACCGACGCGACGTTGCCCTTCCGGGTCTACCGGATCGCGCCGTCCGGCCCCGCCGACCGGAGCGCGGCGAAGAAATCGCGCAGCAAGCCCGCCGCCTGATCCTCGCCGATGCCCGAATAAACCTCCGGCCGGTGATGGCATTGGGGGTGGGCAAAGACTCGTGCGCCATGAAGCACGCCGCCGCCCTTGGGATCGGACGCGCCGAAATAGAGTGCCGAAAGCCGGGCATGCGCGATCGCACCCGCGCACATCGCGCATGGCTCCAGAGTTACCCAGATGGCGTGCCCCACCAGCCGGCTGTCGCGCGCGCGCGCTGACGCGTCGCGAATGGCCACGATCTCGGCATGAGCAGTGGGGTCGTTGTCGCGAAGGTTGCGATTCTGCCCCTCGCCGACGATGCGGCCCTGATAGGTCACGACAGCGCCGATCGGCACCTCCCCCGCTTGCGCCGCGCAAGCCGCAAGGTCGAGCGCGCGCCGCATCGGATCGGGCAAAGGAAAGGGCGGAGCGATCATGGCGGCATGCTTACCGCCTCGCTCCGCCCAGCCCAAGAACAACCGTGGCGTCAGTTACTCGGCGCGGTCAACGTCGATGGTCGGCACTTCGACGACCTCGTTCTTGGTTCCGACGTCGACATCGGCGACATCCGCGTCAACCTTGGGAAGCTGTCCGCCCTCGACGTTGACCTCTGGCAGCTGACCTTCCTGGGTCTGATCGAAGTTGATGATCCCGGTGGCCCAGGCGAGGCCGAACAGCACCAGAATGACGATAATGATAATTCCAACAGTCCGGCCCATAGATCCAACTCCTCCTGATCAGGCTTTTGACAGGCCGAACAACGTGCGCCGCGCGCGATCGTTGCACTTGGGGTTGAAGCGCGCGGCCGTTCGCGCCTTGACGCGGGCCGGGCAAGCCATTATGCGCGCGGCTTTCCGAACATCCGCTTGTCATCTAAGGTTGAACGATCATGTCGCGTATTTGCGAACTCACCGGCCGTAGCCGCCAGGTCGGACACAATGTGTCCCACGCCAATAATAAGACCAAGCGCGTCTTTCTGCCCAACCTGCAGAACGTCACGCTGATGTCGGAATCGCTGGAGCGCAGCGTGCGCCTTCGCGTTTCGACTCACGGCCTGCGCTCGGTCGAGCATGTCGGCGGCCTCGACAACTGGCTGCTCAAGACCTCGGACGAAAAGCTCTCGCTGCGTGCGCGCCGGCTGAAGCGCGAAGTCGCGAAGAAGCAGACCCAGGCGGCCTGATCCGCATCTTATCGCTGAAGAACGGGCGGTCCCTCGCGGGGCCGCCTTTCTTTTTCGGCTTGTGTCTCCCCAGCCCTGTCCTAGGTTCCGGACAACGGACAAGGACAGGAGAGCCGGCATGTACCAGATCGCTATCATCGGGTCGGGACCAGCGGGCTATTATACCGCCGAGGCATGCCAGAAGGCGCTGGGCGACAGCGCGCGGATCGACATCATCGACCGCTTGCCCGTCCCGTTCGGGCTGATCCGCAGCGGCGTCGCGCCCGATCATCAGTCGATCAAGGCGGTATCGCGCCGCTACGAAGCCATTGCGCTGTCGGACAATGTCCGTTTCCTCGGCAACGTCGTGCTTGGCCAGGATGTCTCGATCGAGGAACTGACCGCGCTCTACGATGCGGTCGTGCTGGCGACCGGCGCGCCGCGTGACTGCCCCCTCACCATTCCGGGCGCCGAATTGCCCGGTGTCATCGGCAGCGCCGCTTTCGTCGGCTGGTACAACGGCCATCCCGACTTCGCGGATCTCGCCCCACAGGTCGACGGCAAGACCGTTGCGATCATCGGCAACGGCAATGTCGCTCTCGACGTCGCCCGCATCCTTGCAAAGAGCGAAGCGGAGTTTGCCGGTTCCGACATCGTCAGCCACGCCTTCGAGCTGCTCACAAAGGCCCAGCCGAGCCGCATCACGATCGTGGGACGGCGCGGACCGCACCAGATCGGCATGACGCCCAAGGAACTGAGCGAGCTGGGAAAGCTCGCCCGCGCCCAGCCGCTGGTCGATGCCGACGACCTGCCGCCGGTCGACGCGGATGCCGCGCTCGATCCCGGCCAGCGCAAGTCGGTCACGCTGCTGCGCGAGTTCGCCGCGACACCCGTCACCAAACCGCTGACGGTCGCGTTCGACTTCTTCGCGAGTCCGGTCGCGGTGGAGGGTGATGGGCGCGCGGAGCGGTTGATCGTCGAGCGGACACGACTCGATGCGGACCTGCGCAGCACCGGCACCGGCGAGACCTACGCCATTCCCGCCGACCTGGTGGTGAGCTGCATCGGCTATCGCACGCCGCCGATCCCCGGCATTCCCTATGACGATCAGCGCGGCCGTTTCGCCAATGAGGACGGACGCATCAGCCCCGGCCTCTATTGCGCGGGATGGGCACGGCGCGGCCCCACCGGGACGATCGGCACCAACAAGCCCGACGGCTTCATGATCGCCGAGCGAATCGCGCAGGAAATCACTCCGGCAGCGGACAAAGGCGGGCGGACCGCGCTCGATTCGCTGCTGGCCGGGCGCGGGGTCCAGCCGGTGCGCTTTCGCGACTGGCAAAAGATCGACAAGGCGGAGGTCGATCGTGCCCGCAGCGGCGCCCCGCGCGAGAAGTTCGTCCTGATCGAGGACATGATCGCCGCCGGGCGAAGCTGAACCTCCAGGGCTCCAGCCGCCGTCAGTGGCGGCCTGCGGTCTGCACCATTGCGCTTCCCTCGCCTGCTTGCAGATGTCATTGTGATCGAACACGGTGCGTGTCCGTGGGGGGCAAGCATGGCGCAGTTGCAAGACGTGGAAGCATTCATCGCCGCGTCGAAACGGGCAAAGTCCGGAGCGGATCTGCGTGGTCTGCTGGATGACATCACCCGCGAACTGGGCTTCGACTATTTCGCGCTCGTCCATCATGTCGATCTTTCGGGCTTTGACGCGCTGCACCGGCATGTCGATGCGGGAGCCCTGATCGCGATGACGACCTATCCGTCCGACTGGGTGGAGGAGTTCATCCGCGACGACATGGTCGCGATTGATCCCATCCTGCTTGCCAGCCATCGAAGTGCGACCGGATTCTCCTGGGAGCGGGTCGGCGACCTGATCCGCCTCACCAGCGAGCAACGCGAAATCAGGATGCGCGCGGTCAGGGCGGGGATCATCGACGGCTACACCGTCCCGGCGCATGTTCCCGGCGAAGCGAACGGATCGTGCAGCTTTGCCGTCAGCAGCCGCCGCGCACTGCCCTCGGCGAATCTCCTGATGGCACAGCTCGTCGGTACCCACGCTTTTCAGGCGGCACGCGATCTCGTCAGGCGGGGCAGCACCCCCTCATCGGCAGCGCGCCCCGCCCTGACCAGTCGGCAGCGCGACTGCGTCTGGCTGGCATCGCAGGGTTGTTCGGATCGCGAGATTGCCGCGCTGCTCGCGATCTCGATCGACACGGTGAAGCAGCATCTCAGGGAAGCGCGCGAGCGGCTACAGGCGAGCAACCGGGCGCAACTGGTCGTGCGCGCCGCCTATCATGGCATCATCCCGTTGACGCCCGTGGCACTCAAGTAGCGTCATCCCCCTTCCGGGGGATGCACGGCGGTCGAAAGATGCCGTAACGCCAGCGCATGGATCATAACGCTTCCATGCTTCTCAAGCGCACGGAGCTGCATAACAGCGGCGTGCTGTACCGGCCTGGAACACCATCCGATCTGCGCAGCCGTGCGCGCAATCTCCTCAAGCTTCGCCGCGAGCGCGAGCGGCTGCTTGACCCACAGCTGTTCGGCGAACCGAGCTGGGACATACTGCTCGAACTCTATGTCGCCCATTGCGACGGCAAAACCGTGACAGTGTCGGCGATCGCTCAGGCGTCGGCCGTTCCCACGACCACGGGGCTGCGTTACATCGCGCTGCTGGTCAAGTCCGGGCTTGTCGAGCGAACCAAGTCGGTTCACGACAGGCGGACCATCCTCGTGACGCTGACCTCGACCGGGCTCGAAGCGCTAGAGAAGCTGCTGGCCAGCTATCCCGGCTGACACCGGACGGCCCTGCCAGCGTACCTCTTCTCCCTTACACCCGCATCGGCATGAGGACGTAAAGCGCGGCCGAATCATCGCCTTCGCGAATCAGCGTGGGCGCCGCGGCGTCGGCGAGGTGCAACTCCACCGTGTCGCCGGAAATCTGGCCGAGAATGTCGAGCAGATAGCGCGCGTTGAAGCCGATCTCGAAACTTTCGGCGGCATAGTCGCCCGGCACTTCCTCGGCGGCGGTGCCGTTCTCCGGGCTGGTGACCGAAAGCGTCACCTTGTCCCGGTCCAGTGCCATCTTGACTGCGCGCGTCTTGTCGGTGGCGATGGTGGCGACGCGGTCGACGCCTTCCTCGAAACCGCGCGGGTCGATGCGGAGGAGCTTGTCATTGCCCGTCGGGATGACGCGGCTGTAGTCAGGGAAAGTGCCGTCGATCAGCTTGCTGGTCAGCACCGCATTGCCCAGGCCGAAACGGATCTTGGTCGACGACAGGTCGATCTGGACGCTCCCCTCCACCTCGTCGAGCAGCTTGCGAAGCTCGCCGATGCATTTGCGCGGCACGATGATGTCGGGCATCCCGTCGGCCCCGTCGGGACGCGCCACGGTGACGCGGGCGAGCCGGTGGCCGTCGGTCGCCGCCGCCTTGAGCACCGGCTGGCCGTCGTCGGCGACGTGCAGGAAAATGCCGTTCAGATAGTAGCGCGTTTCCTCGGTCGAGATCGCGAATCGGGTCTTGTCGATGATGAGGATCAGCGTCGCGGCCGGAAGCTCGAACGTGGTGGGAAGCTGACCTTCCGCGATCATCGGGAAATCGTCGCGCGGCAGCGTCTGCAGGTTGAAGCGCGCCCGGCCCGCCTGGACGAGCATCTTGCCCTCGCTGGCCTCGAGCCGCACCTGGCTGCCTTCCGGAAGCTTGCGGGCAATGTCGAAAAATGTGTGCGCGGGAACGGTGATCGCGCCGGGCGTTTCGACCTGCGCCTGAACGCTTTCGACGATCTGCAGATCGAGGTCGGTCGCGGTCAGGCGGATGGTGCCGTCGGCCGCCGCCTCGATCAGGACGTTGGACAGGATCGGAATGGTGTTGCGGCGTTCCACAACCGACTGGACGTGCCCCAGGCTCTTCAGAAGGGTCGCGCGTTCGATGGTGGCCTTCATCCCTGATCCCGTTCTTGGCTATGCTCGCAAGGGCCGCCCCGACGGGGCCCCTGCTTTTACTGGGTTGGACGCCATTCCTTAACCGAAACGCGCGCCGGGGCAAGCCTCGACCCCAGCAGACGGCAAGGCCGTCCTTGCAAAAGCTGTGGAGATCGGCTTTGCCCCAGCGATGCGACGCGCTGCCGCGACGACGGCCCTCTCCTTCTGGCTGCTGCTCGCCGCCGTACCCGCCGGCGCGCGCGACTCGCTGGGCGTGTTCGAAAGCTGGGGCGCGTTCCGCGATCCGCGCACGCCGCGCTGCCATGCCATCGCTCAACCGAAGCGCGCGGCCGGGGGCGGGCGCTGGCAACCGTTCGCTTCGGTCGGCTACTGGCCACGGCGCGGCATACGTGGGCAGCTTCATGTCCGGCTCAGCCGGGAAATCGCGAAGGGCGCGCCTGTGACGCTGGTTGTCGGCGACCGCCGCTTCGTCCTCGTCGGCGGCGGAGCGGACGCATGGGCTACGGACAAAAGGGGTGACGCCGCCATCATCGCCGCAATGCGATCGGCCAGCAGCATGACAGTGTCGAGCCGCGCCGCCACCGGAGGCTCATTCTCGGACGTCTATGCGCTGCCCGGCTCGGCGACCGCCATCGACGCGGCAGCCCTTGGGTGCGGCCGCATACGCTGAATTACGCATTGCCGGTTCCCTGACGCTGCCAGCACCATCGCGGCATGATGGCGGGTTATCGGTCGAAATGGGGTGCGTTTGCCGTCGCGGCGGTATCGTTGATCCTTGGCACTCCGGCACGAGCGGGGGACACGCCACCTGGCGACCGTGTTGCGAGCTGGTGGGGCCATGTCGAGGCGATCTCCAACGACTCGATGGAAGGCCGACTGGCAGGCTCGTCGGGATATGGCCGCGCTGCCGATTATGTGGAGGCCGAGTTCCGCAAGCTGGGCATCGCCCCCGCTGGCACCGATGGCTATCGCCAGCCGGTGGCGTTGTTCGAGCAGCGATTCGACGCCAGCGCCAGCAAGGCGAAGCTGATCCGCAAAGGCCCCGATGTCGCGCTGTCGGTGCCCGGCCAGATCTATTTCCGCGGCAGCCATTCGATGCCGGCGGAGGTGGACGCACCGCTCGTCTTCGCAGGCTACGGCCTGTCGGTGCCCGAAGCGGGGCATGACGATTTCCGCGATCTGGATGTGCGCGGCAAGGTCGTGGTCGTGCTCTCTGGCGGACCCAATACGATCTCCGGCGCGCTGAAGTCCGACGCGCGGTCGGACCGGGCGCGCCTCCTCGCTGAACGGGGCGCGATCGGCGTCATCACCCTGACCTCCCCTGCGCAGGTCGAGATCCCGTGGGAACGGCAGGTCGGCATATCCGCGCAACCGTCGATGTATCTCGCCGATCCGATGCTGCGCGCGGTGCCGGTTCCGTTCATGGCGGCCACGTTCAACCCGGCGCAGTCGGAACTGCTGTTCGCCGGGTCGGGACGAAGCTTCGCCGAGCTGGCCGCGCTGTCCGACGCCTCGCAGCCGCTGCCGGTCTTCGATCTGCCCGGACGTCTGAAGGCGAAGATCGCGACGGAAACCCGCGCGCTCACCTGCGCCAATCTCGTCGGCGTCCTTCCCGGCCGCGATGGCGCGCTGGCGAGCGAATATGTCGTGCTGAGCGCGCATCTCGACGGGCTGGGCATCGGCAAGGCGGTGAACGGCGACACCATCTACAACGGCACGTTCGACAATGCCGTCGGAGTCGCCAGCCTGCTCGACGCAGCACGCCAGCTTGCGCGTCCGGCCGGGCGGCCGCGCCGGTCGATCCTGTTCGCCATCGTCACCGCGGAGGAAAAGGGCCTGCTCGGCTCGCGCTATTTCGCGAAGCGGCCGACAGTGCCGGTCCGATCGATCGTCGCGAACATCAACCTCGACATGCCGCTGCCGATCTTCCCGCTGAGCAGCGTGACGCCGATCGGATATGAGGAAAGCTCGCTGGGCGCCGACGCGCAGGCGGTCGCGGCCGAAATGGGCCTGCCGGTGGTGCCCGACCCCTTTCCCAACCGCAACGTCTTCACCCGGTCGGACCAGTACAGCTTCATCAAGGAAGGCATCCCCGCGCTGTTCCTGAAATATGGCTTCGCAGCGGGCACGCCTGAGGCCGAGGTGGAAAAGGCCTGGCGCGCCAACATCTATCATTCGCCGCAGGATGACCTGAACCAGCCGGTCCTGAAGGCAGAGGCGGTGAAGCTCAACGACTATCTCATCGCCCTCGCCCGTCGCATCGCCAATAATGGCGACCGCCCCGTCTGGAACCAGACGAGCTATTTCAAACGCTTCGCGAAATATGTGCCCGACCGGCGCAAAAAGGCCCGGCGTGGCTCCAGGCCGCTGTGGGAAGAGATCGACGCTGCGATGCGATGAAACGACGTCAACGCGCGCTCGTTTCGGCGGCATTCGGCCACCGCACCCGCAAAAATTAACCTTTTGTCAACGCTTGACCCGCATCCTCCGGTAAGCATTTGTTTACCGGAGTTAACGCCATGCCACGACCGACATTTGCGTCCGCGGCGTTGCTGCTGCTGCTGTCCGCATGCTCCTATCGACAGACCCGATTGGTGCAGGACGCCGTCAGCGCGCCCGGCGCGTCCGCTGACTGGCGAGCGGCACTCAGCGCCGACGACCGCGCATTGATCGACGATCTGCCAGCATACTGGGATCGTACCCTGAAGGCGGTTCCCGGTCGGCACCACGCCGATATCGCCGCAGAGGGCGAACTGCTCCAGCCCGCCGCAGCGCGCGATCATCCGGCGGTGCCGCCGGGTTCCTATCGCTGCCGACTGGTCCGCCTCGCCCCCTCGCAACGCGGCCGCCCGGTGCAGAGCTTCAAGGCGTTCTTCTGCTATGTGCGCGGCGAGAGGAACAACCAGCTCTCCTTCACCAAGCAGACCGGCACCGAGCTGCCGGGCGGCTGGCTGCATCCCGACGGCGACCGGCGGTTGGTGCTGGTCGGGGCCAAGCAGCGCGAGGCGGGCGACAATTCGTTGAGCTATGGCGACGATCCGGCGCGCGATCTGGTCGGCACAGTGGAGCGGATCGGCCCCTTTCGCTGGCGGCTGGTCCTGCCCGCCCGGCGTCAGGACACGGCGATCGACGTCTACGAACTGACGCCGGTGCCTCCGGAGCAGCAGGCGCCGGAGCCAAGGGCCCCGGCCGCCTGACGGCGATCCGCACAGCTCGCTGGCGCGAAACCGGGGAGCCACCTATATGCTTCGCATGCAGATTCCCGGACATATCGATCCCGTGCCCGTTCCGCGCGCCATCACCCCGCGCGCCGACGGTCGCGTCGACCTCCTCGGCCTGACGCGCGAGCAGATGCGCGCCGAACTTGAGAACGCCGGGCTCGACGCCCGCCAGGCGAAGCTGCGCGCCAAGCAGCTGTTCCACTGGACCTATAATCGCGGCGTCACCGATTTCGAGGCGATGACCGACATCGCCAAGGCGCAGCGACCCTTTCTCGCGGAACGCTTCGTCATCGGCAGGCCGCAGGTGGTGGAGGCGCAGGTATCGAGCGACGGCACGCGCAAATGGCTGCTGCGGTCGGACGACGGCCAGGACTACGAGATGGTGTTCATCCCCGACGCCGACCGGGGGACACTGTGCGTGTCGAGCCAGGTCGGCTGCACGCTCAACTGCCGCTTTTGCCACACCGGCACGATGCGGCTGGTGCGCAACCTGACGCCGGGCGAGATCGTCGGGCAGGTCATGCTGGCGCGCGACGCGCTCGGCGAGTGGCCGCGCGGTACGATGGCATCGGCGAATGACGACGAGGATGATCTCGACGCGCCGCAATATACGACCGACGGCCGCATGCTGACCAACATCGTGATGATGGGCATG
>CAZJCT010000064.1:0-14437 GCA_964544675.1 uncultured Sphingobium sp.
CGATTGCGGACGGACATGGCAGCCCGTACCGGCCAGCCCGTCCCATTGGTCCCCCCTCGCGAGGGAAGGCGGGCCTATAGTCGCGCCCGCGCCGAATCGCAAGGGGGCGTCTTGACCCCTGTCAATGACGGCATCGCATCCGTCCGCCATGCGTTGCGCGGGTAACTGGATGGAGGCGGACATGAAGACGATCCTGTTGATGGTCCATGACGACGAGGGAATGGAGGCGCGCCTGCAATGCGCGCTCGACGTGGCGCGCGCGGTCGAGGGGCGCCTGCTGTGCCTCGACCTGATGCGCCTGCCGATGGTGGTCGATGGCTTCGTGGCACCGGCGACGGTGGTGGTCGAGGACGAGGATCGCTGCGAAGCGCTGGTCGCGCGGCTCAAGGAGCGCCTCGCGGTCGAGAGCATCCCGCATGAGTGGACCAGAGCGCAGGGGGAATTCGATCATATCATTGCGGATCGCGCCAGGCTGGTCGATCTCATCGTGGTGAACGACGGCAGCGTCGAGTCGCTCGGCGATCAGGCGGACATTGCGGGCCACGTCGCCGCGCTGACATCGGTGCCGGTGCTGGTCGTGCCGCCGGGGCAGCGCAGCCTCGACCTGTTCGGCAAGGCCATCGTGGCCTGGGACGGAGAGGCGGCGGCGGGCGACGCCGTTCGCGCTGCGGTGCCGTTGCTGCGCCTCGCCAGCGTCGTCGAGGTGGTCACCATCGGCGGGGCGGGCGAGCCTTCGGACGTCGCACGCTATCTCGCCGACCATGGCTGCAAGGTCGAGGTGAAGGAGATGCCGCGGATTGAGGCCGTCGCCGATCAGTTGGCGGAGGTGCTGCGGACCTCGGGCGCCGCCTGGGGCGTGATGGGCTGCTACGGTCACAGCCGCCTGCGCGAGATGCTGTTCGGCGGCGCGAGCCGCTCGCTGCTCGCGCGCGCGCCGGTGCCGCTCCTTATCGCGCACTGAGGTCGACTGTCGGCGCGGGGGTTGGCGTCGGTTCGATGCTCCCTATGTTGCGCGTGCGAGGGCGCATTGCCGCGTCCCCTGCGCAAGCCGAGGAGTGCCGAACGCGATGACTGCCCCTGCCACCGACCGCCAGACCGACACTGCGCTGGACAGCATGTTCCTTCACCGCTGGTCGCCGCGCGCCTTCGACCGCTCGGACATTCCCGACGCGGACCTGATGACGATCTTCGATGCGGGGCGCTGGGCGCCGTCCTCCTATAACTATCAGCCGTGGCGCTTTCTTTATGCGAAGCGCGACGACGCGAACTGGCAGGCCTTTGTCGAGTTGCTCGTGCCCTTCAATCAGAGCTGGGCCAAGGACGCCTCGGTGCTGGTCTATATGGTCAGCGAGACCACGATGGGTTCACCGGACAAGCCCAATCTGACCCACAGCTTCGACGCCGGGGCCGCCTGGGCGATGATGGCGCTCCAGGCGCGGATGCTGGGCTACATCACCCATGGCATGGTGGGTATCGACTTCGATCGCGTGTCCGACGTTCTGGGCCTTTCTGAAGGCTTCAAGCTCGACGCCGCATTCGCGATCGGCAAGCAGGGTGATCCGGCCGAACTGCCGGAGGGGCTGCGGGCGCGCGAAGTGCCGAGCGACCGCAAGCCGATGTCCGAAGTGGCGATCGCCGGCCCGATGACGAAGTGACGCCGGCTCAGGGATAATCGACAGGCTTGGGCCGGTCGTCGGGCAGGGGGATGAACTCGGTTTCTCCCGGCACGCCCGCGAACCGGCCGAGCCGCCAGTCTTCCTTCGCCTGGTCGATGCGGTCGCGCGAGCTCGACACGAAGTTCCAGAACAGATGGCGCTCGCCCACCGGCTCGCCGCCGAACAGCATGATCCGCGCCGGGCCGACCGCCTGCACGACCACGCGAACGCCGGGTTTCAGGACCACCAACTGCCCTTCGGCGAAGGTCTGGGTCTCGCCCTCGGCCGCGACCGATCCCGCGAGGACATAGAAAGCGCGCTCGACCATCGCGCTGTCGATTGCGTAGCGCGCGCCCGCCGCCAGGTTCAGGTCGACATAGAGCATGTCCGAATAGGTGCCGACCGGCGAGGCCTTGCCCTCGGCTTGCCCGACCACAACGCGACCGGCAACGCCATCGCCCTCGAACGACGGAATCGTGGAATCGGGATGATGGATGAAGGCGGGCTCCGCTTCCTCATGCGCATGGGGGAGCGCGACCCAGATCTGGAGCGCGGAGAGCGTGCCGCCGCTGGCGCGAACGTCGGGCGCGGTGCGTTCGGAATGGACGATCCCGCGCCCCGCCGTCATCCAGTTGACCGCGCCCGGCCGGATCGCCTGAACCGATCCCAGCGAGTCGCGGTGCAGTATCTCGCCCTCAAGCAGATAGGTGACGGTCGCGAGGCCGATATGCGGATGCGGGCGGACGTCGAGTCCATGGCCGGGCGCAAGGTCGACCGGACCCATGCGGTCGAAGAACACGAACGGACCGACCATCCGCCGCCCCGCCGAGGGCAGCGCACGGCGCACGGTGAAGCCGTCGCCCAGGTCGCGGGTGGGCGGAACGATGACGGTGTCGATTGCGCTTTCGAAATGCTGCTCGACCGTCATCGTCTTTCCGTCCTTCGTCAGGCCAGCCGGTGAAGCCAGCCGTGGGGGTCGGTGGCGCGGCCATATTGGATCGCCACCAGCTTTTCCTTGAGCGTGGCGGCCACGTCTCCGCCCGCGCCATTGCCGATCACGAACCCGCCCCTTGCGGACCGGACCTCGCCGATCGGCGTGATGACGGCGGCGGTGCCGCATGCGAAGCACTCCTTGAGCGCCCCGCTGGCGACGTCGGCCTGCCACTGATCGACGCTGTAACGCTCCTCGCGCACCCGATATCCCGCCTCGCCGGCGAGCGTGATGAGCGAATCGCGCGTGATGCCCGGCAGGATCGACCCGTCGAGCGGCGGGGTGACCATCGTCCCGTCGTTCATGACGAAGAAGATGTTCATGCCGCCCAGTTCCTCGACATAGCGGCGTTCGACCGCGTCGAGAAACAGCACCTGGTCGCAGCCTTCCGCGATGCCGTGCGCCTGGGGCAGCAGCGAGGCGGCATAATTGCCTCCGCATTTGGCGGCGCCGGTGCCGCCGGGAACGGCGCGGACATAGTCATGGCTGATCCACAGCGTGACGGCGGGCTTGCCGCCCTTGAAATAGCCGCCGACGGGCGAGGCGATCACGCAGAAGATGTAGCTGTGCGCCGGCCGGACGCCCAGAAAAGCCTCGTCCGCGAACATGAAGGGACGCAGATACAGGCTGCCCTTGTCGGCATCGGGGGTCCAGTCCTTGTCGGCCGCGACAAGCTGGCGGATGCTTTCGACGAACAGCTCTTCCGGGATTTCCGGCATGGCGAGCCGCGTCGCGCTCTGGTTGAAGCGGCGGGCGTTGGCGTCCGGGCGAAAGCTGGCGATGCCGCCGTCGGGCAGGCGATAGGCCTTCAGCCCCTCGAAAATCTCTTGCGCATAATGAAGCACCGCCGCCGCCGGATCGAGCGCGATCGGGCCGCGCGGACCGAGCGTCGCGTCGTGCCAGCCGTGACCCTCGGTATAGCGGATCGTCACCATATGGTCGGTGAATACCCGGCCAAAGCCCGGCTCGGTAAGGAGCGCGACGCGGTCGTCGTCGCTGGTGGGGGCGCTGTGGGTGAGGGTAGCGAAGGCGTTCATTGCGTGACTTCTTTATGGGGCTGTTTTGTCGTCGCTAGCATCGTGGCACGCGCCTGTCATCCGTCAGACAAGCGCCATCCGCGTCTCGTCCCCTGTCTCTGCCAGCACCGCGATCGGTCCGCCGACCGCGACGCGCGGGTCGAGGGCGTCGGCGGTCACCCCGGCGAGCGCGAGGCCGCTCTGGCAGGCAGTGATGGCAACGCCCAGGTCGAGCGCGTCGTCGAGCAGCTCGCACAGGCGGGGAAGTCCGACGGCGGCGTGCGCCTCGTCATGCGGCGCGATCACTGGCGGCGCGATCAGGCCCACCGCATCGAGTTGAAGGAACAGCCGGACCTGGCCGCCGACTGCGCTTTCGGCGCAGGCGAGGGTCAATGCCCCGCGCAGCCGTTCGGCGTCGGCGGTGGTGGCGATCAGCAGGAGCGGGGGCCTCGTCTCGCTCATCCCACCGGTTCCATGGCGACGCAGACGGTGCAGGCGGGATCGGCCGCCACCCGGACGGTGCGGAAACGTCCGCTCGCGAGGTCAGCGACAAGCAGACGACCGGCGGGATCGTCGCCGAAGGGTACGATCGCGCGGACGACTTCGAGCGCGGCAAGGCTGCCCGCAAGGCCGGTGACACCGCCCAATATGCCCTGATCGGCGCAGTTGGCGTCGGGCCGGGCCGGGTCCGCGCCGACCAGGCAGCGATAGCAGGGCTGGCCGGCTTCCCACCCGCGCCAGACGCTGACCTGCGCGTCGAAGCCGCCGACGGCTGCGCTGACCAGCGGGATGCGCAGCCGGGTCGCCGCGTCGGAGACGATCAGCCGCGTGTCGAAATCGTCGCAGCCGTCGAGGATCACGTCGACATCGCGCAGCAGGAGCGCGGCGTTGTCCGCATCGAGCCGCTGGTTGATCGCGACGACATGCGAGTCGGGATTGATGCGCGCGGCAGCCGACTGGATCGCCTCGGGCTTGGGACGGCCGATGTCCTCCGCGCCGAACAGGATCTGTCGCTGGAGGTTCGACAGCGAGACATGGTCGGGGTCGATCACGCGGAGAGTGCCGACACCGGCAGCGGCGAGATAGGCGGCGGCCGGGCAGCCGATGCCGCCCGCGCCCACCACCGCGACGCTCGCCGACAGCAGCCGCGCCTGTCCCGCGCCGCCGATCTCCCTCAGGATGATGTGGCGGGCGTAACGGTCGAGCTGATCGTCCGACAGGGTCACGCGGCGGCGACCCCTGTTGATCCGAAGCCGCCTGTACCCCGCTCGGTCTCGTCCAGCTCGGCCACTTCGACGAAGTGCGCGGGCTGGACGGGCGCGACGACGAGCTGCGCGATGCGGTCGCCGCGCGCGATGGCGAAGGCTTCGCTGCCGAGGTTGATCATGATGATTTTGAGCTCGCCGCGATAGTCGCTGTCGATCGTGCCCGGCGTGTTGGGCAGGCTGATGCCGTGCTTGAGCGCCAGGCCCGAACGGGGGCGAACCTGCACCTCATAGCCATCGGGGATGGCGAGCGCGAAGCCGGTCGCGACCGCATGGCGCGCCATCGGCGCGAGCGTCACATCCTCCGCCGAGACCACGTCCAGCCCCGCCGCCCCGGCCGTGGCATAGGCAGGCAGGGGCAGCCCCTCGCCATGCGCCAGCCGGCGGATCTGCACGTCAACGGGGGGCGTTCCTTCAACGGGGGCCAAGGGCATCGGCAATCCTTTCGATCAGGCGGCGTGCGACCGCGTCCTTGGACATGGTGGGCCAGCTTTCGACGCCCTGTTCGGTGACGAGGTGGACGCTGTTCGCGCCGCCGCCCATCACGTCGCCCGACACATCGTTGGCGACGATCCAGTCGGCCCCCTTGCGCGCGCGCTTGGCGGTGGCGTGGGCGATGACGTCGTTGGTTTCGGCGGCGAACCCCACGACGAGTGCGGGGCGCTCCTCGCTGCGGCACAGCTCGGCCAATATGTCGGGGTTCTCGGCGAGCGTGAGCGCGGGCGGGGTGCCCGATCCGTCCTTCTTGAGCTTGCGGGGCGCGCTGTCCTCGGTGCGCCAGTCGGCGACGGCGGCGACCATGATCGCGGCGTCGGCGGGAAGCGCGGCGGTGACGGCATCGCGCATCTCGCGCGCGGTCTCGACATCGACCCGCGTGACGCCGGGGGGATTGGGCAGCACGACCGGCCCGGCGATCAGCGTAACCCGCGCGCCCGCGCGCGCGGCTGCGCGAGCGATCGCAAAGCCCTGAAGCCCCGACGAGCGGTTGCCGATGAAGCGGACCGGATCGATCGGCTCATGCGTCGGCCCGGCGGTGACGATGACATGGCAGCCATAGAGATTCGCGCGCGACAGGTCGGGCGCGTTGATCGTCCGGGTCGTGTCCGTCAGCAGCGCAGGCGCAAGCGCAGGGCCGGCGGCAAGGATCTGCTCGATCCGCTCCGCGATCTCGGGCGGTTCGGGCAAGCGGCCCTTGCCATATTCGCCGCACGCCATCGACCCTTCGGCGGGCTCCATGATTTCGATGCCATCGGCGCGAAGCTGCGCCAGATTGCGCTGCGTGGCGGGATGATGCCACATCCGCACGTTCATCGCGGGGACGGCGAGGACGGGCTTGTCGGTGGCGAGCAGCAATGTGGTCGCCAGATCGTCGGCGATGCCGCCGGCCATCTTGGCGAGGATGTTGGCGGTGGCGGGGCAGATGACGACCAGGTCGGCCTCGCGGCTGAGCTGGATATGCCCGATCTCGCGCTCTTCCTTGAGGTCGAACATCGCGCCGTAGACATGATCCTCGGTCATCACGCCGAGCGAGAGGGGCGTGATGAACTCCGCCGCGCTGTCGGTCATCACGCCGCGCACCGCGATACCCTTGCGCTTGAGCAGGCGGACGAGTTCGAGCGCCTTGTACGCGGCGATGCCGCCGGAGACGATGAGGAGGATTCGGGGCTGGGTCATGTCAGATGCCGGACAGAAGCATGTCGAGCGCGTCCATAACCTCATTGCGGCGGTCCGCCAATGACATCACCCTGTCCTTCAGCTCCGACGCCGGCACACTCAGCGCGAACTGGGTGTAGAGCACCATGGGTTCACCATCGACCACGACTAGCGGGTTGAGCTTTCTGGCGGGCTTGGGGCCTTCGTCAGGGCTCGCGAGCGGAATGACGAAGCGTGTGTTGAAATGGCTCAGCAGATCGGCCTGGCAGTCCAGCAGAAGTTCGCCTTCGCGGGTGCGGTAAACGTCTAGCTGCGCCACGCGCTGTCCCGATAGCGGGCGAGCGGCAGCCCATGCTCGCGGACATAATTGTTCGAGGACTCGATCGCTTCGCGATTCTCCGCCAGCCACTGCGCTTCGCGCGCCTTCCTGACCTCGGCGGCCAGCGCCCGCTCGCATGCTTCGGAGAGGTTGATGTCGAGCGAGCGCGCGGCATCAACCAGATCTGCGCTTAGCGAGAGATTTGTCGCGCGCTTGCGCACCGGCTGCAATCGGCGAGGCGACTCGTTCATGCGCAGAATCTATGCGCAAGCGTTGTACGGTTCAACCCCACGCCCACATTGCCGCCGCGCCCAGTGCGCCTGAAACTCCGGCCACCGCCGCATAGCCCAGCGCCTTGAGCCCGCGTCCGCGCCGGGTCCAGATCAGCTCCACATGCGGCAGCGGCGGCGGCGGCGGGGCGGCGCCCTTCGGCGGATAGGTCTGCTCCAGCCGCTCGATCAGGT
Source organism: uncultured Sphingobium sp. (assembly GCA_964544675.1). Classification (GTDB taxonomy): domain Bacteria; phylum Pseudomonadota; class Alphaproteobacteria; order Sphingomonadales; family Sphingomonadaceae; genus Sphingobium. The sequence continues at coordinate 7,364 of CAZJCT010000064.1, forward strand.
CGGGCAGGCGGCGCAAGATGTCGCCGGTGCGGTGGATCGCCGCCGCCGCCTGCGCCTCCGGTCCCAGCTCGTCGCGGAGCCAGGCCTTCACATAAGGGCCGGACACGTCCCACATGTTGATCTGCGGGTCGAGCATCGTCGCCACGCCCTCGACCATCACCATCGTCTTCTGGAGGAGGAGGAGGTGCGGCTGCGTCTGCATGTCGAAGTCGCGCGTGATCGCGAACAGCCCATCGAGCATCTGCCCCACCGACAGCTCGCTGACGGGCTTGCCGCGCATCGGCTCGCCGACCGCGCGCAGCGCCGTCGTGAACTCGTCGATGCTGTGATGCGCGGGCACATATTGCGCCTCGAAATGGATTTCGGCGACTCGCCGGTAGTTGCCGGTGATGAGGCCATAGAGAATCTCGGCAAGCCACAGCCGCGCGCGCCGGTCGATCCGCCCCATGATGCCGAAATCGATCGCGGCGATGTCCCCGGCGGGGGTCACGAACAGATTGCCCTGGTGCATGTCCGCGTGGAAAAAGCCGTCGGCGATCGCCTGGCGAAGGAAGGTGTTGACCACCCGCGCGGCCAGCAGGCTGAGGTCGTGCCCGGCGGCGATCAGCGCGTCGCGATTGCTGATCTTGATGCCGTCGATCCAGTCGAGCGTCATGACCTTGCCGCTAGTGCGGTCCCAGTCGATGCCGGGAATGACATAGCCTTCGACGCTGCGCATCGCGTCGGCCAGTTCGGACGCCGACGCGGCCTCCCGGCGCAGGTCGAGCTCGCGCGCGGTCCAGCGCTTGAAATTGGCGATGACGAGCCGGGGGCGCAGCCGCGCCGCCTCGCCGCCAAGCGCCTCCAGATGCGCGGCGGCCCATTCATAGGTGGCGATATCGCGGGCAAGACGTTCGCTCACCCCCGGCCGCAGCACCTTGACTGCGACCTCGCGGCCTTCGGTGGTGACGGCGCGATGCACCTGCGCGATCGAGGCGGCACCGACGGGCACTTCGTCGAAACGGCTGTAGAGTGCCTCTATGGGCCGGCCGAGATGCGTTTCGACCTGGCGACGGATCGCCTCGAACGGCACCGGAGGCAGCGAGTCCTGGAGCGACAGCAGGTCGCGCGCGGCCTCTTCGCCCACCAGATCGGGACGCGTCGCGAGCGACTGGCCGAGCTTGATCGCCGCCGGGCCGAGTGCCTGGAACGCTTCGCCATAGCGCGGCTGAGCGGGCACGTGCGCGCCGAGCCGCGCCAGCCGGACGATCCTCCGGACCGGGCGCGGCGTGAAAATGTCCTGCTCGATACCGCGCAGCGCGCCATGGCGGGCAAGGGTGCGGCCCCATTTCAGGAGGCGCCAGAGATGCGTGAGATGGGCGTTCATGGCATCCTGCCTCCCCTCCTCTTCAGAGGAGGGGCCGGGGGTGGTGAAATGTTCAGCGCCACGACGCCGGCGCTGAACACCACCCCAACCCCTCCTCTAAAGAGGAGGGGCATCAGCATCGCCCTCCGCATCACGCCTTCCAGCCGCTGTGGATCGCGACCAGCCCGCCCAATATCGGTTCCGCCTTGACCTGAACAAAGCCCGCGTCGCGGATCATGCCGGCAAAGGTCGGCATGTCCGGAAAGCGGCGGATCGATTCGATCAGATAGCGATAGCTTTCGGCATCGCCCGCCAGCGCCTTGCCGATGCGGGGCACGACATGATGCGAATAGGCGTCGTAGACCTCCGAGAAGCCCGGCCATACCGTTGTCGAGAATTCGAGGCAGAAAAAGCGCCCGCCGAATTTCAGCACGCGGTACGCCTCGGCGATAGCGGCCTTCAGGTCGGTAACGTTCCGGATGCCGAAGGCGATCGTATAGGCGTCGAAGCTTCGGTCGGCGAAGCTCAGCGACTCGGCATTCTCTTCGGCCCAGATCAGTCCGTCGATCCCGCGCTTGGCCGCACGCTCCATGCCGACGGCGAGCATGTCGGGATTGATGTCCGCGACCGTGATCGCCGCGCCCGACGGGGCCATGCGAAAGGCGATGTCGCCGGTGCCGCCCGCCATGTCGAGGATAGACTCCCCTGCACGCGGCTTCACCCGCCGCACGAAGCGGTCCTTCCACAGCCGGTGGGCACCGCCCGACATGGCGTCGTTCATCAGGTCGTATCGCCGCGCCACATTGGAGAAGACGGCACCGACCATGCCCGCCTTTTCGGATGCGGGCACGTCGCGATAGCCGAAGGATGCGGTGGCGGGGGAGGATGAGGAAGCGCTGTTGTCGGTCATGCGCATGGGCCTTATCGTCTGCCGCGCCGCTCCACCAGTGGCACCCGCGCGATTGCGTGGCGCGCGGGCCATGCTATCGCCCCGGTCACGATGCCCGAGCTTCCCGAAGTCGAAACCACCGTCGCCGGCCTCCGATCCGTGATCGAGGGCGAGCGGCTGGCGCGCGTGATCACCCGGCGCCCGGACATGCGCTTTCCGTTCCCGGCCGACCTGGCGCAGCGGCTGGTCGGCGCGCGGGTGACAGGGCTGGGGCGGCGCGCCAAATACGGCCTGATCCACAGCGATCGCGGCGACAGCATGATCTTCCACCTCGGCATGTCGGGGCGGTGGCGAATCGCGCCCGAATCGATCGGGGCGCACGACCATCTGCTGCTTGCCACCGAAACGGGTCGCGAGCTGTCGCTCAACGACCCGCGACGCTTCGGCTTTGTCCATCTGGTGGAAACGGCGGCGCTCTCCACCTATCCGGCATTCGCGGCGATGGGACCGGAACCGCTCGGCCCCGATTTCAGCGCAGCCTATCTGCAACAGGCGATCGCGGGGCGCAGCGCGCCGATCAAGGCGCTGCTGCTCGACCAGCGGGTCGTCGCCGGGCTTGGCAATATCTATGTCTGCGAGGCGCTCAACATGGCGGGGATCGCGCCGACCCGTGCCGGCGGGCGGATCGGTGCCCGGCGAATCGCCGCGTTGGTCGACGCCGTGCGTGAGGTGCTGACGGCGGCGATCGCCGCCGGGGGATCGACGCTGCGCGACTTTGCACGACCCGATGGCCAGCTCGGCTATTTCGCGAAGGACTGGCGGGTCTATGGCCGCGAGGGCGCGGCGTGCCCCGCCTGTGGCGGTACGGTCGCGCGACGCACCGACGGCGGGCGGTCGACCTTTTTCTGCCCCGGTTGCCAGCGCTGAGCGCAGCGTCCGGATCGAAAGCGGTTGACGATTCGCGGGGCGGCCGCTAAGCGCGCCAGCTTCGTGGACAGGTCCGGATCCGGGCCGGGGCTCCGCCGCCTAATACAGCTTGATCGAGGAAACGCATGGCCAATACGCCGCAGGCAAAGAAGCGCATCCGCCGCAACGCGCGCAGGGCAGACATCAACGGTGCGCGCGTCAGCCGCATCCGCACGCTGGTCAAGAAGGTCGAGTCGGCGCTCGCCGAGGGCAAGAAGGACGAGGCGCAGGCTGCGCTGGCCGTCGTTCAGCCGGAACTGGCGCGCGGCGTTGCGCGCGGCGTTCTCCACCGGAACACTGCTTCCCGCAAGTTCGGCCGCCTGACCAAGCGAGTCCAGGCGCTCGCCTGACAGAACGCCCGCGCCGGTCATGCCGGCGCAGGTCGCGATCAACCCGTCCGGTTTCCGGGCGGGTTTTTTGTTGCCCGCACGGGAACCAAATGGCCCCTCCGCCAGCGCTGGCGGACTCCCGGAACTGCCGGCCCCAATGGTTAAGCCAAGCATAAGAAACTCCGCGATTCGCACCGGACGACTCGCAAGCGAAACCATTTAAATCGTTATTTAACATATACTTACTGCGATTTCGCCGGATTCCGGTGTCAACTTGTTTATTTCATTTTTTTGACGGTCGGCGATCTTGATCAACCCCGGAGCGGGTGCAAGAACGTCGCTCCCGGCACGGCGTCGAGTCAGGCGGCGGGTCGCATCAACAAGCATCATCACGAAGGCCCGGAAGCGAATCGTCGTTTTCGGAGGGAGGATGGTTTTCGTCTCGGTTCGGCCAGAAGGCGGGGGCCTTGCGGCGCCGAAGAAGCGGGGGAAGGGAATTGATGGCATACGTGCAGGACCTGGATATGCGTGACGAAGGTGCCGAGATCATCGGCGCGCCGGGGGATGCCGGGCTGACCATCGCATGGGAGTCGGTTCGGCTCGACATGCGCAAGGACGTCGGCGCCCGATTGTTCGACCAGTGGCTGCGCCCGCTTCAGCTCGGCACATTCTGTGAAACCACGGGCACCCTGCAGATCGTGGCTGCCAGCGACTTCGCAGCGGACTTCGTCGCCAATAATTTCGGCGCGCGGCTCGCGCTCGCCTGGCGGCAGCGCAATGTCGGCGTGGACGAGGTGCGGGTGACTCGCGGTGCGCCTGGCCGGTTCGCGCTGGCGGGCCAGGAGCCGGCACGCATCCCCGCAACATCCGGCGAGTCGCAGCGTGCTGCCGCTGCCGCTGCCGTTGCGCCGTCCTTCTACGGCGCCGGCATCGAACCCTTCCGGCCGCGCCACGGCTTCGATGGCTTCGTGATCGACGACAGCAATCGCCTCGCGCATTCGGCCGCCCTTCGCCTGGCGGCGCCTGAAGAGCCGATGTTCAATCCGCTGTTCATCCATGGCGCCACGGGACTCGGCAAGACTCACCTGCTTCATGCCATCGCGGGAGCGTTCACGGCGCACAGCCCCGACGCAACGGTGCTCTATATGTCCGCCGAGCGCTTCATGCTCGAATTCGTCAACGCGATCCGCGCCAAGGACACGCTCGCGTTCAAGACGCGCCTGCGCGCCGCGCGGCTGCTGCTGATCGACGACATCCAGTTCATTGCGGGCAAGGGCCCGACTCAGGAGGAGTTTCTCCACACGCTCAACGAGCTGATCAATTCGGGCGCGCGGATCGCGATCGTTGCCGACCGTCCGCCGCAGGACATCGAAGGCATGGACAAGCGCGTGCTGTCGCGACTGGCCGGCGGCCTCGTCGCCGACATCCAGCCGGCGAGCATGGAACTCAGGCTCGAAATCCTGCGCGCCCGGCGCGAGTCGAGCGGTGCGGTCACGGTAGGCGACGACGTGCTGGCACTGCTGGCGCGGTCGATCTGCACCAACATCCGCGAACTGGAAGGCGCGTTCAACAAGCTGATCGCCTATTCGCAGCTCATCGGCCGCGCGGTGTCGATCGAGATGGCGCAGAATGTGCTGGCCGATTCGATGCGCGCCAATGCGCGGCGGATCACGATCGACGAAATCCAGCGCGCCTGCGCCGCGCATTACCGCATCGATCTGTCCGAAATGCGCTCGGCGCGGCGTGCCCGCGCGGTCGCCCGACCGCGCCAGGTTGCGATGTATCTCGCCAAGAAGCTGACGCCGCGATCGCTGCCGGAAATCGGCCGCATCTTCGGCGGGCGCGACCACAGCACCGTCATTCACGCGGTCCGCAAGATCGAGTCGCTGCGCAAGGAAAATGCCGACCTCGATTCGGACATCCGCACGCTGCAGCGCCAGCTCGCGGGCTGATCGCTCGCCCGCTACCGGGCCAGCGTGACGGCGATATCGTCAGCCTTTCGGTAGGCTGAGGCGGACGAGCAGGCCGCCCAGGTCCTCGCTTTCGGACAGCGAGACCCGGCCACCGTAGATTTCGGCCACGTCGCGAACGATGGCGAGGCCGAGGCCGGTTCCGGGCTTGCCGGTGTCGAGTCGCGCGCCCCGGTCGAAGATCCGCGTGCGCTCGGCCTCGGGAATGCCGGTGCCGTCATCTTCGACCAATATGTCGACGAACCCGCGCTCGGTCGCATCCTCCACGCTCACAAAGACGCTGCCACCGCCATATTTGGCGGCATTCTCGACCAGATTGCCGAGCATCTCCTCAAGATCCTGCTTCTCGACTCGCGCCACGGCGTCGCGATCGCCGTCGCGGTCGATCCGTACGTCGGGGTAGAGCCGGCGCGCGGCACGTTCCACCGCCTCGATGGTGGGCCAGATCGGAGCGCGGCTCTGAGTCGCGGCGCGGCGGCCGAGGGCGCGCGCGCGCGCCAGATGATGGTCGATCTGCCGCCGCATCGTCCCGGTTTCGCGGATCACCGTGGGGGCGAGATCGGGTGCATCGGCGGTCGCCGCGTTCATCACCACGGTCAGCGGCGTCTTCAGCGCATGGGCGAGATTGCCGGCATGGCGGCGCGCCTCGTCGGCCTGTTGCTCGGTATGGGCGATGAGGCCGTTCAGCTCCTCCACCAGCGGGCGCACCTCGCTCGGCAGCGGGACCGTCACGCGCGATTTCACGCCGTCGCGCATCAGCGCGATCTCCTGCGCGATTCGGCGAAGCGGGCGGAGGCCATAGACGGTCTGGAGCGCGGCGAGGATGATGAGCCCCAGGCCAAGCAGCGCGAAGCTCTTGACCAGGGTAGAGCGGAGCGCCCCGATCTGCTCGTCGAGTCCACTGCGCGCCTGCGCGGCGATGAAGGTCCAGCGCGTATCGCTGCCCGGCAGGATCGCTTCGCGCTGCATGACCCGCAGCGGCTCGTTCGGGAACTCCGAGCTGTCATAGACATGAAAGCCCGGCTGTCCGCTGCCCGGCCTGACCTTGAGCGCGCGGTCCCACAGCGATCGCGAGCGCCAGTCGTCCTGGCCGGTGCCGCTGATCTGGTAGTAAAGGCCGCTGGCGGGTTCGAGAAAGCGCTGGTCGGCGAGTGGCCGGTTGAACAGAACCTCGCCGTCGGGGCCAAGCTCGGCCGAACTGATCATCGCGGTCAGGACGTAGCGCAGTCCTTCGTCGAAGCTGCGCGTGACCGCTGCGGTCAGCACCCGGTCGAGGGCGATCCCGCCGCCGATCAGCAGGATCGCGATCCAGATCGCGGCGATGCCGATCATGCGCCGGCTCAGCGAGCCGGTCGACCGCACCGCCGGCTGGGCGGTCACTTCTGATGGAGGGTCGGACACCCGGCGCCCACGATCAGGCTGCGGCCGCCGGATCGTCCAGACTGTAGCCAAGGCCGCGGATGGTGGTGATGACGTCGGCGCCCAGCTTCTTGCGGATGCGGGTGACGAACACTTCGATCGTGTTCGAGTCGCGGTCGAAATCCTGATCGTAGATATGCTCGATCAGCTCGCTGC
>CAZJCT010000065.1:0-14334 GCA_964544675.1 uncultured Sphingobium sp.
CCCGGAGAACGAACGCGCCGACCGGCTGGCGAGCGCCGCGGCGGAGGCAATGCGGGCGCGGTGAGGGTTGGCGTACCGTCGCCTCAACGTCCGTCACCCCAGCGAAGGCTGGGGTCGCCGGGTGGTCGGCATGTCGCAAGCCTCCGGAGATGCCAGCCTTCGCTGGCATGACGATATGGGATAGGGTTGGATACTAGACTTCAGCGGGAGACCGGCGCAGTCGTCCATCTGAACGTCGTTTAGCGGACTGTCATCGAAATCCTGACGGTCCCCCATCGCGAACGGCAGTGCTGGCGTCCAAGGAGGGGTTCGGTAGCTGGATTACGGCGCTAGCTCAAACCAGCCATGTGATCCACGCAACGGCAAAGGGTTCTGCGTTCTCGCGGACAGTCCTGTGAATAATAGCAGCCCGGAGTAGGCTAACACGACGACAGCGCGATGCGCGTCACCCGCCCTCACTCCTCGACAGGCGCCCCCGGTCCGTTCTTCAAAACCGACTCGATCGCGTTCTTCGCGCTGGCCTTGCTCTTGTAGCCTTCGGTCCAGAATATCACTTCGTCATTATATTTGAACTTGGCGACATATTCGCCCGCCTTGTTCTGCTCGATCACGAATTTGTGCGCCATGGCTGGTCCCCCAATGGTGGCTTCGACGCGACGGAGACTATCACCGCATGCGTAACGATCAACGCGCAAATCGCTCCGGGCTGTAAGCGTCGAGGTCGAGGTGGGCGATACGCGGATCGGGGGGGGTGCCGGTCGCCAGCGCGGCACCGATCAGCGCCGCTGCGGGCGCGGTCTGGATGCCGAAGCCGCCCTGCCCCGCGAACCAGAAGAAGCCGGGCACCGCCGGATCGAAGCCATAGACGGGCAGCCGGTCGGGCGCGAAACTGCGCAGGCCCGCCCATTTGCGCTCGACCGCCTCGACGCGCCAGTCGACCGCCGCCTCGAAGCGCGCGATCGCCTCCGCCACGCCCAGCTCGTCGGGGGCGACGTCGCCCGGCCGGTCGGGCACTTCGTCGTGCGGGCTGAGCCAGATGCGCCCGTCGCCGCCAGCAGGCTTGAAATAGAAGCCCCCGCCGATGTCGAGCACCAGCGGCAGGTCGGCGGGCGCGAGCGGATCGGTGCGCAGCTGCACCACGGTCCGCCGCAGCGGTGCGATTCCGATGGGCGCCACGCCACACATCGCCGCGACCTCGTCCGCCCAGGCGCCGGCGGCATCGACCACGATGCCGCACCGCACCTCGCCCGCGCCCGTCGTGAGCCGCCAGCCGCCGCCCTGCCGCTCGGCACCGAGCAGCGGAGAGCCGCAGCGCACGTCCCCGCCGCGCCTGAGGAACAGCGCGCGACAGGCCGCGAGCAGCGCCGCCGCATCGACATCGCAGCAGCTCGGTTCCTCGACCGCGACGGTCCATTCCGGCCGCAGGCCCGGCACGCGCGCCGCCATCGCCTCGCGGTCGAGAAGCCGCATCGTGACGCCCTGCCCGCCGAACAGCCGCGCCATCTCGCGCGCCGCCCCGCCCTGCACCGCGCCGCCGATGTGAAGCGCACCGCGCGGATGGAGAAAGCCCTCCGCCGATAGCTCAGCGTCGGGCGCGGCGAGCATCGGGCCGGATATCGTCGTCAGCGGCTGGATGCCCGGACCGCCATAGCTTTCGGTCCAGAAAGCGACCGATCGCCCGGTGGCGTGATAGCCCGGCGCCGCCTCCGCCTCGATCACCAGCACGCGCGCGTCGCGGGCGAGCTCCGCCGCAAGGCTCAGCCCCGCCATCCCGGCGCCGACAACCACAATGTCCCAGTGCTGCGTCAAGAAATGGCTCGCCCGATGAACGGTGGCGCGGGGCTGTGGCTCGGCATGGCGCGATGGTTACGATTTGGAAAGGCACCGGGTCTAGACCCTAAGCCGTCATGGCCGACAATTTCCTGTCCGTCGCCCTGCTGGGCGTGCTTGCCGCGCTGCTGATCACGGCGGCGGTGACCGATATCCGCTCGCGAATCATCTCGAACAGAATCAATGCGGCGATTGCGCTGCTCGCGCCGCTCTACTGGCTGAGCGTCGGCCTGACGCCCTGGCCCGACATGGCGATTCAGCTTGCGCTCGGCGGTGCCGTGCTGCTGATCTTCGCGGGCCTGTTCGCGCTCGGCCTGATGGGCGGGGGCGATGTGAAGATGCTGGCGGCGATCGCCTTGTGGCTGCCGCTGGGCGCAATGACGTGGTTGCTGATCCTGATGGCGCTGATCGGGGGCGTCGTGACCATCGCCGCCGTCGCTCACCACCGGCTCGCCAAACGGATGGGCCAGGCCGAGATTCCCTATGGGGTAGCCATCGCGCTGGCGGCGCTCTGGGTCATCGGTGAACCCTATATTAACCCATTTGCGTAAGAAATCGCATGCCGGGGCCGCTGTGCCCCGTGGATGAGGGACGGTGTCGTCATGGAACCCAAGAAGTTGATTTTGCTGGCAGGCGCGCTGGTGATCGCGGTCGCGACCGCGCTGCTGGCGCGATCGATGTTCGTCGGCGCACCCGCACCGCAGGCCGGTGCCGCGGCCATTCCCGACCAGAGCCAGCTTCCCAAGGTACTCGTCGCGACCGCCCAGCTCCCCGTCGGCACCATCATCGGGGCCGAGCATATGCGCTATCAGCCCTGGCCCAAGGAGCTGGTCGAGGACGCCTATTTCATCGAGGGCAAGGCCGATCAGAACCGCCTGCTGGGCAGCGTGGTGCGCACCGCGGTGTCCGCCGGCCAGCCGGTGACGCAGGGCGCCTTGATCCAGCCGGGCGACCGCGGCTTCCTGGCGGCGGCCCTCGCTCCGGGCATGCGCGCGGTGACGGTGCCGGTGTCGGTGCAGACGAGCGTCGCGGGCTTTATCTTTCCGGGTGACCGGGTCGACGTCATGCTGACGCAGAGCGTCGCGGGCGGCGGCGACGGCGCGCCGCTCAAGGTGTCCGAAACGATCCTGTCCAACCTGCGCGTGCTCGCCACCGACCAGCGGACCAACCCGCTGGGCGAGGATGGCAGGCCCGTGGTCCAGACCTATTCCAACGTGACCCTCGAAGTGACGCCGCGCATGGCGGAAAAGATCGCGGTGGCGCAGACGCTCGGTTCGATCTCGCTTTCGCTGCGCGCCATGGCGAGCACCACCGGCGACCTTGAGGCCGCGCTGGCCAATGGCGACATCGACGCGCCCCGGTCCGCCGATCCCGAAGCCGAAAAGGCGATGATCGCCTCTCTCGGCGTCCGCCCCACCGACCGTGGACAGACATTCTCGACCGGTGGCGACGTTTCCAAATTCCAGCGGCGCACCGTGCCCGGCAAGCCCGTCGATCCGGAGCAGGCCGCCGCAGCGGGCATCACCGCGATTCCGACCGTTAAGGTGGCGCGCGGCACGGCGGTCACGCCCGTTCTCCTGGGGGACAAGAAGCAATGATTTCGTTCAGCACGCGCGGCGCCGCTCGCCGCCTGCGCACCGGGTCGGCCGTGCTGCTGATCCTCGCCGGTGCTGCCATCCCTCACGCGACGACGGCCGCTCCGCCGCCGCAGGTCGGCAAGGTCGACGACGGCGTCGTGCAGATGTCCGCCGGAACCAGCCGCGTCGTCAACCTGTCGGCCGTCATGTCGGACGTGGTGATCGCCGATCCCAATGTGGTCGATGTCCATGTCCGCTCTCAGCGGCAGCTCTACCTGATCGCCAAGGGCACCGGGCAGACCGACGTGTCGGTGACGACCGCCGGCGGCAAGGTCATCTACCGCGCCACCGTCCGCGTGAACAACAATCTGACCAGCATCGACCAGATGCTGCGGCTCGCCATGCCCGAATCGGACATCGTGGTCAGCACCATGAACAAGATGGTCCTGCTGACCGGCACCGTCGCCGCGCCCGAGGATGCGGCCGAAGCGGAACGGCTCGTCTCAGCCTATGTCGGCGACGGGACGCAGGTGGTCAGCCGCCTGCGCACCGCGACGCCGCTGACCGTCAACCTGCAGGTGCGGATCGCGGAGGTCAGCAAGACGCTGACCAAGACGATCGGCTTCAACTTCGCCACCGCCGACCTGACCAGCGGTTTCAAGTTCGGCATCGGCCAGGGGCGCGGCTTCATCAACGATGTCTGGACCATCGGCGGACCGCTGGGCGTCGGCAAGGGTCTGAAGCCCATAGGCGATGGCGCAGGCAACATCATCGGCTCGGGCGTCACGTCGGTCGATTCGGGCAGCACGATCGCCGCCGATACCAACCTTCTGGGCCTCAACATCCTGGCCGCGCTCGACCTTGCCGAGAACCAGGGCCTGGCTGCCACGCTGGCCAGTCCCAACCTCACCGCGCTTTCGGGCGAGACCGCCAGCTTCCTGGCGGGCGGTGAAATCCCCATTCCGCTGTCGACGGGCCTTGGCGAGGTATCGGTCGAGTACAAGCAGTACGGCGTCAGCCTGGCCTTCACCCCCACCGTCCTCGCCGATGGCCGCATCTCGATGCGGGTCCGGCCCGAAGTGTCGCAGATCGACGAATCGTCGGGCGTCCGGCTGAACAACCTGTCGGTCCCCGGCATCGCCACCCGCCGCGCCGAAACCACGGTGGAGCTGGGATCGGGTCAGAGCTTCATGATCGGCGGGCTGATGACGGCGAACACCGGCAACAGCATGCAGAAGACGCCGTTCCTGGGCGACCTCCCGATCCTCGGCAACCTGTTCAAATCGTCGAGCTTCCAGCGGCGCGAGACCGAACTGGTCATCGTCGTCACGCCCTATCTGGTCCGGCCTGTCAACGCGCGCGACATCAAGCTGCCGACCGACGGCTATCGCAACGCCAATGACGCGCAGCGCTATCTCGGTGCGCGGATGCACGACGGCAAGTCGGGCCAGCAAGGCGCCGCGCCGGTCATGGCACCGCCCGTCACCGTGACACCCGGCGAGGTCAAGCCGTCCGACCGGGCTTCCCGCAAGCCGTCCAAGGGCGCTGCGGCGCCGGGCTTCAGCTTCTGATGCCAGCGAAGGATACAGCCATGCACTCGCCCAAAGCTCTCCTCTCCCTCGCATCGGCCGGCGCGCTGCTGGCGCTCTCCGCGACCGCTCCGGCCTTGGCTGAACCGACCAACCGCAGCCTCGAATCGGTCAACCAGCCGGTCGTCCAGCGCACCGACTATGTCTTTGACCTGACGCCCAACGGCACCGGCGGGTTGTCCGAGGGCGAACAGGCGCGGCTGCTCGACTGGTTCGACGCCATCGGGCTTGATTATGGCGACCGCGTCGCGGTGACCGACGGCGGCTATGGCAGCGGTGCCGTCTCCGACGACGTAGCGCGGCTCGTCAAGCGCTACGGCCTCCTCCTTTCCGATCGCGCGCCCCTCTCGGCGGGCGTGTCGATCAGCGGGGGCACGCGGGTCGTCGTCAGCCGGGCAAGCGCCACCGTCCCCGGCTGCCCCGACTGGCAGGGCCGGTACGAAGGCGATTTCCAGGGCGGCGCGACCTTCAACTATGGCTGCGCGACCAACGGCAATCTCGCCGCCATGATCGCCGATCCCGAGGATCTGATACAGGGTCGCGGCAGCCGGACCGATCTTCGCACCGCGCGCAGCAATCGCGCGATCGCGGCCTTCAACAAGGCCGCCCCCACGGGCGGAGGCGGCAACGCCCTCGCCGCCGGCGGGCAATGAGGAGGGCTTTAGGATGAACGCTCCCTGGAAACCCCTCGACGGCTCCAACCGCGACCCGTTCCACGCCTATGTCAGCGACGACCACAGCCTGGAGGTCATCCGATCGGTGCTGTCGGACATGGGCTGGCCGATCGAAAAGGCGCATCCGGGCGGCCTGCGCAACGCGGTCCAGTCGCTGTCGATCGCGGCGAGCCCCAGCATCCTGTTCGTCGACCTGTCCGAATCGGGCGACCCGCTGCACGACATCAACAGCCTGGCCGAAGTCTGCGAGCCGGGCACGATCGTGGTCGCCAGCGGCCAGGTCAACGACGTGCGCCTCTATCGCGACCTGATCGCCAGCGGCATCCAGGATTATCTGCTCAAGCCGCTGAACCCCGATCATGTCCGCGACGCCATCGCTGCGGCGCAGGCCGCCTTCCTCACGCCCAAGGCCGACGTGCAGGCCGACCACCCGCGTCTGTCGGTGGCGGTGCTGGGCGTTCGCGGCGGCGTGGGCGCAAGCACCATCGCCACCTCGCTCGCCTGGTATCTCAGCGACCGGGAAAAGCGGATGACGTCGCTTCTCGATCTCGACGTGCATTTCGGGACCGGCGCGCTGACGCTCGACCTCGAACCGGGGCGCGGGCTGACCGATGCCGTGGAGAATCCCGGCCGCATCGACGGACTGTTCATCGAGCGCGCGACCGTGCGCGCGAGCGACATGCTGGCGATCCTGTCGGCAGAGGCTCCGCTCAACCAGCCGGTCCTGACCGACGGCGCCGCCTATCATCATCTCCAGGAAGAGTTGCGCAGCGCCTTCGAGTGCAACGTCGTCGATCTGCCGCGCCCGGTGATGATCGCTCACCCGCATCTGTTGTACGAAGTGAACGCCGTGATCGTCGTCACCGAGTTCACGCTCGCCGCCGCGCGCGACACCATCCGCATCCTTGCCTGGCTCAAGGGCAATGCGCCCAATGCGCGGATCATCGTCGTCGCCAACAAATGCCAGGTGGCGGTTCAGGAAATCTCGCGCCGCGACTTCGAACAGTCGATCGAGCGCAAGATCGACCTTCTCGTGCCCTATGACGCCAAGGTCGCCAGCCAGGCGGCGAAGCTGGGCAAGGCGGTCAGCGACGCCGGCCGGGCGAGCAAGCTCGGTCAGGCGCTGGCGGAGGTCGGCAAGCTGGTCCTCGCCGCCGGAGAGGCTGCCGAGGCCGAGACGCCGCATACCGCGAACGGCAAGGGGAAAGCCAAGGCCAATGCCAAGGCCAAGGGCGCATCGACGGGCAGCAAGCCGCTGCTCGGGCGGATCGCCGATCTCAAGTCGCTGCTGCCGCGCAAGTCGGACGGCAAGGGCAAGTCCGTTTCCCTCGACACCGACGCGAACGGCTGAGCCATGGCGCGCCTCCGCCTCCGCCATCGATCGCGAGCATACGGCTGAACGATGGATTTCCGGCTGATCCTTCTGGTTGTGCTCGTCCTGACGTTCATCGGGATCATGATCATGCTGCTGAGCGGTCCGTCGGCGGCGCGCGGCGGTGCGCGGCGGCTGGCCGACATCCAGTCGCGGCACGGCGTCTCGCAATCGGCAGCGGTCGAGGCGCGGATGCGCCGCGCGATCTCCAGCCGCAGCAGCGAGCAGCACAAGTTGCTCGTCTCGATCATTCCCGATCCCGAAAAGCTGGCCAAGCGGATCGCGATGACGGGCCGCAAATGGACGCTGAGCCAATATATGAGCGTCTGCGCGGGCCTGGCGGTCGTGGTGCTCGCGCTCATGCAGCTTCGCGGTTTCTCGCTGCTCGCTTCAGTGCTGACCGCCACTGCGGTCGGGCTGGGGGTGCCGCACATGGCGATCAGCCGCATGATCGGCAAGCGCGTCAACAAGTTCACCACCAGCTTCCCCGACGCGCTCGACCTGCTCGTCCGCGGCCTGCGCTCGGGCCTGCCGGTCAGCGAGACGATGGGCGTGATCGCGCGCGAGATTCCCGGCCCGGTGGGTGAGGAGTTCAAGCTGATCACCGAGCGTGTCAAGATCGGCAAGTCGCTGGAGCAGTCGATGCTCGAAACCGCCGACCGGCTGGGCACCGCCGAGTTCAAATTCTTTTGCATTACCCTGGCGATCCAGCGCGAGACGGGCGGCAACCTCGCGGAAACGCTGGCCAATCTGGCGGGCGTCCTTCGCCAGCGCGCGCAGATGAAGCTCAAGATCCGCGCCATGTCGTCGGAGTCGAAGGCATCGGCCTATATCATCGGGTCGCTGCCGTTCCTTGTGTTCGGCCTGATCTGCTGGATCAACTTCGAATATATGGAGCCCTTCTTCACGCCCGATCCCGAGGGTCTGTTCGGCCTGGGGCTGATGCAACTGGTCGGTATCGGCGGCTTCAGCTGGATGGGCATCGGCGCCTTCATTATGGCCCAGATGGTCAATTTCGAAATCTGATGGAGGGGCCGCGACCATGACTCCTACTCCATCCGCCGGTGCCACCCTGCTGGGCCTGAGCGCCGCCGACTTCGGCACGCTGCTGGCCGGTCTCGCCGCGCTGGCCGTGCTGGTGGCGTTGTACGGCGTCACGACCGTCCGCGACCCGATGGCCAAGCGGGTCAAGGCACTCAACAGCCGCCGCGAACAGCTCAAGGCGGGCATTACCGCGTCGACCGCCAAGCGGCGCACGAAGATCGTTCACCAGAACGTCACCACCGACCGCATGCGCAACCTGCTCCAGGGGCTGAAGGTCCTCCAGGACGACCAGCTCAAGCAGGCGCAGACCAAGCTGGCGCAGGCGGGTATCCGGTCGAAGGACTGGGCCGTCGCGGTCATATTCGGGCGGATGATTCTGCCCATAGTGATCGGCGGTAGCGCGGCCTTCATCCTCTACGGCACCGACATGTTCCCCGACCTGAGCGGCCTCAAGCGGTTCGGCGGGTTCGCGGTTGCGCTGCTGCTGGCCTACAAAGGCCCCGACATCTACGTCGAAAACCTGATCACCAAGCGCACCGACGCGATCCGCAAGGGCGTTCCCGATGCGCTCGACCTGCTCGTCATCTGCGCCGAGGCCGGCCTGACCGTCGATGCCGCGTTCGGGCGAGTCGCCAGGGAACTGAGCCACGCCTATCCGGAGCTGGGCGAGGAGTTCCACCTCACCTCGATCGAGCTGAGTTTCCTCACCGAACGGCGCATGGCCTTCGAAAACCTCGCCGGCCGCGTCCGCCTCGACCAGCTCAAGGGCGTGGTCACGACGATGATCCAGACCGAGAAATACGGTACCCCGCTGTCGTCGGCGTTGCGCACGCTGTCGGCGGAGTTCCGTCACGAACGCATGATGCGCGCCGAGGAAAAGGCGGCGCGGCTCCCGGCGATCATGACCGTGCCGCTGATCCTGTTCATCCTGCCGACGCTGTTCGTCGTCATTCTCGGCCCTGCGGCCTGCTCGATCAGCGAGGCGTTCTGACCCGAACCGATTCGCGCTGTATCGGTATTTCGCTCGCCCGATACAAGGCTTGTATTTCGCGCCCGCACCAGTAGGCAGCGCCCGACCAGCCTGCCCTGGTGGAGCCGAACACATGCAAGCGCCGACTTCAAGCCTGACACCGGTGATCCTCTCCGGCGGATCCGGGACGCGCCTGTGGCCCATGTCCACCCCCGAGCGGCCCAAGCAGTTCCTTCCCCTGGCATCCGAAAGCAGCATGCTGCAGGCGACGCTCGCCCGCACGTCGGGCCTGGCGGAATGCGGCAGGCCGATCGTCGTGGCGAGCGGCGCCCATGCCGATCTGGTCGCGGAACAGGCGGGCGACGCCGTCGTGATCCTCGAACCGTGCGCGCGCAACACCGCCCCGGCCATCGCGCTCGCCGCGCTGGCGGCCGAGAAGGACGACAGCACGCTGCTGGTCATGCCCAGCGATCATGTGATCGCCGACCTGCCCGCCTTTCACGAAGCCATCGCCCGCGCACGGCCGATGGCGGAAAGCGGCTGGCTCGTCACGCTCGGCATCCGGCCCGACAAGCCGGAAACCGGCTATGGCTATATCGCGCTCGGCGACGCCATCGTCGAGGGCGTCCACCGCGTGGCGCGCTTCGTCGAGAAGCCCGACCGTGCGCGCGCCGAACAGATGGTGGCGAGCGGCGATCATCTGTGGAACGCCGGCATCTTCCTCTTCCGCGCGCGCGTCTATCTCGGCGCGCTGGAACGCTTCGAGCCCAAGATGCTGGCGGCGGCACGCGCCGCTATGGCCGGCCAGCCGCTCGATGCCGCGCGCCTGACGCCCGATTGCGACGCATTCGAGCAATGCCCGTCGAACAGCATCGACTATGCCGTCATGGAACGCGCTGACCGCGTGGCGTGCGTACCTGTCGACATGGGCTGGTCCGATCTCGGAAGCTGGGACGCGCTCCACGAGATTTCCAAACGCGACGAAGCCGACAATTCCGCGTCCGACGCCGTCACGCTGATCGACAGCCGTAACTGCCTGGTGCGGAGCGACGGCGTGCATGTGACGCTGGTGGGTGTCGACGATCTGATCGTCGTCGCGAGCGGCGATCAGGTGATGATCGTGCCGCGCGGCAAGTCGCAGCTCGTGAAGCAGGCGGCGGAGGCCGCGCGGAAGCGGCGCTGACATGCGCCGGCCGCGCATGGTTCACTGGGTGGCGGCGGCAGCCTTGCTCTTCGTGGCGATGGTGCTGACGCCGATCGTCGCGAAATTCCTCTGACACCGCGCCTCGTCCTCCCCATATGGGGGCGATGCACGACGCGCGCTGCCTGACCGGTCCCGAACGCGATCTTGTCGCGTCGATGTTCGGCACCGCTCTCGACACCGACGCGGTGACGGTCAGGCGTCGCCGCTGGTGGCCCCTCCAGCCGCGCGGCGTGGTCATGGCGCCTATGGGCCATCTTCATTTCCATCCCGACAATCCGGGCTATCGGTCCTGCTTCGGGTGCAGCGACCTGCGTCACCAGGCCTTCTTTCTGCACGAGATGACCCATGTCTGGCAAAGCCAGACTCGCGGGCGCTGGTACCTGCCGCTGATGCGCCATCCCTTTTGCCGCTATGGCTATGATGTCGTTCCGGGCCGCCGGTTCGAGCAATATGGGCTCGAACAGCAGGCGGAGATCGTCCGCCACGTCCATCTGCTACGCCACGGCGTCGCGGTCGCGGACAAGCCCTCTCTTGCGGTCCTGCAGGCGCTTCTGCCCTTCGCTCCGGCCTGAAAGCCGACGAGCCGGGGAACCGCCCCGCTCCCCACGCGCTCCATCGGCAGGACGTCACCACCGAAGGAGGAACAGACATGCCCATCAGCCAATCGCTCGAAGGCCGCAAGATCCTGATCATCGCGACCGACGGTTATGAGCAGAGCGAACTCACCGAACCCAGGCGCCAGCTCAGCGAGGCGGGCGCTACCATCACCGTCGCCAGCCTGAAGCAGGGCGACATCCGCGGCTGGGACAAGACCGACTGGGGCGACAGCGTCACGGTCGACGCGCTGGTCGACGATGTCAGCGCCGCCGATTTCGACGCGCTTGTCCTGCCCGGCGGCCAGATCAACCCCGACCTGCTGCGTGTCGAGGACAAGGTGCTGTCGCTCATCCGCGCCTTTGACGAAGCGGGCAAGCCCCTCGCCGCCATTTGCCACGCCCCGTGGTTGCTGATCGAGGCCGACCTCATCCGGGGCAGACGCGCGACCGGCTACCCTTCGATCCGCACCGACATGGCCAATGCCGGCGCCGAAGTGGTGGACGAGCAGGTGGCCGTCGACGGCAACCTCATCACCAGCCGCAATCCCGGCGACCTCGACGCCTTTTGCGCCCGGATCGCCGAAATGGTGAGCGAACGCGAGCCCGTCGCGGCCTGATGTTCGGCGCGGGGGACATCGGCGATGCACTGCTCGGCGGCGTGCTGCTGAGCGTGCTTGCCGTCGCCTGGGTCATCCTGCTGATCCGCTTCATCGGCCTGCGCTCGCTGTCGAAGATGACGAGCTATGACTTCGTCATCACCCTCGCCACCGGCTCGCTGGTGGCGCAGGCGGCGGGCGCGGACCAGTGGAGCGGCTATGTTCAGGCGCTCACCGCGATCGGCGCGCTGATGCTGCTGCAGGCGGTGCTGGAACGCGCTCGCCGCCGGGGCGACCGGATCGGCGCGATCATCACCAACGAGCCGGTTCTGCTGGTGCGCGAGGGACGGTTCATCGACCGCGCGATGCGCCGCACACGGACCACGCGCGGGGAGGTGTTCGCGAAGCTTCGTGCGAAGGGAATTGGCGAGATCGAACGGGTCTCCGCCGTTATCCTGGAGACCACAGGCGATCTTTCGATACTCACCGACAGGATCGGTGCGCACGTGATGGAGGATGTCAGGCGGACATCATAGCGCACGCCTCGCTAGGGCTTAGGCTTCCGCGCGATTCCCATCACCTCGAAATGCCCGCCGTTGAGCAGCGCGCCCGCACCGATGAACGCGCGCGCCGGCAGCGGGCCAGTGAAGAAGGTGCGATAGACTTCGTTGAACGCGGCATAATGTCCCAGGTCTGCAGCGAAGACCTGAACCCACACGAGGTCGTTCATCGTCAATCCGGCTTGCTCGACCGCACGCTTGACGTTGTTGAGCACAAGCCGGGCACCGTCGCGGACATCTGGCGGAGGCTTGCCGGTGGCGGGATCGATGTCGATCGTGCCTGAAACATAAAGGGTGTCGCCCGCCAGGACCGACGTGCTGAAAGGCGGTCCCTGCGTCACGCCGGGTCGCAGCGGCGCGCTATAGTGGACCACGTCGTCGGCGAAGGCGGGGAGAGGGAACAGCGATAGCAGACACAGGCCGAACAGCAGCTTCCTCATCGACAATCCCCCGCATGACATTCGCCGCATCACGGTGCGGACAGCGCGGAGCGGCGGCAATACGCAATCACCGCATCGGGAGTTCGAGTGCGGCTCCGCTACTCGACCGTGACACTCTTGGCGAGGTTGCGCGGCTGGTCGACGTCGGTGCCCTTAGCCACGGCGACATGATAGGCGAGGAGCTGAACCGGAACCGCATAGACCAGCGGCGCGATCAGCGGATGGACCTTTGGCATGGCGATGGTGGCAAGGCACCCCTCGCCCGCCGCCGCGACGCCCTCCGCGTCGGAGATCAGCACGACCTTGCCGCCGCGCGCCTTGACCTCGGCCATGTTGCTGACCGTCTTGTCGAACAGCGGCCCAGAGGGCGCGATCACAATCACTGGCACGGCATCGTCGATCAGCGCGATGGGGCCGTGCTTCATCTCGCCGGCAGCATAGCCCTCGGCATGAATATAGCTGATTTCCTTGAGCTTCAGCGCACCTTCGAGCGCGAGCGGATAATCGGTGCCCCGCCCCAGATACAGCACGTCGCGCGCCCCGGCGATCAGATGCGCCATGGCCTCGATCGCGCCGTCATGCGCCAGCGCGGCGTTCAGCGCCGCGGGCGCCTCCGCCAGATGGCGGACGATATCGCGTTCCTCCTCGGGCGTCAGGCGCCCCTTGGCCCGCGACAGGTTCGCCGCCAGCGCCGCCAGCACCGCGAGCTGACAGGTGAACGCCTTGGTCGATGCGACGCCGATTTCCGGCCCCGCATGGGTCGGCAGCAAGAGGTCGGCCTCGCGCGCCATGGTACTGGTGGGGACGTTGACGACCACCGCGATCTTCTGCCCCTCGGCCCGCGCATGGCGCAGAGCAGCGAGCGTGTCGGCGGTCTCTCCCGACTGGCTGATGAAAAGCGCGAGGCCGCCATCCTCCATCACCGGCGCGCGGTAACGAAACTCCGACGCGACATCGAGGTCGACGGGGACTCGGGCGAACTGCTCGAACCAGTATTTCGCGACCATACCGGCGTAGAAGCTGGTGCCGCAGGCGACGATGGTGACGCGGCGGATCGCCGCCAGGTCGAACTCCGGCACGGGCAGCGTCACCCGCTCCTCCATACGCTGCAGATAGGAGCGGAGCGTCTGCGCGACGACGACAGGCTGCTCGTAAATCTCCTTCTGCATGAAGTGGCGGTGATTGCCCTTGTCGATCATCGCGCCCGACACGCCCGACAGCGTCACCGGACGCTCCACGGGGTTGTTGTCACGGTCGAAGATGCGTGCCCCGCCGCCATCGACGACGACCCAGTCGCCTTCCTCCAGATACGCGATGCGCTGGGTCAGTGGGGCGAGCGCCAGCGCGTCCGACCCCAGATAGGTCTCCCCGTCTCCATAGCCCACCACCAGCGGCGAACCGAGCCGCGCGCCGATGACGATGTCGGGCCGGTCGCGGAACAGGATCGCGAGCGCGAACGCACCGTGAAGGCGCGGCAGCACCGCCTTGACCGCATCCTCCGGCGACTGCCCCGCCTCGACCTGTTCGCTGATGAGATGCGCGACGACCTCGCTGTCGGTCTCGCTCGCAAATTTGCGCCCGCGCGCGGTCAGTTCCTCGCGTAAGGGCCGGAAATTCTCGATGATGCCGTTGTGGACGAGCGCGACATGATCGGTCGCATGCGGATGCGCGTTGTTCGTCGTCGGCGCGCCATGCGTCGCCCAGCGGGTATGCGCGATGCCCGTGGTACCCGGCAGCGGCTCCGCGCCCAGAACACGCGCCAGATTGGCAAGCTTGCCCTCCGCCCGCCGCCGGTCGATCGCTCCGCCATGCACGGTAGCGATCCCGGCCGAGTCATAGCCGCGATATTCGAGCCGCTTCAGCCCGTCGAGCAGCCGGTCGG
>CAZJCT010000066.1:0-14051 GCA_964544675.1 uncultured Sphingobium sp.
AGGGGCGGATCACCGCCAATCTGGAAGGCGCGCCGATCGACACGCAGTTCCGCATCTCCGACGAGGAGGGGCTGCTCTGGGTCCGGCGGCTGCTGAGCGAGGAAGGTCTGTGCCTGGGCCTGTCGTCGGGGATCAATGTCGCGGGCGCCGTCGCGCTCGGTCGGCAGCTCGGGCCGGGCGCGCGGGTCGTGACGATCCTGTGCGACACGGGTTTCCGCTATCTGTCGACCCTCTACAATCATGACTGGCTGGTGGCGAAGGGGTTGACGCCCTTCCCCTGGCTGGAACAGAAGCAAGGTGCCTGAGGCGGTGCAACGCGCGCGCCGCGGCGGATCACCTGGCGGGGCATGACTCAACCGACACGAGAGCAGAACCGGCGCGAGGCCATTCGCAGGGTCCAGATGGGCCTGGGTGGGCTGGCGGCGGTCGTGCTGCTGGTCAGCCTGACCAACATCATCATCGAGAATGTCCGGCAGGAGGAGGCGGCGGCAGACGCCCAGCAGGCGGCTGCGTCCGCCACTGACGTCGCCGAGGTGGTGAACATGGCCGAACCCGCCCAGTCGTCGGAGCCGCTCGCCGACCTCGGCGTCACGCCGGTACAGGAAGATGAGGTCGACGCCGGGGCCGTCCCTGCGGTCGTGCCCGACCTCGACCCCGATCCGGCTCTCCGGAAACCCATGGATCGCGATCCGGGCGTAAGAGGCGACGGCGCCCGCCAGTGACGCCTGTCGTCACCGCGCTGATCTCGGGCGCGCTGGCGCTCGCGGCCGGCCTGGCCGTGCTGCTCGCGGGCCTCTTGCCGCCGGGGGTGCTCGCCACCGGGCAGATCGACGGGGCGCGCTGGGCGCTGCCGCTGGTTGTGGCGGTGGCCGTGTTGATCCCCTTGCTTCACCGCCTGGCGCGAGGGATTTCGGTACCGCTGGTCGTCTGCGCGCTGATGGCGCTCGCTGCGCCACCGGCGGCGCTGTGGCTGCAAGGATCGAACGCGGTGGTCGGGCGACCGGGAGCGGCCACGCCTCCGCCTGCTGCGCCGCGCCTGCGGGTCGGGCTGTTGTCGGGGCCGCCGCTTTACGGCCCGCAATCCGAAGGCGGTTTCGGCGGTTCGCCCCTGTGGCGGGTCCTGTCGCGGCATGTCGCCATGCGGCCGCTCGACGCCGTAGAGCCAGACGTGATAGACTCGCTCGACGCCATGCTCGTCGTCCAGCCGCGCGCGCTCGCGCCCGACGAACTCGTGGCGCTGGATAACTGGGTGCGAATGGGAGGCCATGGGGTGGTGCTCGCCGATCCCGAACTGCTGTGGGACGATGGCCGCGCGATGGGCCATCCGTTGAAGCCTCCGCGCCATTCTCTTCTCGGCCCGCTGCTGGCCCGCTGGGGCGTCGCGCTCGAACCGGCGGCGGTGCGGCCACCCGGCGCCGATCCGGTCGAGCGGCGCTTCCTGTCGGACGGCGCGCTGCTGCAACTCGCGGGCGCGTCGCGGTTCCGGTTGACGGCGGCGCGATGCCGCCTCGCCGAGCAGGGGCTCATCGCCCGCTGCGGGGTCGGCAGGGGCAGCGCCATCCTGATCGCCGATGCGGATGTCGCGAACGATGCGCTGTGGACGGCAGCCCCCGGCACCCCCGAGCGCGCGGACCGCTGGACGAGCGACGCGCCTGCCGTGGTCGCCGCGCTTCTGACGGACGAGGCCCGGCCGCTGGCAGGTTCGCGCAACTGGCTCCGGAGAGCCGATGGCCTCCCGGCCGCGCTGCGATGGCCGCTGGTGCTGCTGGTCCTGTTCGCCGCGCTGACCGGCTTCATTGCCGGCAAGATGAGAACAAAAATGGAATAGGTCCGTGCTTTCCCAAAGATGCGATGGCCTGAACCAAAAAATCCCATTTCATCCCATGTTCTCCCTTCCAAGCCCTCCACCTTGCTGTTAGAAACTGCGGCGAGGGGCGATCCTGCGACTCCGCATATCCGGCACCTGGAAATGACGATTTCCGGGGCGGGCGCGGCTGTGCCCCGCGACGGGAGTGCTGGGAGTGGTTGCGGCCAGGGATTACAGGGGGATTTACTACAGCGGGGCTGACGCCAAGTCCCGCTTCACCCTGCCTGCCGAACTGCGCCACCGCGTCAAGGCCGGTAACGACGGCGAGAACTACCTCCACCTCAGCCTCGACGGCGACAAGCCCTATCTCCTTGCCTTTGCGGAGGATTATTTCGCCAGCGCCAAGGCCGAGATCGACGCCATGGCCGAGGCGGCGCGGGCGCGGGGCGAGGCCTTCGACCGCCACCGCGCGTCCAAGAAGCTCGCCGCGCACACCGAGACCGTGACCTTCGACGATGGCGGCCGCTTCGCCATTCCCGACGATATCCGGCAGGCCATGGGGATGGGCGACGAGCTGGTCTTCGTCGGCGCGACCGACACGTTCGAAATCTGGTCGACCGAGCGGTTCAAGGCCGAATCCGAGGACGCCAACGCGATCCAGATCGCACGCTGCGAGGCGTTCCAGCGCGAATACGCCGCCAAGTCCGCCGGCCGGGGGAAGCGCGCATGATCGCCGATCCCATGTCAGCCCATATTCCGGTCCTTCTCGACGAAGTGCTGGGTGCGCTCGCCATTGCCCCCGGCGAGCGCCATGTCGACGGCACCTTCGGCGCGGGCGGTTACAGCCGCGCCATGGCGTCGGCGGGCGCGATCGTGTTCGCCATCGACCGCGACCCCACCGCTCTCGCGGCGGGCCGCTCGCTTCCCGAGGTGGCGGATGGCCGGATCACGCTGGTCGAGGGCGAATATTCGCGCATGGCCGCACTGCTCGCCGACGCCGGGATCATGACGGTCGACGGCGTGGTGCTCGATATCGGTGTCTCCTCGATGCAGATCGACCAGGCGGAGCGTGGTTTCTCCTTCCAGAAGGACGGTCCGCTCGACATGCGCATGGCGGCATCGGGCATGACCGCTGCCGAATGGCTGAACAGCGCCGACGAGGCGGAGATCGCCGACATTCTCTACCGCTATGGCGAGGAACGCCAGTCGCGCCGGATCGCCCGCGCCATCGTCGCCGCGCGGCCGCTGTCGCGCACGGCGGAGCTGGCGGCTCTGGTGCGGCGGTCGCTGGGTCATCGTCCCGGCCAGCCCAAGGATCCCGCGACGCGGACCTTCCAGGCGATCCGAATCTTCATCAACCGTGAGCTGGAAGAGCTCGAGGCGGGGCTGATCGCGGCGGAGCAGGTGCTGTCGCCCGGCGGCCGGCTGGCGGTCGTGACCTTCCACAGCCTGGAGGATCGCATCGTGAAGCAGTTCCTTCGCGCCCGCAGCGGCGGCGAGGGCGGCGGATCGCGCCACCTCCCCGAGGCGCCGGCGCGGCACCATCCGACGTTCCGTCGCCCGGCGCGCGCCGTCACCGGCGGCGCCGACGAACTCGCCCGCAACCCCCGCGCCCGGTCGGCCACGCTGCGCAGCGCGGTACGGACCGATGCGCCCGCCTGGACCCACGCCCAAGGAGCGACGGCATGATCGCGATCAAGCGCCTGCAGAATATCCTGTGGATCATCATCGTGGCGTTCGGGGCGCTCACCGCCTATCTCATCTCGCTGCGCGTCGCGACCGAACGCAATGCGGCCGAGGCGCTCGACCAGCGAATCCGCCAGGTGCGTGCCGATATCCGCTATCTCGAGATCGAGTATGAGGCGCGCACCAACATGCGCCAGCTCGAGCAGTGGAACAGCCAAGTGTACCGCTACATCGCCCCGCAGTCGGCGCAATATCTGCCCGACGAGCGCGCGCTTGCGCATCTCGAGCGGGTCGAACCCAATGGCGAGCTGTATATCGCGCCGCCGGTCATGATGGCGATGGCGGAAGACGCGCCGCAGCTGTCGGTGGCCGCCGCGCCCGTGACCAGCCCCGCCGCGACCCAGATCCGCGAAAGCGCGCCTGTCGTGGCCCCCCCGGCGGCGGCTGCGGCACCGTCCGTCTCCGCGCCGGTGCGTGCGGCGGCTGCCGAGCCGGCGCCGAAGCCCAAGGCGTCGCCGCAGCCCGTCACCCGGCTCGCGGTCGCCGAGGCCAAGCCGGCCGCCGGCAACGAGCTGGCGCGACGCAGCCAGCGCATGGCGATGCTTGACGGCATGCTGCTCGACGACCGCACGCTGCGCGACATCGGCACGAAGGCGGCGGCCGAACGCGGGAGCAAAGCGAACTGATGGCGACGGTCCTCGCCCGCCCCGTCAGCCAGAGCGACTCGCCGCAACGGCTCGACCTGACCGCGATCGCGCACCGGCGGCTGATCGTCCTGCTGCTGATCTTCCTGGCGCTCACCCTTGTGCTGTCCGGCCGCATGCTGTGGCTGGGCATCGCCGCCGAGGGTGCGGCAGGCGATCGCCAGTCGGTCGACTATGTTCCGCCGCGAGCCGACATTCTCGACCGCAACGGCGAGCCGCTTGCGCGCACCATCAGCGGCTATTCGATCGCCGTGCGCCCCAGCCGGGTCATCGGCGACCGCGTCGAACTCGCGCAGGAGCTTCACCGCATCTTCCCCGACACGCCGGTCAGCGAGTTTTTCGACAGGCTGCGCCCCACGCGCAGCTGGACCTATTTGCGCCGTCGCGCGCTTCCGGAGGAAGTGGCGGCGGTTAACGCGCTGGGCGAGGTCGGCATCGAGTTCCCGCGCGAGGATGAGCGCCTCTACCCGCAGCGGACGCTCGCCGCGCACGCGCTGGGCTTCGTCAGCACCGGCGACGATGGCCGGGTCGGCGGGCTTGGCATCGAGCGCGCGTTCCATGATCGAGTCACCGACCCTGCCCAGCGCGGCAAGCCGCTGGTCCTGTCGATCGACGCGCGCGTCCAGGCGGTGATGGAGGGGGAGATTTATCGCCAGCTCGTCGCGCACCAGGCGCGCGGCGCGGGCGGGGTGATCCTCGACGTCGATACGGGCGAGGTGATCGCCATGGCGTCGCTGCCGGTGTTCGATCCCAACAAGATCGACGGCCGCTTCAAGGAAGCGCAGCGCAACGACATCGTGCAGTCGGTCTATGAACTCGGCTCGACGCTCAAGCCGCTCTCGGTGGCCGCAGCGATGGACGCGGGCGTCGTGACGAGCATGAGCCGGCGCTATGACGCCACCAAGCCGCTGATGGTCGGTGGGCATCCCATCCGCGACGATCACGCGCTGAACCGCTGGCTGAACGTGCCCGAGATACTGGTCCACAGCTCGAACATCGGCACGTCGCGAATCGCCGACGAGCTGGGCGCTTACCGGTTGCAGAGTGCCTATCGCTCGCTCGGCTTCGGCGACCGTTCGCCGATCGAGCTTCGCGAGGGCGCGGGCACCATCTTCCCGGCCGAATGGGGTCGCTCGCGCACCATGACGGCGTCCTTCGGCCATGGCATCGCGGTCACGCCGCTCCATCTCGCCTCGGCCTATGCAGCGCTGGTCAACGGCGGCATATGGCGGCCCGCCACCCTGCTCAAGGTTCGCGGCGATGCGGTGCCCGAGGGACGGCGCGTGTTTTCCGCCGCGACAAGTGCGCGGATGCGCCAGCTCCTGCGCCTGATCGTCATGGACGGCACCGGCCGCAGCGCCGACGCCAAGGGCTATCGCGTCGGCGGCAAGACCGGCAGCGCCGAAAAGCCGAGCGCTGGCGGCTATGCCCGGCACTCGCTGGTCACGACATTCGCTTCGGCTTTCCCGATGGACAAGCCGCGCTATGTCGTGCTGGTGATGATGGACGAACCCAAGGGCAATGCCGAAACCTTCGGACTGCGCACAGCCGCCTGGACCGCCGCGCCGGTGGTGAAACGCGTGATCGAACGCGCGGCACCGATGCTGGGCGTCTTTCCCGAGGCGAACCGCGATGTCGACGTCTCGGAGCTGTTGCCGTTGCTCGGCAAGGAAGAGGGTGCCGATTGACCCGGCTTGGCGATCTGGTGGCCGACAGCGGCATCGCGCTGGCCGAGGCTGACGCCGCGCGGGCTGTCGGCGGCTTCGCCATCGACCATCGCAAGGTTGCGCCGGGCACCGTCTTCGGCGCGTTTCCGGGGCTTCGCTTCAATGGCGAGGATTTCATCGTGGACGCGATCCGCGCGGGTGCGGTCGCGGTCGTGGCGCGACCTGACGCGAGGGTCGAGGGCGCGGTGCATCTGGCCGCCGATGAGCCGCGTCGCCTCTTTGCCGCGATCGCCGCGCGCTACTTCGCACCCTATCCCGAGACCGTCGTCGCGGTGACCGGCACCAACGGCAAGACCTCCACCGTGGAGATCGCGCGCCAGCTCTGGCGCATGGCGGGCCGCAGCGCGGCGTCGATCGGTACGCTGGGCGTGACCACGTCGGTCGACCAGGCATCGACGGGCCTGACCACCCCCGACATCGTCACCTTCCTCGCCAATATGGCGGGCCTTCGCCGCGAGGGGATCAGCCATGTCGCCTATGAGGCCTCGAGCCACGGCCTCTCCCAGTTTCGGAGCGAGGGGCTGCGCGTGGCGGCGGCGGCGTTCACCAATCTCAGCCGTGACCATCTCGATTATCATGGCGACATGGACAGCTATTTCGCGGCCAAGATGCGGCTGTTCGACGAAGTCGTCGCTGCCGACGGTACCGCGGTGGTGTGGGCGGACGACGCCCGCTCGGCCGCGGTCTGCGCCCATGCCAAAGCGCGCGGACTGAAGCTGCTGACGGTCGGAGAGGGTGGCGAGGCGCTTCGCCTCGTCAGCCGGACGCCGACCCCTTATGGCCAGGACCTCGTGATCGCGGGCGCCCATGGCGACCATCGCCTGTCGCTGCCGCTGATCGGCGCCTATCAGGCGGCCAATGCGCTGGTGGCGGCGGGGCTGGTCATCGCCACCGGCATGGCTCCGGCGACCGCGTTCGGCGGGCTGGCGCGAATCCAGCCCGTGCGCGGCCGGCTGGAACGGGCGGTGATCACGCGTGCGGGCGCGCCGGTCTATGTCGACTATGCGCATACGCCCGATGGCTTGCGCGCCGCGATCGAGGCGCTGCGGCCGCACGCGACCGGACGGATCATCACAGTGTTTGGTGCGGGGGGCGACCGCGACGCGGGCAAGCGCCCGCAAATGGCCGAGGTGGCGGCGTCGCTCAGCGATCTCGTCATCGTGACCGACGACAATCCGCGCACCGAAGACCCCGCCGCGATCCGCGCCGAGGTGATGGCCGGTGCGCCGGGCGCACGCGAGATCGGCGGCCGCCGCGACGCGATCGCCGCCGCAATCGCCGAAGCCGCGCCGGGGGATATCGTCCTGCTGGCGGGCAAGGGCCATGAGCAGGGCCAGATCGTCGGCGACCGGGTGCTGCCCTTCGACGACGTGACCGTCGCGCGGGAATGCGCGGCATGAGCGAGGCCGGACCGCTCTGGACATCCGACGCGATAGCGGCCGCGACGCGCGGCACCGCCTCGGCCGCTTTCGTCGCGGAGGGCGTAGCCTTCGACAGTCGCGAGGTCGGTCCGGGCGATCTGTTCGTGGCGCTCAAGGGTACCGAGGCCGACGGCCATGACTATGTCGGGCGCGCTTTCGCTGCCGGAGCCGCCGGGGCGGTGGTCAGCCGCGCGGTAGATGGGCCGCACATCCTTGTCGACGACACCACCGACGCGCTGGTCGCGCTGGCCCGGCGCGCGCGCGAACGGACAGAGGCGCGGATCGTCGGCGTCACCGGATCGGTCGGCAAGACCGGCGTCAAGGAAGCGCTGTTCCACGCGCTCGACCGCCAGTCGTTCGGTGCCGCGCATCGCTCGGTCAAAAGCTACAACAACCATGTCGGGGTTCCGCTCAGCCTCGCGCGCATGCCTGCCGAGAGCCGCTATGGCGTGTTCGAGATGGGGATGAACCATTCCGGTGAGCTGGCGGTGCTGACCCGGCTGGTGCGGCCCCATGTCGCGCTCGTCACCGCCATCGCGCCTGCGCACATCGGCCATTTCGACGGCGAGGAGGCGATCGCGGACGCCAAGGCCGAGATTTTCGAGGGGCTGGGAGCCAGTGGCACCGCCATCGTTCCGGCCGACAGCCCGCATTGTGCGCGGCTCTACAACAAGGCTGTACGTCACGCGGAGCGGGTCGTCACCTTCGGCTTCAGCGAAAAGGCCGATGTCCGGGTCCTCGACCATGTGCCCGCGAGCGACGGCGGCACGATGGTCAATGCCGCGCTGGTGAATGGCCGGGTGAGCTTTCACATCGCGCATCCGGGCCTCCACTGGGTGTCGAACGCGCTGGCGGTGATGGCGGCGGTGGAGGCGCTCGGCGGCGACTGCGGGCAGGCGGGTCTGGCGCTGGCCGAACTGCCCGCCATGCCCGGGCGCGGCGCGCGCGTTCGCGTGACGGTCGATGGCCACGGCATATTGATCATCGACGAGAGCTATAATGCCAACCCCGCCTCGATGGCGGCCACGCTCGCGCAGCTTGGCGAGGAACGCGGCGGGCGGCGGATCGCGGTGCTGGGCGCGATGAAGGAGCTTGGCGCGCAAAGCGACGCACTGCATGCAGGACTCGCCGCACCCGTGGCGGCTGCGGGACTTGACCGGCTGATCCTCGTCGGACAGGAGACCGCGCCGCTGGCCGACGCCGTACGGGACATCGTGTCCGTTCAGCGCGTCGACGATGCGGCAGGCGCAAGCGAAGCGCTGCGCGAGGATCTCAGGGAAGGCGATATCATCTTGGTGAAGGGTTCGAACAGCCTCGGGCTGTCGCGGCTGGTTGCGGCCATGACGGAAGGGGAGGGCTGAGATGTTCTACCTGATCGCGGAACAGCTCGGCTTTCCCGGCATATTGAACCTCGTCCGCTACCTGACCTTTCGCGCGGGGGCGTCGATCATCACCGCGCTGATGATCGGTCTCATCATCGGCCCGCGCTTCATCGGCTGGCTTCGCATCCGCCAGGGCAAGGGACAGCCGATCCGCAGCGACGGCCCGCAAACCCACCTCGCCAAGCGTGGCACGCCCACCATGGGCGGGCTGATGATCCTGACCGCGTTGACGCTGTCGGTGCTGCTGTGGATGGACCTCAGCTCCATCTATGTCTGGGCGTGCCTGTTCGTGACGCTGGGCTTTGGCGCGATCGGCTTCCTCGACGACTATGACAAGGTGACCAAGGCGAGCCACAAGGGCCTGTCGGGCAAGCTGCGGCTGCTGCTGGAGTTCGCCATCGCGGGCTTCGCGACCTGGCTGATTGTGACGCGCAACGGCACTGACCTCTACCTGCCGTTCTGGAGCGGCGGCTCCATCGACCTCGGCATTCTCTATTACTTCTTCGGCGCGTTCGTGATTGTGTCGTTCGGCAATGCGGTGAACCTGACCGACGGTCTGGACGGCCTCGCATCCATGCCGGTCATCGTCGCGTGCATGGCGTTCATGGCAATCACCTATCTGGTCGGGCGCGCCGACTATGCCGCCTATCTCGGCATTCCCTATGTGCCGGGCGCGGGCAATCTCATCATCCTGTGCGGCGGGATCGTGGGCGCGTGCCTGGCGTTCCTGTGGTTCAACGCGCCACCCGCGGCGGTATTCATGGGCGACACCGGCAGCCTGGCGCTGGGCGGCGCAATCGGCGTGATCGCCGTCGCCTCGCATCATGAGATCGTGCTGGCGATCATCGGCGGCCTCTTCGTCATGGAGGCGCTATCGGTCATCATCCAGGTGTTCTTCTACAAGCGGACGGGCAAGCGCGTGTTCCGCATGGCGCCTATCCATCATCATTTCGAGCAGCTGGGCTGGCCCGAATCGACCGTCGTGATCCGCTTCTGGATCATCTCCTTCGTGCTGGCGCTCGCCGGCCTTGCTACGCTGAAGCTGCGATGATCGTCTCCTCCGCCTTCGTCGGCAAGCGCTATGCGGTGCTCGGGCTCGCCCGTTCGGGGCTTGCCACCGTCGAGTCGCTGGCGGCGAGCCACGCCGACGTCGTGGCCTGGGATTCGCGCGAGGAGGCGCGGGCGCAGGTCGCGGACAAGGCCGAGATCGCGGACCTGCTGGAAATCGACCTGTCGGCCTTCGACGCGATTGTCGTCTCGCCCGGCGTTCCGCTCAACACCCATCCGGTCGCGGCGCGCGCGCGCGATGCGGGCGTGCCGCTGATCGGTGACATCGAACTGTTCGCTCAGGCCCGGCCGAGCCTGCCGCCGCATCGCGTCGTCGGCATCACCGGCACCAACGGCAAGTCAACCACCACGGCGCTGGTCCACCACATCCTGAGGAATGCCGGTCTGCCGACGCGGATGGGCGGCAATATCGGCCTGCCGATCCTGGCGCAGCAGCCGCTCCCCCCCGGCGGGGTCTATGTGCTCGAACTGTCGAGCTACCAGATCGATATCACCCACAGCCTCGACTGCGACGTGGCTGCGCTGCTCAATATCACTCCCGATCATCTCGACCGCTATGACGGCTTCGCCGGCTATGCCGCCGCCAAGGAGCGGCTGTTCGCGATGCAGTCGGACAGGCATGTCGCGATCATCGCCACCGATGACGAGCCGACTCGCAGCTTTGCCACGCGCCTGCCGCGCGCGGTGCGGGTCAGCGGATGGGGCGTCGATCTGTCGGACCAGGCGCTCTGGCCTTCGCTGCAGGGGCCGCACAACGCTCAGAATGTCGCCGTTGCGCTGGCGGTTGCGGAGGCGCTCGGCGTGTCGGCGTCGAGCGCGCGCGGGGCGCTGCAAAGCTATGCCAGCCTGCCGCACCGGATGCAGATCGTCGCCGAGCATGACGGCGTGCTGTGGGTCAACGACAGCAAGGCCACCAACCCCGCCTCGACCGCGCCCGCGCTCGCCGCATGGCCGGCCATCAACGGGCAGCCTCGTATCCACTGGATCGTCGGCGGGCTTCCCAAGGGCGACGGGCTCGACGAGTGCGCCGCCGGCTTTCCCAACGTCAAGCGTGCCTACACCATCGGTGAGGCCGGCCCTCTGTTCGAGCGCATCCTGTCGCCGCATATGCCGGTCGAGGCCTGCGAGCTGATGGTGACCGCGGTGCATCGCGCGAAAGCGCAGGCGGTGCCCGGCGATGTCGTCCTGCTGTCGCCCGCCTGCGCCTCGTTCGACCAGTTCCGCGATTTCGAAGCGCGCGGCGAAGCGTTCGCGGCGGCGGTGCACGCCATTGCCGGGGAGGGACGCTGATGCGGGGAGCTCCGAGCGAAGGCGGCAGAAAATCGGGGGCAGCGGCCTCCACGCCCAATGGTCCCCGGCTGAAACCGATCGAGCGCGGCAAGGCGCTGGCGGCGCGACCGCTCCCGCGCGAGCGCACCGCATTGTCGATCTGGTTCTGGGAAATCGACCGCGTTCTCCTCGCGCTCATCTTCGTGCTCATTGCCATCGGCCTCGTCGCGGTCGCCGCCGCGTCGCCCGTCGCCGCCATCGACCGTTCGACCAGCGCGGTGTCGGTCAATCCGCTCCATTATTTCTACCGCCAGATGGGCTGGGTGACTCTCGGCATGGTCGTGATGGTGCTGGTGAGCATGCTTCCCCGGCCGGAGGCGCGCCGTTTCGCGATGTTCATGGGGGGATTCTTCCTGCTGATGCTGGTGCTCGTCCCCCTGATCGGGGCGGAGATCAACGGCGCGCGGCGCTGGATTGGCAGCGGCATCATCCGCTTCCAGCCGTCGGAGTTCCTGAAGCCCCTTTGGGTCGTGACCATGGCCTGGCTGCTGTCGCTGCGCGCGAAGGATGCCAGCCTGCCCGTCATTCCGCTGACCGGGCTCGGCACGGCCCTCCTCGCGGCACTGCTGATGCGCCAGCCCGATTTCGGCCAGGCGGTGATCTTCTGCGGCGTGTGGGCGGTGATGCTGCTGCTGAGCGGGATCAGCTGGCGCGCCATTGGAGGCTTGAGCATCAGCGGCGTTCTGCTCCTCGTCGGCGTCTATTTCTTCTACGCGAACGGTCGCGAGCGCATCAACCAGTTCCTCGGGCTTAGCGCCGACGCGGGCGGCGGGCCGACCCAGGTCGAGCTGGCGCACAATACCATCACCCATGGCGGGCTGATCGGCGTGGGGCCGGGCGGGGGCCTCGAGAAGTTCCACCTGCCCGAGGCGCACACCGACTATATCTTCTCGGTCGTGGGGGAGGAGTTCGGCCTTCTCGCCTGCATCGCCATCGCGCTCGTCTATCTTGCGATCGTGGTGCGCGTGCTGCTCCGCCTGATCGACGAGGAAGACCCCTTCATCGTGCTCGCCTGCGCTGGGCTGGTGTCGCAGATCGCGATCCAGGCGATCATCAACATGGGCGTCAATGTGCAGCTTTTCCCGTCCAAGGGGATGACGCTGCCCTTCATCAGCTATGGCGGGTCGTCGATCATCGCGCTGTGCATCGGCGTGGGGCTGTTGCTGGCATTCACGCGCCGCAACCCGTATATGGCAAGGTCCTCCTATCGTGACCAGTGGAGCGGCCGATGAGCATTTCCCGCCATTTTGTCCTCGCCGCCGGCGGCACCGGCGGCCATCTGATGCCCGCGCATGCGGTGGGTGAGGAATTGACCGCGCGCGGCCATCATGTCGCGCTGGTCACCGACGAGCGGGGCGCGCGGATTCCCGGAATCTTCGAGGGCGGCCAGCGCCATATCCTGCCGGCGGGCCGGATGGCGGGCGGGCCGATCGGCTGGCTCAAGGGGCTGGGCGAAATCAGGCGCGGGCGCGACATGGCGCTTCGCCTGTATGAGACCTTCCAGCCGACCGCCGTCGTCGGCTTTGGCGGCTATCCGGCGATGCCGGCGCTGCTCGCGGCGATGAAGGCCGACATTCCCACGCTGATCCACGAGCAGAATGCGGTTCTCGGCCGCGTGAACCGCTATGTCGCGCGCCGCGTCAACGGCATCGTGACCGCCTATCCCGACGTCCAGCGGCTTTCGCCAAAATATGCGGGCAAGGTCCACCTGCTCGGCAATCCGGTGCGTGAGGAGGTGCTGGCGCTTCGCGACGAGCCTTTCCCGCCCTTTACCGAGGACAGCGTGTTCCGCATCCTCGTGACCGGCGGCAGCCAGGGCGCGACCATCCTGTCGAGCGTCGTGCCCGAGGGGCTGGGGCTCCTCCCCATCGCGCTCCGCCGCCGTCTCCAGGTCACCCAGCAGTGCCGGGTGGAGGATATCGAACGGGTGCGCGCGATCTACGCCGATCTCGAAATCCCCGCCGACCTCGCCACCTATATCGAGGACATGCCGGCCAAGCTGGGCTGGTCGCATCTGGTGATCGGGCGTGCGGGCGCGTCGACCATCGCCGAGCTGACGGCGGCCGGTCGGCCTGCGATCCTCATTCCGCTGCCGACCGCGATGGACGACCATCAGACCTATAATGCGCGCGAAATGGCGGCAGCGGGCGGCGCGCGAGTCATTCCGCAGGCGCAGTTCACGCCGGTCGAGCTTGCCAAGCAGATCCAGGCGATGGCGATGCATCCGGGCGCGCTGGAGAATGCCGCGAAGCGGGCGCATGGTTGCGGCCGGCCGGAGGCGGTGCGCGATCTGGCCGATCTCATCGAGAGCTTCGGCCTCATCCCGGCGATGATCGATACCGTGCGTGTTCAGAGATTGAGGCCGTCGGGCGCGGCGATACAGGGGGTTCCCGCGTGAGGGGTGTTGCGACGGATATCGGTACGATTCACTTCATCGGCATCGGCGGGATCGGCATGTCCGGCATCGCCGAGGTGATGCACAATATGGGCTACAGCGTTCAGGGCACCGACGTCGCAGACGGCTATGTCGTTCAAGGGCTTCGCGACCGGGGCATCAAGGTGATGATCGGCCATGCCCGCGAAAATCTGGGCGATGCGGCGGTGGTCGTGACATCGACCGCGATCAAGCGCGGCAACCCTGAGGTCGAGCTGGCGCTGGAAAAGCGCATCCCTGTCATCCGCCGCGCCGAGATGCTGGCCGAGCTGATGCGGCTCAAGTCCACCGTCGCGGTCGCCGGCACGCACGGCAAGACCACCACCACGTCGATGGTCGCCGCTCTGCTCGATGCGGGCGGGGTCGATCCCACGGTCATCAACGGCGGCATCATCAACAGCTACGGCTCCAACGCGCGGGTTTGTTCGTTAGAGTTGATGTTTGTAGTGGAGTATGAGTGGGACTTCTGGTTTGTGGTCTTCTTCTTGTTTGT
>CAZJCT010000067.1:0-13837 GCA_964544675.1 uncultured Sphingobium sp.
TGCGCGCGTTCAAGGCGGGCGCGCTCGACCGCGACGTGGTGGTCGTCGTCCGCTTTCAGGGACCGCGCGCCAACGGCATGCCGGAGCTTCACAAGCTGACCCCGGCGCTGGGCGTGCTTCAGGATCGCGGTTTCAACGTCGCGCTCGTCACCGACGGCCGCATGTCGGGCGCGAGCGGCAAGGTACCCGCCGCGATCCACCTGTCACCCGAGGCGCTGGGCGGCGGACCCGTGAGCCGGCTGCGCGACGGCGACATGGTGCGGGTGTGTGCGAACACCGGCACGCTGGAGGCGCTTGTCCCGGCAAGCGAATGGTCGCTGCGCGAAGAAGCCCCCGCCCCACCTCCGCCGTTCGACACCGGGCGCGAGCTGTTCGCTATGTTCCGGCAGGGGAGCGATCTGGCTGAACAGGGCGCGTCGGCTATGCTGGCGGGGATGGAGGGGGAGTTGGGGTGAGGTTGGGAGCGGTCAGTAGCACCAGCAAACTGCACAATATCTACGACGTGTCCCTCCAGCGCGTACTGAAGCGGAGGGCGCGCAGCATTGTGAATGTATCGCAACATTGAACACCCACATCAGCGCAGACGTCAGGAATACGACGGTTCTGCCGCCGCTGCCTGCGCTTTGACGCCTCCGTCGTTACGACGCAGCGGTTGCCAGGATCAGCCAAAGCATGGGCAATCAGGAACGGATCGCGACCGATCGCCTCCAGTTCGTCATCCGTTAAATCCGGAGCGTAATGGTTCGTGACGCGCTGAACCAATGCAGGCTGCACATCTTCCTCAAACAGGATTGCGGCCTTGTGCGCGTCGTTTTGAACCCACGCAAAGAGCAAATCACGGGCAGCGTCGTTACTACCGTCCTTCACCTCTTCTAGCGTCTCTATCGGCATCTTGACTTCGCCCGAGTTACCCATATGGACAAGCCAGTCCCAGAACTCGGGTACCGCATCGACGGGGTAATAAAGATGATGCGCCGTGATCAGCACGTTCGCATCA
This sequence comes from uncultured Sphingobium sp., assembly GCA_964544675.1. Lineage (GTDB taxonomy): Bacteria > Pseudomonadota > Alphaproteobacteria > Sphingomonadales > Sphingomonadaceae > Sphingobium. Next base: position 998 of record CAZJCT010000067.1, read on the forward strand.
AGCAGGTACATCATGCGTCAGGCGCCCTGCTCAACAGCGAGTGCCGCGCCGCTCAGCAACGTGTGAACGCTTCTGGGTTTGACACCCAGCAGTTTGCTCGCGCGAGTGGGTGTCAGCACCCCTTCGTTCATGTTTCGGGCCACGAAATTGAGCAGCGCTGCACCGAGGCGGTGACGCCGGACAATGTAGTAGTTTGGGCCTCCGTCCATACCCCGCGCTCGTTCTCTCTGGGCCGCGCGACTTTGCAGCCATTGTGCCCGGAAGGTACCTGTCAACGCGCGCCAAATCCGTTCGCTGATCCTGTCAGCCCGAAACAGCCGGTAGGCGACCAACGAGCGGCTCACCAATCGCTCCTCAGCGAACTCGCCTATCAGACGTGCGGCCTCGGCCTGATCAGTCGAGCGCGTGACGGCCAGCTGGTCAAGTTCGCGCTGCGGAAGCAGAAAAGAACTCGCGACATCGTTGCAGAATTGCTCGACCGCGCCCTCGAAATGCCCACCGCTCACGCCGGTCGCCCCTATCCAGAGGTGAGCGACCTCGTGCAGAAGCGTGAAGGACCAAGCTGTCTTGGCATCTTGGTCGTTGATCACGACAAACGGTGCAATCGGATCAGCAAGAGCAAAGCCCCTGAATGCATCGACGTCGATGGCCGAGTGGTAACTGCCAAGATTGCCGATCAGAAGCACATAAATTCCAGCAGCCTCAACTCGACTGCGCAAAAGGGCGAAGCCAGCATCTGCCGAGCCCTGTGCGCGGAACGCGGCGAGGTCGAGCCCAAGCACCTGCCGAATTGATGCCAGTACCGGGCCAACCCCGTCGTGCCGTGACATCGAACCGATGAACGGGAGTGGGCCAGCCTCCTCCTCTTCCACCAGCACGGCGCGCACGACTGCCTGCCGAGAGCGAATGTCGCGAACGAGAGCGTCCACCAGTGCCTCGCCGCCAGTTTGGCGATCAGGTAGGGTGCGAAAGTCTTCCCCCCGGTCACCACGAGCTGGAGGCTCATTCAGGTAGAATGCGACGAGCGGACGGCGATAGGCCTTTGCCATCTTCAGCAATAGCGAGCGCGGGACGTCGCCCTCCTCGGTTTCGAAACCCAGGAGCCGGTCAGCTCCTGTTACGCCGCGCGCCGCGTTAATACCCACCTTCGCTGCCGCCTCTTCAAGCGAAAGCCCCGCGCTTTCGCGCGCCCATTGCAGGATCGTAGGCTTAACCGTTGGCATCACCCTTCAATCGCACAATCCGCTCGTCAGACGCGAGCAAAATTCGATATCGGCTGGAAGAACAGAGCAATCGCCGCACCAGCGCACTCTCGTGCGATATCGAGATTCAATTGACCCCCCTCACTCCTCAACCGCCCCCCACAAAAACCGCGCCTCGACAAACCCCCGCTGGCCGTTGACGTCAAACGCGCACCAGCCGTCCTTGCAGTCGGAGACGCGGCCGACCACGCCCGGTTCGGCACGGAAAAGTGTCGGGGCGGTGCGGTTGCGGGCGTTGTGGAGGGGGGCGATCTCGCGGACGACGATCGCGGTCGCCTCCGCCTTCAACAGGCGCTTGTGCATCCAGCCCTGGGTGCCGTCGGGATCCTCGACCTTGCGCCAGTTGGGATAGGTCTCGATCACCTTCACCGGCAAGTTGCGGCGGCGGTAGAGCCAGCTGGCGGGATAATCGGTGCTCGGCCCCACGCGCATCAGCGCCTCTTCCTCGGCGATGGCGGCCCAGTAGGGCGTCTTGCGCTCCGCCTGTGCGGACGCGGGTGCCGGGGCGAGCACCGCGCCCGCCGCCGGCAGCAGCAGCATTGCCGCAATTGCGTACAGCCATCGGACGGAGGGTCGTGCTATCATCCTCCTCCCTTGCCATGCACGCGGAGACGCTGCAACCGGACAGCGCGGCCCCGTCGCCTCACGTCCCGGCGCGGGATGAAGGGGCATCGTTGGCGCTCGGGGCTTGACCTTTGGCGGGGCTTGAACGAAGTCCCCGCCATGGCCCGTCGCATCCGTCCGGCGCATCCGCGCATCATCGTCACCCGGCGCCTGCCCGCCGCGGTCGAGAGCCGCATGGCGGCGCTGTTCGACGTCCGTTTCAACGTCACCGACGAGCCGTTCGAGCGCGACCGCATGATCGCCGCCATGGCCGAATGCGACGTGCTGGTCCCGACGATCACCGACACCATCGATGCCGAGATGCTGGCGGCGGCGGGCGACCGGCTGCAACTGATCGCCAATTTCGGCAATGGCGTCGACCATATCGACCTTCACGCGGCGCGTGCGCGCGATGTCATCGTCACCAACACCCCCGGCGTCCTGACCGAGGATACCGCCGACATGACGATGGCGCTGATCCTGTCGGTGCCACGCCGGCTGGCGGAGGGCGAGAAGCTGGTGCGGTCGGGCAGCTGGAGCGGCTGGAACCCCTCGGCGATGCTCGGCCACCGCATCGGCGGCAAGCTGCTCGGCATCATCGGCATGGGCCGAATCGGCCAGGCGGTCGCGCGCCGCGCCGCCGCATTCGGCCTGCGCATCGCCTATCACAACCGGCACCGCCTGCCCGCGCAGGTCGAGGCGGAGACGGGCGCGACCTTCTACCCCCAGCTCGACTCGCTGCTGGCGGAGGCGGACATATTGTCGATCCACTGCCCGCATACCGATCAGACCGAGGGCATGATCGACGCGCGGCGGATCGCGCTGATGAAGCCGAGCGCCTATCTCATCAACACCTCGCGCGCCGACGTGACCGACGAGAATGCGCTGATCGGCGCGTTGCAGCAGGGACGGATCGCGGGCGCAGGGCTCGACGTGTACAGCCACGAACCGGCGGTCGATCCGCGCCTGCTGGCTCTGTCGAACGTGGTGCTGCTGCCGCACATGGGGTCGGCGACCTTCGAGGGTCGCGAGGATACCGGCGGCAAGGTCATCACCAACATCCGCCTGTGGATCGGCGGCGACCGTCCGCCCGATCAGGTGCTGGAAGGGTGGCGGTAGGGGTGACCATAACCACCGTTCGTCCCGAGGAGCCGCGAAGCGGCGTCTCGAAGCCTGTCCTGAGCGGCTGCTGCAAGCAGTCAGCTGAAGGGGACTGTAGTGTGCTTCGAGATGGGCCTTCGCTCCGCTCAGTCCCTCCTCAGCACGAACGGAATTGGACGCACGTTTAATATTTTTCTGACCGGGCCGCGCTAGAACGGCCCTTCGGTGACAAGGGGGGACGAATGAACAGCGCGATTCGAGGCGTCGGCCGGTTGCTGGCCGCAGCGATTTTTGCCGGCGGGGCCATTCCCGCACAGGCGCAAGGCCCCCTTCTCACCCCCGACACCGGCGACACCGCATGGGTGCTGACATGTTCGGCGCTGGTGCTGTTCATGACGCTGCCCGGCCTCGCTCTCTTCTATGGGGGGCTGGTGCGCGCGCGGAACCTGCTGTCGGTGATGATGCACTGCTTCGCCATCGCGGGCATCGCATCGCTGCTCTGGGGGCTGGTCGGCTACAGCATCGCGTTCGCGCCGGGCAATGGCTGGACGGGCAGCGCGCTGAACCTCGGCCTCGCCAACCTCGTGCTGCTGCGCGACGGGATGACCATATCCGAAAGCGCCTTCGTCCTGTTCCAGATGACCTTCGCGATCATCACGCCCGCGCTGATGGTCGGCGCCTTTGTCGAGCGCGTCCGCTTTGCCTGGGTCGTGCCGTTCGCGGCCCTGTGGTCGCTCATCGTCTATGCGCCGGTTGCGCACTGGGTGTGGGGCAATGGCTGGCTGGCGGAGCTGGGCACGCTCGATTTCGCGGGCGGGATTGTCGTCCACACCACGGCGGGCGTCTCCTCGCTAGTCATCGCGCTGCTGATCGGGCGCCGCGCGGGCTTTCCGCACACGCTGATCCTGCCGCACAGCCCCGCGCTGACCATGATCGGCGCAGGGATGCTGTGGGTCGGCTGGTTCGGCTTCAACGGCGGATCGGCGCTGGGCGCGGGGGATTCGGCGGCGAGCGCGATCCTCAACACCCATTTCGCCGCCGCCGCCGCGGCGCTGGCGTGGATCGCGGCGGAACGGGTGAAGCTGGGCAAGCCGACCACCGTCGGCATCGCCACCGGCGCGATCGCGGGGCTGGCGACGATCACTCCGGCGGCGGGCATGGTCGGGCCGCTGGGCGCGATGGCCATCGGCCTTTCGGGCGGCCTCATCTGCTTCGGCGCGGTGATCCTGATCCGCCAGCGGATGAAGATCGACGACTCGCTCGACGTGTTCGCCGTCCACGGCGTCGGCGGCATATTGGGATCGCTGCTGCTCGCGCCCTTCGCGTCGGCCGCGCTCGGCGGTGCGGGCTATGACGAGGGCATGTCGGCGATGAGCCAGTTCGTCGCCCAGGCGGTCGGCGTCGGCGCGGTGGCGCTCTGGTCGGCGGTCGCGACACTGGCGCTCAGCCTCATCGTCTCCGCCTTCGCGCCGATGCGGGTCAGCGAGGAAGCCGAGCGCGAGGGGCTGGACCTCTCCAGCCATGGCGAACGCGCGTGGGAGTTCGACTAGACTATCTGAATAGAGCCTGATTCACGATTTCGATCAGGCTCTAAGGGTCACGCCAGTCCTCCATCGTCACCCCAGCGAAAGCTGGGGTCGTTTGAGGTGGCGCGCTGCTTCACCAGATGCCAGCCTTCGCTGGCATGACGTGATTTAACCTACCGGAACCAGCGCCTTGGTCGCTTCTTCCGGCCCGCGATAGGCTTCCTGCCGCGCCGCGCTCCAGTACATCAGGTCACCCAGCGGGATCATCTCGCCGCTCACGGCACAGAGAACATAGTGCCCCGGCCGCACGATCTCGTAATCGGCGGCGCGATAGTGAAGGACGGCTAGGCCGGGCGGTTCGGGTGCGCGCATCGTTCGATCCTTGCCTGCCTCAGTCGCCGGTCAGGATACGGTCGACCAGCTGTCCGACTGTGGGGACGAAGCCGTTGGAATAAAAGGGGTCCTGCTTGAAGCGATAGGCGCTGTGCCCCGCGAACAGCAGGTTCTTGTCCGGCTCGCCGCCATGGACCGCGTCCTGCAGAGTCTTCTGGATGCAGAAGCTGCGCGGGTCGGCCAGCCGCCCGGTGCTGTAGTCGTCATGGTCCTTCCACGCCGAAAAGCCGCAATGCGACAGGCAACCCATGCAATCGGCCTGATCCTTGCGGATGGTCGCCTTGTCCTCATCGGTGACGAACACCAGCGTGTTGTCGGGCGTCTTGAGCGCGCTGGCATAGCCGTGGCCGACCCATTCGCGCGCGCGCAGCAGGTCGCCGCGAGTCACCCAGTAATTCTTGCCACGCACGCCCACGTCGAGCTGATGGGTATGGTCGCCCGCCTGCTCGAGCGAGAAAGCGATCTGCCGGTCCGACCGCGCTTCGAGATCGCGAAGGAAGGCGTTGCGGATCGCGGAGGAATAGAAGCCGGTGGGCGAGAATTTGTGGAGGAGGATGTCGCCCTCGTCGAGCTGCGTGAGCTGGTCCTTCCACTGCTGCGGGATCGGGCTTTCCTGAGTCAGAAGCGGCCGCGTACCGAACTGGAAAGCGATCGCACCGAGTTCGGGATTGTCGATCCAGTCGTCCCACTCGCGCAGGAACCAGACGCCGCCCGCCATCACGATCGGCACCTCGTCGGGGATGCCGCCCTCGCGCATGGTGTCGCGAAGCGCCTTGACCCGCGCATAGGGCGGCTCGGGCTTGCGCGGATCCTCGGCATTGGACAGGCCGTTATGGCCGCCGGCGAGCCACGGGTCCTCGTAAACCACCGCCGCCAGCCATTCCGCCGCCTGGGAATAAGCGCGCTTCCACAGCGCACGGAAAGCCCGGCCCGAACTGACGATCGGCAGATAATTAACATCGTGCGCGGCGGCGATCTCCGACAGCTTGTACGGCATGCCGGCACCGCACGTGACGCCGGCGACCATGCCCTTGGTGCGTTCCAGAACGCCCTGAAGCACCCGCTGCGCTCCGCCCATTTCCCACAACACGTTGATGTTGATCGCGCCCTTGCCGCCAGCGAGATCGAAGGCGCGCCTCACCTGCTCGACCGCGCCGTCGATGGCATATTGGATCAGTTCCTCATGGCGCGCGGCGCGCGTCTTGCCATAATAGATCTGGGGGATGGCGTTGCCGTACGCGTCATAGCTGTCGGCATTGACCGCGGACACCGTACCGATGCCGCCGGCCGCCGCCCACGCGCCCGAGCTCATGTGATTGGAAACGCTGACGCCCTTGCCGCCTTCGATGATCGGCCAGACTTCACGCCCCGCATACAGGATCGGCTTCAAACCCTTGAACAATCACAAAATCCTTGCAAAATCCGAAGACAATGCGCTGCTGGCGCAGCACATAAGGCTGAACGCATAGCAACAAAATTCGCTGCATGCCGCAACTTTCCGCGTGGCCAATGGTGTCAGGTGTGCGACAGCACCGGGCGACCCGACGCCGCATCGTAGAGCGCGGCGTAGCGGGCGACCATCGCCCCCTCGTCGAACGCTGCGCGAGCCCGCGCCCTGTTCTCCGCGCCGAGCGCCCGCCGAAGATCGCTATCGGCGACGAGCTGCGCGAGGCCCGCCTTCTGTCCTTCCTCGTCATCGGCGCGGTAAACGAAGCGGCGGTTGGCGTGGGGCAGCATCTCGCCGATATCCCCGACGTCGGTCGACAGCACGGGCAGCCCCGCCGCCATCGCCTCCACCAGCGCGATCGGAAACTGCTCGCTGTCCGACGTCAGCGCGAAGATGTCGAACAGCCCAAGGAAGCTGTCGGGGCGCGGCAGGAAGCCGGGCATGACCAGCGCGGTCACGCCCAGGCGCCGCGCTTCCGCCGCGATGACATCACGATCCGGGCCATCGCCGACGATCGCCAGCGTCACCCGGTCGCGCAACGGAGCGACGATCCGCACCAGCCGCGACAGGTTCTTGACCGGACGCAGGCCAGCGAGCGTCCCGACGACCACGCGCCCCGGCTCTATCGCAAGCCCGGGAATGGCATCGGGCGCCGGCTGCCGGCAATAGGCATCGACGTCGATCCCGTTGGGGATGTTGACGACCCGCCACGTCGGCTGCCGCCAGGGTCCGACGGCAATCCGTTCCAACTGGCAGGACGGCACCACCACCGCATGGGCGCTGCCGAGCGCGAGACGGCGATAGAGGTTCCGCTCCGGCTTGAGGCGGGTCGCCTCGTCGGCGTTGAAGCCATCCTCATGATGAACCAGACCGGGCAGACCAAACCACCGAGCGAAAAACCGGTGCGCCAGCACGGCGTCCATCGCGCCCCAGTTATACGTCAGGACCAGGTCGAAGCCGCGCATCGCCCGAGCGATCGCGAGCAGCCGCCTTGGCGTCGGCCGTCCGCTGATGTCGGGCGCGGCGTCCATCAGGCGGGCATCAATGGACGGGTCGATCGCCGCCAGCGCCCCGGTCATGGAGGGGTTGCCGACGATCAGCCGGTGGGACGCCCGGTCGCCCCAGCGGTTCATCAGCCGGACGATCCGCGCCTCCTTGCCGCCCAGGTCGAAACTGCCCTGGATATGAAGCAGGCGCAGCGGATAAGTCATTCTGAATTCTCGGCGGCGAGGACGCGCGCGAGCAGCCGGTCGATGGCAGCGACGCTTTCGGGCTCCTCCAGCGTCGGAGCATGGCCGGCCCGCGGCACGGTGACCAGATCGGCATGCGGGAGCCGTTCGCCCATCCGGCGAAGTGTGGCGTCGGAGAACAGGTCGGACAGGTCGCCCCTGAGCACGGTCACGGGGCAACGCTTCAGCCCGTCGAGTGTCGGCCAGAGGTCGACGCCGACCTCTCCGCCCGGAACGCGGAACGGCTCGGCGATCCGCTGGTCATAGTCGAGGACCACACGACCCGCGCTGTTGAGACGGTAGAGCCGCTTGGCGACCCTCAGCCAGTCCTCCAGCCCGAAATCCGGATAGATTCCGCCTTGCACTTCCGCCACCGCGCGCGCGGCATGGACCCATGTCGGTTGCCCGCCGCCGGTGCCCACCGACTGACGGATGCGGTCCAGCCCCTCCTCCTCGATCGTCGGGCCGATGTCGTTGATGAGCGCTCCGGCGACCCGCTCCGGATCGGTGGAGGCGATCAGCATCAGCATGATGCCGCCAAGCGACGTTCCGATGCCGACGAAACGGGTGATTCCCGCATCCTCGAACAGCCGCTCGAGATCCTGGAGATAGACCAGCGGCACATAGGTCATCGGATCCTTGGAATAGGCGCTCTCGGCCCTGCCCCTCAGTTCGACGCAGATCACCCGCCACTCGCCCGCCAGCCGCTCGGCCACCGATTCAAAGTCGCGGGCGTTTCGTGTCAGGCCGGGAATGCAGACGAGGGGCGGCCTGTCGTTCCGACCGGGATAGTCGCGATAATGCAGCCTCAGATTGTCGCGCGACCACCAATATCGGTCTTCAAATGCCGGCACGCTTGATCCCCTTGGCTCGCCCACCCCATATTCACGCATGACCGACACATCGCAAGCCGCCATCGCCCCGCTTTCGGGCTTTCGTCCCGCCAACAGGATCGCGGGGATCGCCGACTTCATCGGCGACAGCGTGGAGCCGGCCGACTTTCCCCGGCACATCCTGCGTTTCCGCAACGACCGCGCGGCGGCAAGCGTCGGGCTCGACAGTCTGACGGACGCGCAATGGACCGAACATTTCGGCCGTTTCGCGCCGCTGCCCGGATCGCTGCCTCAGCCGCTCGCGCTTCGCTATCACGGCCACCAGTTCCGCAGCTACAATCCCGAGATCGGCGACGGGCGCGGCTTCCTCTACGCGCAGATGGTCGAACGCGACGATGCCGGCGGGCGGCTTCTCGACCTCGGGACAAAGGGATCGGGGCAGACCCCCTACAGCCGTTTCGGCGACGGGCGGCTGACGCTCAAGGGCGGCGTGCGCGAGATCCTCGCGACCGAGATGCTCGAAGCGCTGGGTGTGCCGACATCGCGCACCTTCTCGCTCATCGAAACCGGCGAAGCGCTGGCGCGCGGCGACGAGCCCTCGCCCACGCGTTCGGCGGTGCTCGTGCGGCTCAGCCACGGCCATATCCGCATCGGCAGTTTCCAGCGGCTCTATGCGCTCGACGAGCGGGAGCATCTGCGCCGGCTGGTCGCCTATGCGCTGGAGGAGCTTCACGGTGTCGAGGCCGGCGACGACGCGCCCCTGGCGCTGTACGAGCGACTGGTCGCGCGCTGCGCGGATCTTGCCGCCTCGTACATGGTCGCGGGCTTCGTCCACGGAGTCCTCAACACCGACAATATCGCGGTGACGGGCGAGAGCTTCGACTATGGCCCGTGGCGCTTCACCCCGCGCTGGGACGAGCATTTCACCGCCGCCTATTTCGACCATGCGGGGCTCTATGCGTTCGGTCGGCAGGCGGAAGCGATCCACTGGAATCTCGGGCAGATGGCGGTCGCACTGACCCCGATCGCCGAGCAGGAGGCGCTGGTTGCCATCTTCCAGGGCTTTGCCGACCAGTTCCAGGCGCGCGTGGCCGACCGCTTCGCCGGGCGCCTTGGTCTGAAGATCGACGATAGTGAGCAGGCCAGAGCCATCGTGGAGGCCGCCGTGGCAGCACTGCGCTCCTCGCAGGTACCGATCGACCGCTTCTTCTTCGACTGGCGCGGCGGGCGCGGTATCCACCATCCCGGCTATGCGTCCGAGGAATGGGCGACGCTTCGCGGGCTGGTCGGCAAAGCCACGCCGCGTGCCGATGCTCTGACCGCACCCTATTGGCACGGCGACGCGCCCTGCTCGATGTGGATCGACGAGGTCGAGGCGATCTGGTCGGCCATCGACCGCGACGACGACTGGCAGCCGCTCCACGCCAAGGTCGAGGCCATTCGCGCCATGGGCGCCGCTCACGGCTGAGCGGGCAAGGGCAGAACCAGCCTCCCGCCCTCCGCTCGCCGTTCACGCAACCGAAAATTAAAGGAGATTGCGGTTATCGTCGGGTTATCGAAACCCGAACGCAGGCATCCCGGCAACAGCCATGGCCACGATCATTTCCCACGAGCCCGCAACCGGCGCCGTCCTGTGGCAGGGCGAGGAAAGCGATGTCGATGCCGAGCTGGCGACGGTCGCCGCGATGTGGCCGCAATGGGCCGCGCAGCCCCTGTCGATACGCGTCGAGACCGTCCGCCGCTTCGCCAATCTGGTCCGCGCGCAGGAAACCGATCTCGCGCTCCTGATCGCGCGGGAGACCGGTCGCCCGCTATGGGACACGCGCGGCGAAGTCGCGGCGGTGGTCGAAGGCGTCGAACATGCGATCGGCGCCTATTCGGAACGTACGGGACAAAAGCGGCTCGACGGCGCGCTCGGCGCCCAGCAGGCCCTCCGGCACAAGCCGCATGGCATATTGGCGGTCGTCACACCCTATAACGCCCCGGCACAGGTGCCCGCCGGTCATATCATCCCCGCGCTGGTCGCCGGCAACGGCGTCGCCTTCAAGCCGTCGGAGAGGGCCCCCGCGACGGGGGTGATGCTCACCCGCCTGCTCCACGAGGCGGGCGTGCCCCGGCCGCTGCTGCGCTGCATCATCGGCGGCCCGGCCACCGCCCGTGCGCTGGTGAGCCACGACCGGGTGGCTGGCGTGCTGTTCACCGGATCGGCGCACACCGGCATCGCGATCAACCGCGCCCTTGCCTCGCGCCCCGACAAGCTGCTGGCGCTCCAGATGGGCGGGAACAATGCGATGATCGTCTGGGACACGTTCGACATCGCCTCTGCCGTGGCGATGGTGGTGCAGTCGGCTTTCCCGTCCGGCGGACAACGCTGCACCGCCGGTCGCCGGCTGATCCTCAAGGAGGAGATGGCCGATCTCGTCATCGACGAGCTCAAGCGCACCGTCTCCCGACTGATCATCGACGTGCCCGATGCCGACCCGGCGCCCTATATGGGGCCGGTCATCGACATGGAAACGGCGGACGGGCTCACCGAAAGCTTCCTGTTCCTGATGAGCAACGGCGGCAAGCCGATCACCCATATGAAGCGGCCGGTCGACGGCCTGCCCTTTGTGACGCCCGGCGTCATCGACGTGACGGGCATGGAGGAAAGGCCCGACGTCGAACTGTTCGGACCGATTCTCCAGATCGTTCGCGTCGCGGACTTCGACGCGGCGGTGGCGGAGGCCAATGCGACCCGCTTCGGCCTCTCGGCGGCATTGTTCGGCGGACGGCAGGATCATTACGACCGCTTCTGGTCGCTGAGCCGCGCCGGCACGATCAACTGGAACCGGCCGCTCGGCGGCTGGCCCGGCGCGAGCCCCGCCGCGGGCCTGGGTATTTCCGGCAATAACCGTCCCGGCGGCGCCTACACCGCCGATCATTGCGCCTATCCCGTGCTGTCTTCGGAGATCGCGCAGCTAAGGGCGACGATCGGCATCGGCCTCAAGCCGGCGGAGATCGTCGCGGATCGTTAGCCGCTTCGGTCAGTTGGCCAAGTTCAACTACATGCCCCCAAAGCGATATTCGTTTGGCCTCCCGCGCCCGCGAAGCCATATCGGGCACCATGCACGAAACCGCCCCTTTCCCTGCCGCAGGCCCGTCTTCGGGAACGGTGTATCTGGTCGGCGCCGGTCCCGGCGACCCGGAGCTGCTGACGCTGCGCGCCGCGCGGCTGATCGCTGCCGCCGGGCTGATCGTTCACGACGGGCTGGTCAGCAAGGAAATCCTCGCGCTCGCCTCCCCCGGTGCGGAACTGGTGTCCGTCGCGAAGCAGCGCGACCGCCATTCGCTGCCGCAGGAGGAGATCAACGCGCTGCTGGTGCGCGAGGCGCTTGGCGGCCGCGCGGTCATCCGCCTCAAGGGCGGCGACCCCTTCATCTTCGGCCGGGGCGGCGAGGAGCTCGAAGCCTGCCGCGCCGCCGGTATTCCGGTCGAGGTCGTGCCGGGGATCAGCGCAGCGCTCGGCTGCGCCGCCGCCGCCAATCTGCCGCTCACCCACCGCAATGTCGCCAGCGCCGTCACCTTCGTGGCGGGCCAGTGCAAGGGGCTGACCGACCAGAACTGGGCGGGGCTGGCCGGCAAGGGCCGCACGCTTGTCATCTACATGGGCGTCGCCACCGCGCGTGACATCGCCGACAAGCTGATGACCGACGGCCTGTCGCCCGACGTGCCCGTGGTCGTGCTGGAAAACGGCACGCGGCCGGATCAGCGCGTGCTGCGCACTTTGCTTGCGGATCTGGGCGATATGGTGGAACGGGAAGACGTACTGAGCCCCGCGACGATCGTCGTGGGCCATGTCGCGGGCCTTGCCGACGCGATCGACCGCTTCGGGTCGGGCGCGCGCGCTTCGGTGCTGCAATCGCTGCTGGGGGAAGACAAGGAATGATGATAGCCACGGGCAACGACCTCGCCACAGGCGACGTCATCTGGTGGACGGGAACCGACTGGTCCCGCCACGTCGATGAAGCCGTGGACGTGGGCCAGGATGGCGATGCGATCATCGCACGCGAAAGCGCCGCGCGCCGCGTCAACGCCGCCTATCTGATCGAGGCGGTGAAGGAGGACGGCCGCGTCCGCCCCGCGCATATCAAGGACCGTATCCGCGCGCTCGGCCCGACCGTCCGCCTCGACCTGTCCCTCAAGCCCGCCGATCCGGCGGCCGGCAACTGGGTGATCTGATGACAGGCGTTCAAAACCGCCGTTCGTGTCGAGCGAAGTCGAGACACGCCGCCTACCTGCCTCTCGACTTCGCTCGAGGCGAACGGAGAAGATAAATGTATCGCTACGACCAATATGACCAGGCCATGGTGGACGCCCGCGTCGCCGAATTCCGCGACCAGACCGAACGCCGGATGCGCGGCGAGCTGACCGAGGACCAGTTCAAGCCGCTGCGGCTGATGAACG
>CAZJCT010000068.1:0-13774 GCA_964544675.1 uncultured Sphingobium sp.
GGCTGCCGCGCGTGTGGGTGGCGCGGGGCAGCATGCCATATTCGGCGGTGATCCACCCCTCGCCCTTGCCGCGCATGAACGGCGGCACACGCTCTTCGATCGATGCGGTGCACAGCACGCGCGTGTCGCCAAAGCTGATGAGGCAGCTTCCCTCGGCATGGCGGGTAAAGCCGGGTTCGATGGTGATGCTGCGCATTTGATCGGGGGCGCGGCCGGATGGGCGCATGGGGCGGTCCTTATGTCGGTTCGTGAATGAACGCCGCCTTACCCTCCCCGCGCGCCGCTGGCCAGCCGCTCGCGCAGCGTCAGAATCCCGCCGCGAAGCGGACCGCCAGCCCCATATCGTCGGGCGCGGCGGCGCTGTGTCCCGGTTGCACCCGCCGGTAGAGGTTCGCGGTCAGCCAACCGCCCGCTGCCGGTGCCGCATAGACGATCTCGCTCACGCTTTCGCGCCCGCGCGGTGTCAGGTCCAGCGACCGGCGGCCCATGGTCGCCGCGCCGGTCGCATAATCATAGCCGGTCGGAACGGTCAGCGCGAAATCGCTCCCCTCGACCCTGAGCGGCCGGGCGTGGCGGAGCGCAAGCCGGTCGCCCGAGCGCAGCAGCGCATGTCCGATCGCCTCCACCGACCATGCCGCGCTGCGCAGCCGCCCGCCGCGCTCGAGCAGCCCGCCCGCCGCCGCGCGCGTCCAGCCGTGCCGGTAGCTGCCGCCAAGCGTCCAGCCGCCCCGCACGACCGACAGCGCGCTGCCCGCCATGATCGTCTCCGCCGACTGCGCACCGAACAGCGGGTCGAAGCGCGCGCCGAGCGCGGTCGAATCTTCCGCGACATGATCGACGCCGATCGTCAGGCGCGCCGGCCCGGCATGCGCTCCAAGGCTCGCGCCCGCCAGCCGATAGCCGCCATCGCGCGCGCCCGCCGCATCGGCGCGAAGCGGATCGCGCAGGGAGTCGCCCGCCACCCTGCCCCGCTCGGCATGGATCCCGAGCATCAGTCCGGGGGCGAGCGCCTGCCGCATGGCAATCGCGCTGTCCGCGCGGAATTCCGGCGTCAGCACGGAATCGGCACCGGCGGTCAGGAACGCCGCCGACGCGCGCGGATCGAGCATGGCGTCGAGCGCATGCGCACCGCTCGCCAGCCCGACCGCGATACGCGCACCGGGCGCGACCTGTGCCATCATGCGCGCGGTCAGCAGGCGAGGGCCGGGCGCGGCGTCGGAACGCCACGCCATCCGCTCCTCGCCCGGAAGCGCACGGCCCGGCACGAAGGACAGCGCCACGGCGGCACTGCCGCGCGTCAACGACGCGGACTGCTGGATACGGCCAATGGCGGGGGCGAGCGTCATGCCGGGAGCGGTGCGGCGCATCGCGGGGCTGATATCGACGCGATAGGCGCGACCCAGAGCGTCGATCGTCACCGCCTCGACCCCCTGCCCCGTCGCCGCATCGCCCATGGCCGAGGAGAGCTGGCCGACCCCCACGGTGCCGAGCGGCGTGGCGGTTCCGGCCAGGCTGAGCGTTCCCCGTGGCGTGAAAGCCCGCGCCAGGTCGAGCATGCCCACGCCATAGATGCTGTCCGCCCCGATCGTTCCGATATCGCGCGCGGAATCGAGCAGCAGGCGGACGATCTGGTCCGGGCTGAGCGTAGGAAACGCCTGGCGGAGCAGCGCCACCGCGCCCGCCACGAGCGGCGCGGCCGCGCTGGTGCCGGCGAAGCCGACCTCGTTCCCACTGGCGTCGAGCGTCCGCACGCCCACACCCAGCGCGGCGATCGACGATCCCTCGAACCCCAGCGCGCCGTTCGAGAAGCTGGCGCGCGTGTCGAGGCTGTTGAGCGCGGTGGCGATGATCACCAGCCCGCGACCGATGGCGGGATCGGCGATGCTCGCCGCAAGCGCATCGGGCGCCGCGCTGCCGCCATTGCCCGCCGAAATGACGATGATCGTTCCGGCCGCCGTCGCCCGATCGACCGCCGCGCGAAGATCCTGCGTCGCCGTCGTGCCGCCCAGCGAGATATTGACCACGCGCGCGCCGTTGGTGACCGCATGGTCGAGCGCGCTGGCGAGCAGGGGGGTGGGATGCCGGCATGCGGAACTGGTGCCCGGATTGCAGCTTCCCGGTTCGTCGGTGCGCAGCGCCATGATGTCGGCGCCCCATGCCATGCCCAGCGTGGCCCTGTCGTCGCGGCCGGCACCCAGGATCATGCCGACGGCGGTACCGTGGCCGCTGATGTCGCTGATCGATCCATTGCCGGAAAAGTCGCGCGACGCGCTGCTGATCCGCCCTGCCAGCGCGCCGGTCGGATCGCTGATCCCGGTGTCGATCACGCCCACCGTCACGCCCGCGCCGCTCGCCCCTGCGTCATAGGCGGCGATGGCATTGTGAGCCACCGGGCCGTTCGATGCCCTGTATTCGCTGGTGTCATAGTCGACCCGTGGCGGCGGGGCGGGCGGTGGCGTGGTGGCCGGGGGCGGCGTCGATTGCACGTCCCCACCCCCCGATCCGCCGCCACAGGCCGACAGAGTCGCGCCGATGGCCGCAAGGCCGACCCATTTCGCCATTCGCATCGATCCCCGCATTCCTGTCCCTTCCTGCCCACCGGGATCGTCATGGCCCCCGCCGATGACCGCAATGCGACCGTGACGCCGAAGATCAAGCGCCGCCTTATCCCCTCGCGCCGAACAGCGCGCTGCCCACGCGCACATCGGTGGCCCCCAGCATCACCGCCGTTTCGAAATCGCCCGACATGCCCATGCTGAGCCGCCCGGCACCATGATCGTCCGCGAGCTTGCGGAGCAGCGCGAAATAGGGTGCGGCCTCGACATCGGCGGGCGGCACGCACATCAGGCCGACGACGGGCAGACCCGCCGCGCGGGCCTCGGCAAGCAGCGAAGATATGTCTGCAATGGCGCAGCCGCCCTTTTGCGGCTCGGCACCGATATTGACCTGGATGAAGCATTCGGGCCGCCGCCCCGCCTTGTCCATCGCGCGGGCGAGCGCGGTGACGAGCGACAGGCGGTCGACCGAATGGATCGCGTCGAACAAGGCCACTGCCTCGGCCGCCTTGTTCGACTGAAGCTGCCCCACGAGATACAACGAAAGGTCGGGCGTGCGCTCGATCAGCGCGGGCCATTTGGCCGCCGCCTCCTGGACCCGGTTCTCGCCGAACACACGCTGTCCGGCAGCAATCAGCGGGGCGATGGCGTCGGCCTCGTGAGTCTTCGACACCGCGATCAGTCGCACATCGTCGGCGGATCGGCCGGCGACGCGCGCCGCGCCCGCGATCGCCTCGCGGACGGAGGCAAGACGTTGGGCGGCGCTGCTGGCGGAGAGAGTGTCGGTCATGATGCGCGCTGCTATAGGCGTCGCATGCGCCCTCGCCAACGCCCCGCAGCCGCCCTGCCCGCCATCTGGCTGTTCACCGACGAACGCGTGGCAACCGGCGACCTCCTGGCGGCGGCGCGACGCCTGCCGCGCGGCGCGGGAATCATCTTCCGCCACTACCGGACGGCGGAGGCGGAGCGCCGTGCGCTGTTCGCGGCGCTTCGTCGCATCGCGCGGCGGCGGTCTTTGTGTCTGCTGCTGGCGGGGAGCGACGAGGAAGCGGCACAATGGGGGGCCGGCGGCGCGCATGGCCGCGCGCATGACCGCATCGCACGGGCCCGCTTCCTGCGGTCGGCGCCCGTGCATGATTCGGCGGAACTGCGCGCGGCGGAGCGGCAGGGGGTGGACTGCGTCTTCCTCTCGCCGCTGTTCGCCACTCGCTCGCATCCGGGGGCGAGGCCGCTCGGCCCGTTCCGCTTCGCCGCGTTGGCGGCGCGCGCGCGCCTCCCGGTCATGGCGCTCGGCGGTGTCGGGTCAGGGGACGGGGGGCGAGTGAAGCGGCTGGGTGCGGCGGGCTATGGCGCGATCGACGGGCTCATCGCCCCCCGCGCGTCAGACCTTGCCGAAGATCAGAACTTGCGGGGGAATCAGAACTTGCCGAGAAATCAGAACTTGAACGTCGTGCCGACGTAGACGGCCTGGTCGTCCTGCGCCTGATCGGTCAGCGGGTTCAGCCGCTGCTGGCGGCCGTTATAGCGGACGCCCGCGGTCACATCGAGATTGCGGGTCAGCGAATAGGAGCCGGTCACGTCGACCGCATAGCCCTTGCTGCCCACCAGAGTGCGCGGCGAACCATTGCCCGCCGTCACGCCTTCCAGCTCGACGTCGGTCGACAGCCGCTTGGGCTTTTCGATCGTGAAGCCCCTCGGCAGTTCGAGGCCCTGTGCCAGCATCGGATCGGCATCGCGCGATCCGGTCGCCTCCGCGGCGAACCGCTCAAGCCCGCGCGCCGTACGAAGATTGAAGGACACCGAACCCAGGCCCAGCGAAGGCGTCGCCACCGAGCGCGTGCCCGCACCGCTGCTGCTGGCGGGGGCACGAACCACGATGGTGATCGAGCGGTTGGCTCCCATCGACCCCACGGTGGGCGTGAAGCGGAAGCTGTGCTGACCGCCGGCGCTGCGCGCATCGGCATAGGCACGGGAAAGGCGCGAATCGCTGGTAACGGGGGTGAAGGAACCGATACTGCCCAGCGCGCTCAGCGAGACGCCCGAATCGGCCGCTTCCGAGATAACGCGGGCAGGATCGACGCGTCCGACCGCCGGAGCGACCACGAGCGACAGCGCCGCGAAAATCGCGCTTCCCGTCGCCACTCGGCTCCCTCGGCCCATCACGTCCATATCCCCCTTCGCGAGTCGATCCCGCTTGTTGGAAAACACCCATATCATCATTCGGCGCCGGCGTGCCACCCATGGCAACGCTTTTTGCTCCACTGTGGCTTCAGTGCACTGCTCGGGCGGGGAGCGCCGACGGGACACAGCGCTTGGCGCTTGTGCGGCTTGCGCGCTTGCCTATAGAAGGCGGTTCCATGTCGATCTCCTTAAGGCCGGTTCCGTCCATGACCATGACCCTTTCCCGTTTCCGGCGCTCGCTCGCGACGGCGCTGATCGCGGCGCCGGTGATCCTGCTGGCGGCGTGCGGCGGCGGCGATGAGCGGCCCAAGGCCGATCTTGCCGCAGCCAACGTCACCACCATCGGGGTCAACAGCTATCTGTGGCGTGCCACGCTCGACACGCTGGGCTTCATGCCGATGCTGCAGACCGATTCCAACGGCGGCGTGATCGTGACCGACTGGTATGCCAATCCCAACGCGCCGGGCGAGCGGATGAAGCTGACCGTGTCGATCCTCGACCGCAACCTGCGCGCCGACGCATTGTCGGTCGCCGCCAGCCGCCAGCTGCTTCAGAACGGCCAGTGGATCGACCAGCCGGTACAGGCCGCGACCACGCAGAAGGTGGAGGAGATCATCCTCACCCGCGCCCGCGACCTCAGGCGCCTCGCCATCGCCGAGTAACGCGCCGCTGACGACGGCGTTTCGAATATTGGAGTTTCGATGACGGACAGGCGGTTCAACCCTGCGGCGGTGGATGCCAAATGGCAGCGACGCTGGGAGGAGGCGGCATGCTTTCGCGCGGGCAACCGGCCCGGCGCGCCCAAAAGCTATGTGCTGGAGATGTTTCCCTATCCTTCGGGGCGCATCCATATCGGCCATGTCCGTAACTATTCGATGGGCGACGTTCTCGCGCGCTTTCGCCGGATGCAGGGGCATGACGTGCTCCATCCGATGGGCTGGGACGCGTTCGGCATGCCCGCCGAGAATGCCGCGATGGAAAAGAAGGTGCATCCGGGCGACTGGACCCGCGCCAATATCGCGGCGATGCGCGCGCAGCTGAAGCAGCTCGGCTTCGCGCTCGACTGGAGCCGCGAACTCGCGACGTGCGAGCCAGACTATTACGGCCACGAACAGGCGCTGTTCCTCGACCTGTACGAAAACGACCTCGTCTATCGCAAGGAAAGCTCGGTCAACTGGGATCCGGTCGACATGACCGTGCTCGCCAACGAACAGGTGATCGACGGCAAGGGCTGGCGCTCGGGCGCGCCGGTCGAGAAGAAGAAGCTCAACCAGTGGTTCCTGCGAATCACGCGCTTTGCCGACGACCTGCTGGGCGGCCTGGCAACGCTCGACCAGTGGCCCGAAAAGGTCCGGCTGATGCAGGAAAACTGGATCGGCAAGAGCCAGGGGCTCCAGTTCCGCTTCGCGCTCGACAGGGCGGTTGCCCATGCCGATCAGGTCATCGATCATGTCGAGGTGTTCTCGACCCGGCCCGACACCATCTTTGGCGCGAGCTTTGCCGCGATCGCGCCCGATCATCCCTTGGCCCTCGCGCTCGCCGACAATGACGTGCGCCTCGCCGCCTTTGCCGCCGAATGCCGCCAGAGCGGCACCGCCGCAGCCGAGGTCGAGACCCAGGAAAAGCTCGGCTACGACACCGGCCTGTCGGTCTGCCATCCGTTCGACCCCGAATGGAAGCTGCCGCTGTTCGTCGCCAATTTCGTGCTGATGGACTATGGCACCGGCGCGGTGATGGGCGTGCCCGCGCACGACCAGCGCGACCTGGACTTTGCGCGCAAATATATGTTGCCGGTCGAGCGGGTGGTCGCGGCGGAAGGCGACGAAAGCGCGCCCATCCACAATGAAGCCTATAGCGCGCCGGGCAAGCTGGTGAACTCGCGCTTTCTGGATGGCATGACGGTCGAGGAAGCCAAGGCGGAAGTGATCTCCCGCGCCGAGGCGGAAGGATGGGGGACCGGGACGACCGTATTCCGCCTGCGCGATTGGGGCGTGTCGCGCCAGCGTTATTGGGGCACGCCGATCCCGGTGATCCATTGCGCGGATTGCGGCCCGGTGCCGGTGCCCAAAGCACAATTGCCGGTCGTGCTGCCCGACGATGTGACGTTCGACATTCCCGGCAATCCGCTCGACCGTCATCCGACCTGGAAGCATGTGGATTGCCCGTCCTGCGGCAAGGCGGCGGTGCGCGAAACCGATACGCTCGACACGTTTGCGGACTCAAGCTGGTATTTCATCCGCTTCGCCAGCCAGCCCAAGGACAAGCCGTTCGACCGGGAGACGGTCGAGAAATGGCTGCCGGTCGGGCAATATATTGGCGGGGTCGAACATGCGATCCTGCATCTGCTCTATGCGCGTTTCTGGACGCGGGCGTTGCAGCATATGGGGCAACTGGGTTTTGCCGAACCGGTCACCGGCCTGTTCACGCAGGGGATGGTGACGCATGAGACGTATTACAAAGATTGGGATACTGCCGTTCAGCCAGGCGTGTTCGCCCGTACCCACTACCCACCAACTGAAATAGAAAAACGGGACGGACGAGCATTTTGGATTGATGGCGCGGGACGTGAAATCGAGCTGACGGTCGGCCGGGTCGAGAAAATGTCCAAGTCCAAGAAGAATGTCGTCGATCCCGACGACATAATCGCCCAATATGGCGCGGACGCGGTGCGTTGGTTCATGCTGTCGGACAGCCCGCCCGAACGCGACCTGCCCTGGACGGAAAGCGGGATCGAAGGATCGTGGCGCTTCGTCAACCGGCTGTGGCGGCTGTTCGGCCAGATCGAGGCCGGCGCGGAGGGGCAGGACAAGCCGCTCGACCGCAAGCTGCACCAGACGATCGACGGCATCGCCAAGGATATCGAGGCGCTGTCGTTCAACAAGGCGGTCGCCAAGATTTACGAACTGGCCAATGCCGTGGAAAAGGCCGCCCCGTCCGCATCGCGCAATGCCGCCATCCGCGCGCTGGCGCTGCTGGTCGCGCCGATGACGCCGCATCTGGCGGAGGAAGCCTGGGCCGATATGGGCGAAACCGGCCTGATCGCCGACGCGGCATGGCCTGTGGTCGATCCGGCTTTGCTGGTCGATGATGAAGTCACCATTGCCTGTCAGGTGATGGGCAAGCTGCGCGATACCATCACGGTCCCCAAGGGAATGGCGAAAGACGAGCTGGAACGGCTGGCGCTGGCCGCGCCCAATGTGGTGCGGATATTGGACGGGGCGGCACCCAAGAAGATCATCGTCGTGCCGGATCGTCTGGTGAATATCGTTATCTGACACCATCGTCGTTCCTGCTTTCGCGGGAACGACGGAGGGTTTAAGGGTCTGGGCATGAAGCGCATAATTTCTATCATCGCCCTTTCGCTGATCCTGACCGGCTGCGGCCTGCGCCCGGTCTATGGCGGGGGCAGCCATGGCGCGGTCGCCCAGGCGCTGGGCAATGTCGAAGTGCAGCCGATCGAGGGCAAGGCCGGCTGGCTGATGCACAATGCGCTGAGCGACCGGCTGGCCGCGATGAAGGGCGGGTCGGGTCCGCGTTACAAGCTGGTGGTGAAGCTGGACGACCAGATCGCCGGTTTCGGCCTGCGCGCCGATGCCGCCATCACCCGCGAACGCCGCACGTTGCGCGCCCGCTATCAACTGGTGGACGAAGCGACCGGGGCGCAGGTGCTGGACGACAGCGCCGGGTCCGACGCGGGCATCGACGTCACGTCCAGCGAATTTGCGACGATCGCGGCGGAAGATACCGCGCTCGAACGGCTGTCGCAGACGGTCGCGGACCAGATCGTCGCGCGGCTGGCCCTGTTCGCCAGCGCGGACCGCAATCCTTGAAGGCTAATCGGGGCCAGATCGAAAAGGCGCTCGATGCGCCGGGGCAGGGGGCATCGGCTGACCTGCGTTTCTTCCTGCTCTACGGTCCCGACGAAGCGGGCAGCAGCGCGCTGGCCCGGCGGCTGGAACGGGCGATGGGACCGGATGCGGAGCGTATCGACCTGGACGCGCCGACCCTGCGCGACGATCCGGCCCGACTGTCGGACGAAGCGGCATCCTTTTCCATGTTCGGCGACAAACGCTGGATTCGCATTCATGGCATGGGCGACGAATCGCTGCCCGCGCTGAGCGCGCTGCTGGACGGGGAAGCGGCGGGTAATCCGGTGATTGCGGTGGCGGGCGCGCTCAAGGCGACGTCGAAGCTGGTGAAGCTGGCGCTGGACCACAAGCGGGCCATGGCGTTTATTTCCTACCAGCCTGATGCGCGCGAATCGGAACAGATTGCCGTCGGCATCGCGCGCGAAGGGGGCTTGCGCCTGCCATCGGACCTCGCCCGGCGGATCGTGGACCTGGCCAATGGCGACCGTGCGCTGATGGCGGGAGAGATCGAAAAGCTGATCCTCTATCTGGACGCTGCGCCCGACCGGCCGCGCGACGCGACGGCAGAGGCTTTGGATGCGCTGTCCGCCGACAATCCCGATACGGAGGTCGGCCCGCTGGTCAACGCGGTGCTGGGTGGCGACCTGAAATCCATGCACCATGAACTGGGATCGCTGGCGCAAAGCGGCACGGCGATGGCGGCGGTCATTCGCCCGTTGCTGACCCGTGCGATGCTGATCGCCAATATCCGCGCCGAATTCGACGCCAGCGGGCGGCTGGACGGGGCAGTCGAGGCAGCGGGCAAGGCCGTGTTCTGGAAGGACAAGGGCGTCGTCACCCGGCAGGTGCGGTTGTGGGACGCGCCCGGCGTGGCCCGCGTCATCCAGCGCCTGAGCCAGGCGGAGCGCGCCACCCGGTCGGGGCGGGGGACCGGCGAGCTGCTGGTCCGCCATGAATTGCTGACCATCGCCCGGCAGGCGGCACGGGAACGATAATCCCGCCCCGCGCGCTTTCATCGCCAAACAGGTCGCAATAAAGGCAGCGCATCATTTCCACCGCTTTCATCCACGCCATCGGCACTGCCGTTCCCGACACGGATATTCATCCGGCCTTTGTCGATTGGGCCAGCGCCCGCATCGCCGATCCGCGCGACCGGGCGCTGTTCAGCCGGATGGCGCAGCGCAGCGGTATCGACCACCGCTGGTCGGTGCTGGATGCGCCGACCGCGCCAACGGGATTTTATGGCGCGGCATGGCCCACCACGGCGCAGCGCATGGGCGTCTATGCAGAGCAAGCGCCGATCCTGGCTGCGCGCGCCGTCGCGGCGCTGGGGGAGCAGGCCGCCATCGACGGCATCACGCATCTGGTAGTGGCCAGTTGCACTGGCTTCACCGCGCCGGGCATCGACCAGCGGCTTGTCACGATGCTGGGACTGTCACCCTCTGTCGAGCGGCTGATGGTCGGCTATATGGGCTGCTATGCCGCGATCGTCGCGTTGCGATCCGCCCGCCATATCGTGCGGTCGGAACCCGATGCGCGGGTGCTGGTGATCTGCGTGGAACTCAGCAGCCTGCATTTGCAGGAGGATGCGCGCGTCGAGCCGCTGCTGGCGATGCTGCAATTTGGTGATGGCGCGGCGGCGGCTTTGGTCACGGGCGCGCCCGCCGGGATTACGCGCGGGATCGAACTGGGTCAGCCCTTTGCCATGACGGTGCCGGACACGGCGGACCTCATTCGCTGGGATCTGGGCGATCATGGTTTCGCCATGCATTTGTCGGGCGAAGTGCCGGGCGCGATCGCGCAGGCGCTGGCGGGGACTATCAGCCTGCCGGTGCCGGTCGATAGCGTAGATTTGTGGGCGGTTCATGCCGGGGGGCGCTCCATTTTGGACGCGGTAGCACGCGCGCTCGATCTGTCCCCGGATGCGCTGGACCATAGCCGGGCGGTGCTGCGCGCGTTCGGCAATATGTCCTCTGCCACGCTGATGTTCGTGCTGGCGCGGATATTGGCGGGGGAACAGGCGGGGCAGGGCATTGCGCTGGCGTTCGGGCCGGGGCTGGCGGCGGAGGGGCTGGCCTTTCACCGCGCCGCACCATGAAACGTGCGCTGGCGCAGGAGCAGATGGATGCCGCCGACCTGCCGGACGCCATCTATGCGCGGGTTCTGAACGATCTCGACCGGGTCAACCGGGTGACGCTGGCGGCGCGGCCGACGCTGGCCTTTCTCGACCGGGCAGTGACGGGACCGTTCCGGCTGCTGGACGTGGGCTATGGCGATGGCGGGATGCTGCGGCGGATCGCGCATTGGGCGCAGCGACGGGGCATTGCCTGCGAACTGGTGGGCATCGACCTGAACGCCCGCAGCGCGGCGGTGGCGCAGGCGCGAACCGACCCGGCGCTGCACATCGACTATCGCACCGGCGACTATGCGGCGCTGGTGCATGAACCATGGGACATCATCGTTTCCAGCCTGGTCACCCACCATATGGATGAGGGGGAGCGGCTGGCGTTCCTGCGCTTCATGGAGGATCGGGCGCGCATGGGCTGGTTCGTCAATGATTTGCACCGGGATGGTTTTGCCTATCGGGGCTATCCGCTGCTCGCCCGGTTGCTGGGCGTGCATCGCATCGTGCGGCAGGACGGGCAATTGTCGATCGCGCGTAGTTTCGTGGCCGACGAATGGCGCGATATGCTGGCAGCGGTGGGGATCGGCGATGCGCGGATCGCACGCTCTTTTCCGTTTCGCCTGTGTGTTTCAAGGTGCCGATAATCATCGGCGCAGGTCCGGCCGGGGCCGCCGCCGCGTTGCGGCTGGCACAGCGCGGGGCGCAACCGTTGCTGATCGACCGGCAGGTCGAGCCGGGCGATGCGCTGTGCGGCGGTTTCCTCAGCTGGGCGACACTGGCGCAGATTGGCGCGCTGGGCATCGAGGTGCAAACGCTGGGGGGCCATGCGATTTACACCCTAGCGCTGTTTGCGGGCGGGCGGGAGATTGTCCTGCCGCTGCCCGCGCCGGGCATGGGCCTGTCGCGCCATCGGCTCGACACGGTGCTACGCGCTGCCGCTGCGCAGGCGGGGGTGGCGATGCGGCTGGGTCATAGCGTGCGCAGCCTTTCCCCCACCGCCGTCACGATGGACGATGGCGACGCGATCGACTGGGACGCCCTGTTTCTGGCCACTGGCAAGCATGACCTGCGCGGCGTGGCGCGTCCCCATGGCGGCGATGACCCGGAACTGGGCCTGCGCCTGCGCCTGCCCGCCAGTGCTGCGCGCCGCCGCCTGATTGGCGGGCGGATCGAGCTGCACTGGGTCGATGGTGGCTATGTCGGCCTGTTGTTGCAGGAGGATGGCAGCGCGAACCTGTGCATGGCGGTGCGCAAAAGTGCGTTAAGCGCAGCGGGCGGCCGTCCGCTGGCACTGATCGCCGCGCTGGCGGATCGTTCGCCTGCGCTGGCCGACCGGCTGGGCGATATGCCTGCCGACGCGCATGTCGATGCGATTGGCGATATACCCTATGGCTGGCGCGCGACGAGGACATGGCCGGGGCTTTACCGGCTGGGCGATCAGGCCGCCGTCATCCCGTCGCTGGCAGGGGAGGGGATCGGCATCGCGCTGGCCAGTGCGGCGGCGGCAGTGGATCGCTGGCAGGCGCAGGGGCGCGACGGCGCTGTGGGTTATCAGCGCGATTTTGCCCGTCGGGCAGCGTCGCCGCTGCGTGTGGCGGCGGGGTTCCGGGCGCTGGGCCGCTATCCGGGGTTGCTTAGGGCGCTGGCGGCGACACCGGGTGCGGCGCGGCTGGCGATGCGGCTGACGCGCATTGCGGACGCTTGATCGGCGGGCCATGCGCGCCCATATTGCGGCCATGGACAAGATCAACCTGACCGACGCGGAATGGCGCGACCGCCTTTCCCCCGAACAATATCATATGCTGCGTGAAGCCGGCACCGAACGCGCTTTCACCGGAAAATATAACGCCAACAAAGCCGACGGCGTCTATTTTTGCGCCGGGTGCGGCACGGAATTGTTCGACGCCGACGAAAAATATGACAGCGGTTCGGGCTGGCCCAGCTTCACCGCGCCGGTGGACATCGACGCGGTGGAGGAAATCCGCGACGCCAGCCATGGCATGGTCCGCACCGAAGTGCGCTGTGCCACCTGCGAAGGGCATCTGGGCCATGTCTTCCCCGATGGGCCGGGGGTGGGCGGTTTGCGCTATTGCATGAACAGCGCCTCGCTGGATTTCAAGCCGCGCGACGAAGCGGAATGAAAGCCCGCGTTCATCGCTGGTAAACCGCTGATCATCATGGAGGCTATCCCGGCTTTTTGACGGGGCCGCGCAGTATTTGCGCTGGCCCGCGCCGGGATTAGCGGGTATCCGGGGCGGCACAGATGGCACGATCAGGCAAGAGCAAGGACAAGCCCGTCGGGGTGAAGAAGTGGCTGATACGCGGTCTGAAGATCGGCGTGGCGGCAAGCGTCGCGGGGCTGATCGCGGTCGTGATCGCCGTGGTGGTGGCGATGCAGTCTTTGCCTGACTATGCCTCTCTCAAATCATCCCCCAACGGCCAGATGATCCGCGTTCATGCCGCCGATGGCAGCGTCATCGTTTCTTTGGGGCCAAGTTTCGGGCGCTGGCTGGACTATGGCCAGATTCCGACCGTCATGGTCGATGCGATGGTATCGACCGAGGACAAGCGTTTCTACCTGCATCCCGGCGTCGATCCGGTCGGCATGGCGCGCGCGGCCTGGGTCGCGCTGGAAAACCGGGGCAAGGGCCGTCGCTGGCAGGGCGCATCGACTATCACCCAGCAGGTGACGCGCAACATCTTCCTCAACAACAGCTATAGTTTCGGCCGCAAGGTGCGCGAAATGGTGCTGGCGCTGGCGATGGAGCGGAAATTCTCCAAGCGGCAGATTTTGGAGCTTTATCTCAACAAGGTCTATTTTGGCGGCGGCGCATACGGCATCGACGCCGCCAGCCGCAAGTTCTTCGGCCATCCGGCAACGGGGCTGGACCTGCCCGAAGCGGCGATCATCGCCGGGCTGGTGAAAGCGCCGTCCAGCTACTCCCCGACCGCCGACGCCGATGCGGCGATCGGCCGCGCCGGCGTGGTGCTGGACCTGATGCTGGAGAATGAGAAAATCTCCGCGTCGGAGCGGGCGAGCGCCA
>CAZJCT010000069.1:0-13771 GCA_964544675.1 uncultured Sphingobium sp.
AGGGCCGTCTGGTGAACCTGGGCTGCGCGACCGGCCACCCCAGCTTCGTCATGTCGTCGTCCTTCACCAATCAGGTGCTGGCGCAGATCGAGCTGTTCGTGCGCGCCGACCAGTATCAGAACGAGGTCTATGTGCTGCCCAAGCATCTGGACGAGAAGGTCGCCGCGCTCCACCTCGAAAAACTGGGCGTCAAGCTCAGCAAGCTCAGCCAGAAGCAGGCCGATTACATCGGCGTGCCGGTCGAGGGGCCGTTCAAGCCCGACCATTACCGTTATTGATCCGCGCTTGGGAGCCGGCTTGCAAAAGTCGGCTCCCCATAAGCGGAAAATGGGGTAGGAGAGCGCGATGATCGTGCTGAGCCCCATCGCGATGTCCGCTATCGGCATCGTGCTTGCAATCTGGCTCGCCGCGTCCGTCTGGGCGGTGCGCACGGGCCTTCAGATGCGCCTGGCCGCCCGCTCGACCGCGCGGCAGGTGTCCGCGCTTGCCGACCTTCTGGAGGCCGCGCCGGCCATTCCCGTCATCCTTCGCCCCGACGGGCGGGTCGAGGCGCCCGATCGGCTGGCGGCATGGCTCGGTCGCGTCGCCCCCCCCGCTTTCGTCTCCGAACTGACGGCGCCCGACGGCGGGCTTGAGCCCGACCATGGCGAGGCGCTGGCGACGGAGATCGAGGCGGCGCAGCGGGGCGGGCGATCCTTTGCCTTGCCAGTGCGGGCGAAGGGCTCCGACCGCTCGCTTTTGGTGCGCGGTATGCCTGTCACGGGGGCGCATGCGCAGCCGGGATCGATCGTGCTGTGGGTGTTCGACGCGACCGAGAGCCAGTCGCAGATCGACCGGCTTCGTGGCGACGTCGCGTCCTATCGGCAGGCGCTGGAGGCGCTGTCCGGCGTGATCGAGGCGGCACCGATGCCGATCTGGTTCCGCGGATCGGACGGCCGCCTCCACCTCGTCAACACGCATTACGTCCGCTCGGTCGAGGCCGCGTCGGCGGAACAGGTCATCGCGGACGGCATCGACCTGATCGAACCCGTCAACGGCGTCTCCGCCGCCGACTCGGCGCAGCAGGCGGCTGAAAGTGGGAAGGCTGTCACCCGCACCATCCCCGTGACGATCGGCGGGCATCGCCAGATGATGCGCGTGGTCGACGTGCCCCTCGGACCGCAGGGTGTGGCGAGCTACGCGCTCGACATGGACGAGCTGGAGGCCGCGCGCGCCGAGCTTCGCCAGCAGATCGGCGCGCAGCACGACATGTTCGACCGTCTGTCGGCGGGCGTCGCGCAGTTCGGCCCTGACCAGCGGCTCAAATTCTGCAACCAGCCCTTCACCAGCATCTTCGGCCTCACCCCCGATGCGGTGGCGCACGACACGGAGTTCGACCGGGTGCTGGATGCCATGCGCGACAATGGCACGGCCCCCGAGATCCGCGATTTCCCGGCGTGGCGGCGCGAGTGCAGGCGCTGGTTCGTCGCCGAGCAGGCGGGCGAGGAAAACTGGCTGCTGGCCGACGGCGTCCATATCCGTGTCGTCGCCCAGCCCTTGCCCGACGGCGGGCTGCTGCTGATCTTCGAGGACCGTACCGAGCAGGTGCAGTTGTCGAGCGCGCGCGACACGCTGCTGCGGGTCCGTACCGCCACCTTCGACAATCTGTTCGAGGCGATCGGCGTTTTCTCCGCCGACGGGCGCCTGCATCTGTGGAACAGCCGGTTCCGTATCCTGTGGGGGGTCGACGAGGAACTGCTGGCGAGCCATCCGCGAGTCGATGAGCTGCTGAGCGTTGCCGGCGGACGTCTGGCCAAGCCGCAGCAGGCGAGCCTTGTGCGGCAGCTCATCCGCGCCGCGACCAACGAGAGGCGCCAGCGCGGCGGGCGCATCGCCTTTGCGGACGGGCGCTATTTCGAGTTCGCGGCGATTCCGTTGCCCGATGGCAACGCGCTGTTCGCGATGCTCGACATCACCGACAGCCGCCGCATCGAGCGCGCGCTTCGCGACCGCAACGATGCGCTTGAGGCCGCCGACCAGCTCAAGACCGCCTTTGTGTCGAACATGAGCTACGAGCTGCGCACGCCGCTCACCTCGATCGCCGGCTTCGCGGAAATGATGATGCAGGGCTATGCGGGCACGCTCAGCGCCCGTGCGCGCGAATATCTCGACGCGATCATGGTCAGTACCGAGCGACTGACGAAGCTGATCGACAATGTGCTCGACCTGACCCAGGGCGCGGCGGGCAGGCTGCCGATCGAGCGCAAGACGGTGGCTGTGTCGGACCTGGTGTGCGGCACGGCCGACTCGTTCGAGGAGGTTGCGCGGCGCACCGGCATCGAACTGGTGTGCGACGCGCGGCCCGATGCGGGCGTGCTGGAAGGCGACGCGCGTCGTATCGGTCAGGCGGTCGAGCATCTGATCGACAATGCGATCCGCTATACCGGTTCGGGCGGGCGCGTGCTCGTCTATGCCGATGGAACGCCGGACGCCGTGCGGATCGTGGTGTCCGACAATGGCCCGGGGATGGACGCGGCGACACAGGCGCGCGTCCTCGACGTCTTCGCCCGCTTCAGCGAGACTCGCGGCGGGGAGACCGACGGTCTGGGCTTGCTTCTCGTTCGCCGCCAGGTGGAGGCGCATGGCGGCACGGTGTCGATCCTGTCGGAGCCGGGGCAGGGAACCGCCGTCACCATCGAACTGCCGCGCAGCGAATGACCGGGGCGCCGTCGCACGTCCTGCCCGATTCGGCCGCGACCGAGGCGGCGGGCGCGGCCCTCGCGCCGCTGCTCCGTGCCGGCGACGTCGTGACCCTCAGCGGCGGGCTGGGTGCGGGCAAGA
The DNA here is from genome assembly GCA_964544675.1 of uncultured Sphingobium sp. Classification (GTDB taxonomy): domain Bacteria; phylum Pseudomonadota; class Alphaproteobacteria; order Sphingomonadales; family Sphingomonadaceae; genus Sphingobium. The sequence goes on from CAZJCT010000069.1 coordinate 2,821, forward strand.
CGACGTTCGCGCGCGGGCTGATCCAGGCGCTCGGCCATGCGGGCGAGGTGCCGAGCCCCAGCTTCGCCATCGTCCAGCCCTATGAACCGCCGGCGGTTCGCCTGCCGGTCGCCCATGTCGACCTGTACCGCGTCGAGGATCAGGCGGAGATCGCGGAACTTGGCCTTGACGAGTGGCTGGCGGACGGTGCGCTGCTCGTCGAATGGCCCGACCGGCTGGTGCCGTGGTACAAGGCGGCGGCGCTCGCGCTCAGCCTGTCGGTCGGGGACGCCGGGGCGCGTATCTTGACAGCCGACGTGCCGCGCGCTTGGGAAGACAGATGGCCTCCACGATGATTCCGCCCGCCGGGGCGCAGGACTTTCTCGCGGCATGCGACTGGTCCGGCGCGACGATCCTGCCGCTCGCCGGGGATGCGTCCTTTCGCCGCTATTTCCGGGTGGAACGCGGCGACCGGCGCGCGGTGCTGATGGATGCGCCGCCGCCGCACGAGGATCCGCGCCCTTTCGCGGCGGTCGACGAATGGCTGTGCGCGCGGGGATTTGCCGCGCCCGCGCTCTATGGCAGCGACATGGAGCAGGGGCTGCTGCTGCTCGAGGATTTCGGCGACCTGCGCGTCCGCGAATATCTCGACGAGCGGCCCGAGGAGGAAGCGGCGGTCTATGCCCGCGCGGTCGACCTGCTCGTCGCTCTCCACCGTCAGGATGCCGCGCCGCTGCCGCCCTATGACCGCGCCGTCTATCAGCGCGAGGCGGGCCTGCTGACCGAATGGTTCTGCCCTGCCGCGGGGCTGGACGTCGATGCCGATGCCTATGTCGCCGCCTGGGACGCCGTTCTGCCCATCGTCGAGCGCGACACCAAAGCGGGTGTCACCGTGCTTCGCGACTATCATGCGGAGAATATCATGCTGCTTCCCGACATGGGGCGCAGCTTCGGTCTTGGCTTGCTCGATTTCCAGGACGCGCTGAACGGCCATCCCGCCTATGATCTCGTCTCGCTGCTCCAGGATGCGCGGCGCGACGTGTCGCCCGAGGTCGAGCGGCTGATGCTCGCCCGCTACCGCGCGGCGGCGGGCGTGTCGGAGGATTTCGACGCCGCCTACGCCATTCTCGGCGCGCAGCGGAACGCCAAGATCATCGGCATCTTCACCCGGCTGTGGAAGCGCGACGGCAAGCCGCGCTATCTCTCCTTCCTGCCGCGCATGTGGGATCTGCTGGAGCGCGATCTCGCGCATCCGGCGCTCGGCCCGGTGGCGGACTGGTTCGCGGCCAACGTTCCGGCGGACAGCCGCCACGACGCACTGGCCGACGCGGACGCCTGATGCCTGTCCATCTCGATACCGCGATGCTGATGGCGGCAGGGCTCGGCAAGCGCATGCGCCCGCTGACCGTCACGCGACCCAAGCCGCTGGTGCGGGTGGCGGGGCAGCCGCTGATCGACCACGCGCTCGACCGCATCGAGGCGGCGGGCATCCGCCGCGTGGTCGTCAACGTCCATTATCTCGCCGACACGGTCGAGGCGCATCTGAAGGCGCGGGGGCGGACCAGCGATGTCAGCTATGTCGTCTCCGACGAGCGCGCGCAGCTGTTGGAGACCGGTGGGGGCCTGATCCATGCCGCGCCGCTGCTGGGGGATAAGCCTTTTCTCTGTGCCAACAGCGACAATCTGTGGATCGACGGCACGCGCGACGCCATCGACCTGCTTGCCGAGCGCTGGGACGATGACCGGATGGACGCGCTGCTCCTGCTGGTCAGCCATGCCCGCGCGCACTGCCATTCGGGGCCGGGCGACTTCCACATGGACGCGATCGGTCGTTTGTCGCGGCGCCACAAGGGCAGGGTCGCTCCCTTCGTCTTCACCGGGGTTCAGATCCTCTCGCCCCGGCTGCTGGTCGATCCGCCGTCGGCCGTCTTCTCGACCAATGTGCTGTGGGACCGCGCCATCGCCGCTGGCCGGGCCTATGGCCTGTCGCATCAGGGGCTGTGGTTCGACGTCGGGACCCCGGCGGCGCTGCCCGTCGTCGAAGCGGTGATGGCGGGTGGATAGGGCCGCGCGCCCGAACATCTACACCATCCCCGCGCACCGCGCGTTCGCGGACTCGCTTGTCGCGGGCATCATTGCCCAGCACGGACGAAAGGGCACTGCCGCCGACGCGCTGGCGCGCGGCATCATGCTGCTGCCCAGCGGCCGCGCGGTCCGCGCCGTGCGCGACGCCTTCGTCCGCGCCTCGGGCAGCGGGCTGCTGCTCCCCCGGCTTGCCGCCATCGGCGATCTGGAGCTTGCCGAGACGGTTGGTGTCGCTCTCGACGCCGGGCCGGTGGCGATGGACCTGCCGCCCGCCATCGCACCGATGGACCGGCTGATGATCCTTGCCCGGCTGGTCCAGACGACGCGTGCGCGCGAAGGCAAGCCGGTCGATGCGGGCGAGGCGATGCGGCTGGCGATGGCGCTCGCCACGACTCTCGATCAGCTTCTCGTCGAGCGGAAGACCGCGCGCGATGTCATGGCTCTGGGCCATGAGATCGGCGACGAACTCCAGACGCATTGGCAGGCATCGCTCGAATCCTTCGCCCTCCTCCTCGACCAATGGCCGCGCGAACTGGCGGCGCGCGGGATGATCGACGCGGCGGATCGCCGTAACCGGCTGTTCGATGCGCTGGCGCGCCACTGGCGCGAGCGTCCCCCGGCGAGCTTTGTCGTGGCGGCGGGGATCACGACCGCCGCGCCCGCCGTGGCGCGCCTGCTGCGCGCGGTCGCCGACCTGGAGCGGGGCGCGGTGGTGCTGCCCGACCTCGACCAGAATCTGACGCCGGAGCAATGGGACGCCATCGTTCCGGTGCGTCCCGACCCCTTGTCGCCGCGCCGCGCCGCGCTCGCTGAAACGCACCCGCAATTCGCGCTCAAGCTGCTGCTCGACCGCATGGACGTGCATCGCGACGAGGTCGCGGCCTGGCGCTGGGGCAGCGAGCATGACGCGCGCGCCGAGCGGGGCAGGGCGATCACGCTGGCAATGCTGCCCGCGCCTTTGACCGGCATCTGGCAGGATATCGGCGACCGTGCGCGCGTGCTGCGCGACGTGACCGCCATCGAGGCGGCGAACCCGGCGGAGGAGGCGCAGGCGATCGCCATCGCCATGCGCGAGGCTCTGGAGACCCCGGAGCGCACCGCCGCGCTGGTGACCCCGGACCGTGACCTTGCCGCGCGCGTATCGGCGCATCTCAGGCGCTGGGGCATAGAGGCGGACGACAGCGCTGGGCGACCGCTCAGCCAGCTCGCGCCCGGCACGCTGCTGATGGGGATCGCGGCCGCCGCAGCCGAGCGCTTCGCCCCGGTGCCGCTGCTGGCGCTGCTCAAGCATCCGCTGGTCAGGGCAGGGCAAGCGCGGCTGGCGTGGCTCGACAAGGTGCGCGCGCTCGACCTGCTGCTGCGCGGGCCGCGACCCGCACCCGGACTGGCCGGGATCGACGCGCTGATCGCCGCGCCCGACCGCTACAAGGCCGATCTGGCGGGCGAGGTTCGCGACTGGTGGGGCGAAGCGCGCGGGCTGCTCGCGCCGATCGAGCCGTTGTTCCAGCGCGAGGCGCCGCTCGCCGATCTGGTGGCGGGGCTTCGTGAAACGGCATCGCTGCTCTCGGGCGATGCGGTCTGGGCGGGACATCAGGGCCGCGCCGCCGCAGCGTTGCTGGCCACGGTCGAGGAAGCGGCGCCCTATGGCCCGCCGACCAGCGATGGCCCCGGCTTCGTCGCGATGCTGGGTCAGCTTCTCGCCGCCGAGCCGGTGCGTCCGCCGCAGGGGGGGCATCCGCGCCTGTCGATCTGGGGCCTCCTTGAGGCGCGGTTGCAGCAGGCCGACCTGATGATCCTCGGCGGTCTCAACGAGGGGACATGGCCCGCATTGCCCGCGCCCGATCCGTGGCTCGCGCCGCGAGTCCGGCAGGCGTTGAACCTGCCGGGGCTCGACCGGCGGATCGGGCTGGCGGCGCATGACTTCGCCAATGGCCTTGGCAGTCCGCGCGTGCTCATCACCCGCGCCGCGCGCGACGTCAGCGCGCCGACCGTCGCGTCGCGATTCTGGCTGCGGCTGAAGGCGCTGGCGGGTCCTAAGTGGGACAGCGACGACCGGCTGCTGGCGCTCGCCCGCGCCATCGACGCCCCCGCCGAGCGGATCGCGGTGGCTGCGCCCCGGCCCTCACCGTCGGCAGACCTGCGCCCGCGCACGATTGCCGTCACCGATCTCGACCGGCTGAAGGCGGACCCCTATGCCTTTTACGCGCGCAAGATCCTGCGGCTGTCGCCGCTCGACCCGGTCGATGCCGATCCATCGGCGGCGTGGCGCGGAACGGCGGTTCACGATGTGCTCGACCGCTGGTTTCGCGAGGATGCCGCCGATCCCGACCGGCTCCACGACCGCGCGCGGGCGATGCTCGACCAGTTCGCCGCCCATCCGGTGATGCGCGCCATGTGGCGGCCGCGACTGATGGCCTCGCTCGACTGGATCGCCGCGACCGTTGCGGCGCAGGGGGAGGAAGGCCGGATCATCGCGCTGACCGAGGCGGAAGGGAAGGCGGTGATCGACGGCATCACGCTGCGCGGCAAGGCCGACCGCATCGACCGGATGCCCGACGGCTCGATCGTCATTATTGACTACAAGACCGGGCAGCCGCCGAGCGCGTCGCAGGTGGCGGCGGGCTATTCGCTGCAACTCGGGCTGATCGGTCTCATCGCGCGCGCGGGCGGGTTCGACGATCTGGGTCCGGGCGTTCGTGCCAGCGGCTTCGAATATTGGTCGCTCGGCCGGAGCAAGGAGGGCTTTGGCTATATCAAGTCGCCCTGCCACCCCGAGGGCAAATATGGCCGCATGGTCACAGACGTTTTCGTCGATGTCGTCGCGCGCAAGTTCGGCGAGGCGGCCGCCGCCTGGCTGACCGGCACCGCGCCGTTCGTCGCGCGCCCGCATCCCGATGCGCCGGTGTTCAGCGACTATGACCAGCTCATGCGGCTCGACGAATGGTATGGCCGGGGGAGCCGGGCCGATGACTGAACTGCCCGGCGGTCTGCGCCCGCTCCGCCCCGAACAGGCGCGCGCGTCCTCGCCGCAAAGCCATGTCTGGCTGAGCGCATCGGCGGGAACGGGCAAGACGCATGTGCTCACCGCGCGGGTGTTCCGGCTGCTGCTGGGCGGCGTGCCGCCCGAGCGGATACTGTGCCTCACCTTCACAAAGGCGGGCGCGGCGGAGATGGCCAATCGCGTTCATGAACGGCTGGCCGCCTGGGTGCGGATGGATGACACTGCACTGTTCAAGGATCTCGAGGCGCTGGGCGAGCCGTCCGGCCCTGACGCGCGCGCAAATGCCCGCCTGCTGTTCGCGCGCGTGCTGGAGGCGACGGGCGGTGGCCTGAAAATCCAGACGATCCACAGCTTCTGCACCAATTTGCTGGCGGCCTTTCCGGGCGAGGCGGGGCTGATCCCCGGTTTCCGCCCGCTCGACGAGCGGGGGCAGGCGGAACTGGCGCGCGCGACGCTGGTGGACATGGTCGTGGCGGCGGAGGAGCGGGGCGATGCCGCGCTTCTCGATGCGCTGTCGGCGCTGTCGCTCAAGCTGGGCGAGGCGGAGGCGGAGCGCTATCTCATGCGCTGCGGGCGCGCGCATGCGATGCTCGACGCGCTCTCCCACGATCCGCGCGACCATCTGCTACGCAAGCTGGGGCTTCCCGAAGGCGATATTGCCGAGGTTCTGAGCGAGGCGTGTGCCGACGGCGCGTTCGACTGCGGCGCGCTCCGGGCATTGGTCGCTGCGAACCGCGACTGGGGCACCAAGACCGGCGACAAGATCGCAGACGCACTGGAAGCCTGGCTGGCGATGCCGGCCCGGCAGCGCGGAGAGGCGCTCGACACGGTGGTGGGCGCGATCTGCACCGGCAAGGGCGAGGTGCGCAAGGATCAGCAGAAATTCGGGCCGGATGCGGAGCGTGTGGCCGACGCCTGCCGCGAGCTGGCCGCGATGCGCGACCTTCATGGCTGGGCCTGCCGCGCGGCGCAGGGGCTGCTCGCGGGCCGCGCCTTTGCCCGCGCCTATGCCGAGGCCAAAAGGCGCAAGGGCATGGTCGATTTCGACGATCTGATCGGCTGGACCGTCCGCCTGCTCCGCGAAGGCGAGATGGCGGAGTGGATCCGCTACAAGCTCGATCAGGGCATTGACCATATCCTCGTCGACGAGGCGCAGGACACCAACCGCGACCAGTGGCGGATCGTCGATGCGCTGGTGGAGGAATATTTTCAGATCGACCCTGACGGCGGCGAGCGGCTTCGCACGCTGTTCGTGGTGGGTGACGACAAGCAGGCGATCTTCGGTTTCCAGGGGACCAGCCCCGATGCTTTCCGGGAGGCACTCTGGCAGTTCGCGGAACGTGCTCAGAACGCCGACCAGCCCTTCGCCGTGCTGCCGCTGTCCGAGAGCTTCCGATCGGTCCCCGCGGTGCTGGAGGTGGTTGACGCCACACTTGAGCATCTCGGGCCGAAGGCGGCGGGGCTGATCGCGTCGCCGCCGCCGCATGCCAGCGCGCGGCTTCATCCCGGCCGGGTCGAGCTGTGGAAGCCGACCGTGCTCGCGGGCGCGGAGGATGAGGACCCGGACGCCGAGGCGGAGATTGCCGGCGACGAGGACTGGAGCGCCGATCATGTCCGCGCCCATGCCACCGTCATCGCCCGGCAGGTGAAGGCGTGGACGATGTCCGGCACGCCGCTGATGCTGGCCGCGAAAGGCCACCCCGCCGCTCCGGGCGATGTCATGATCCTGGTGCGCAGCCGGTCGGAACTGGCGCGGCTGATCGTCGCGCGATTGTTCGAGGAGGGGGTTCCGGTCGCGGGCATCGACCGGCTTCGCCTGCAGGCGCCGCTGGCGGTTCGCGATCTGGTCGCGGCGATGCGCTTCGCCGCGCAGCCGGAGGATGACCTCAATCTCGCGGGTCTGCTCGTCTCGCCGCTCATTGGCTGGGATCAGGACCGGCTGATGGGCATTGCCCGCCGCCCGCGCGGCCAGTCGGTCTGGGCCTGGTTGCGGACCACGCAGGACGAGGAGCGCCTTGCGCCCCTGCGCGGGCTGCTCGCCGCCGCCGACTTCATGACGCCCTATGACTATCTGGAGCGGATCCTGTCGGGCGAGATGGAGGGGCGGCGGCTGCTGCTGGCGCGGCTGGGGCCGGAGGCGGGCGACGCCATCGACGAGCTGCTCAACGCCGCGCGCGGTTTCGAGCGCGAAGCCAATCCCTCGCTCCAGCATTTCATCGACTGGTTCGATAATGGCGAAAGCGACATCAAGCGCGAACTGGGCGAGAGCGGCGACGCCGTCCGGGTGCTGACCGTCCATGGAGCGAAGGGGCTTCAGGCGCCGATCGTCATCCTCGCCGACGCCTGTTTCGATCCCGCGCTCCAGCAGCGTGACAGCGCGATCGACTGGCTGATCGACCCGGAGGAAGAGCTGACGCTGCCGGTGCTGAAACCCGGCAAGAGCGAGCGCCACGGGGTCATCGCCGATGCCGTCGATGCCGCGACCGCGCGCGAGATGCAGGAGCATTGGCGGCTGCTCTACGTCGCGATGACCCGCGCGGAGGAGGTGCTCGCCATTTCGGGCGCGCTTGGCCCCCGGGCCAAGGGGGTGACGCCCGAGACGAGCTGGCACCGCTGCATCGATGGCGCGATGGCCGCGCTTGGAGCGACCGTTGAAGAGGCCGGCGAGGGGCCTGAACGGCTGGTCTGGCAGGGGCGGCAGAGCCTGCCCCCTGCGAAGCCGTCGAAGCCCCTTGCCATCGCCGCGCCCGACGATCCGGCGCTTCCCGACTGGCTCCACGCCCCCGCGCCCAAGGAAGCGCGACCGCCACGACCGCTCGCGCCGTCGGCTGCGATCGAGGATGACGTTGCCTATCCGCCACCCGGTCCCGCGCTCCGGCAGGCGGCGCGGCGCGGCACCGCGCTCCACGCGCTGTTCGAGCGCCTGCCGGGAGTCGATGCGGCCGATCGCCGGAGCCTCGGCGAGCGCTGGCTGGAGCGTCAGGCGGGCTTTGCCGACCCGGCCGACCGCGTGGCGCTGATCGACGAGGCGCTGGGCATCATCGACGATCCACGCTTCGCCGCCCTGTTCGGCCCCGATTCGCTGGCCGAGGCGCCGGTGGCGGCAGCGGTGGGGGGCATCGTCATCGCCGGAACCATCGACCGGATGGTGGTGGAGGCGGGCCGCGTTCTGCTGGTGGACTTCAAGACGGGCCTCAAGGCGCCGTCGGACGCGGGCGAGGTTCCCTCTGCGCACAAGCGGCAGATGGCGGCCTATTCAGCGGCGCTGGAGGCGATCTTTCCCGAGCGGCGGGTCGAGGCGGCGCTGCTCTATACCGCCGTACCGCGCCTCATCCTGCTCGACCCCGCCGAGCTGTCGGCGCTCAAGCCGGGCTTGGCAGGAGCATAGCACAAATTGCGCGACCCCATATTGAGGCCGTCGGGCTCGCACCCTAGATTGACATCCTGATTATAAGGAGACCTGCCATGGCGACCAAAGCCATTTCCGACGCCAGCTTCCAAGAGGACGTGATCAATTCGGATACGCCCGTGCTGGTCGACTTCTGGGCGGAATGGTGCGGCCCATGCAAGATGATCGGCCCCGCCCTTGAGGAAATCAGCGAGGAACTCGCGGGCAAGGTGACGATCGCCAAGATCAACATCGACGATCATCCCGACGCGCCGCAGCGTTACGGCGTGCGCGGCATCCCGACGATGATCCTGTTCAAGAACGGACAGCCCGCCGCGACCAAGGTCGGTGCTGCTCCCAAGAGCCAGCTCAAGGGCTGGATCGAAGGCGAACTGTAAAATCGCTCAAGTCAACGGAATCATGACGGAGCGCGCATAGGCGGTGCGCTCCGTCAGCCGTTCGTACCATGCGCGCACATGGGGCACGTCCGGGCGTTCGATCGGCAGGGTGAAGTAGGTGTGGGCATAGACGCCCATCGGAATGTCGCCGATGCCGAACGCGTCGCCCGACAGCCAGGGCTGAACCGCCAGCGTGGCATCGACGATTGTCATCAGTTCGGACGCCTTGGCGGCGCTTCGCTCCATGCGGGCAACGTCGCGCTGCTCCGGCGGGGTGCGGATCAATCCGACGAACAGCGGCCGCTGCGCCTCGGCGTACTGGAACTGCCAGTCCATCCACCTGTCAGCCCGCGCGCGGACCGTATGGTCGGCCGGCAGCCAGCGATCTCCGCCAAGGCGATGCGCCCAGTATCGGATGATCGCGTTGGATTCCCAGAGGATGAAGCCGTCATCCTCCTCGATCGTGGGGACAAGGCGGTTGGGATTCTTGGCCACATAGGCGTCGTCGGTCCCGAACTGCCCGCCCATGTCGCGGCGCTCATAGTCCAGGCCGAGCTCGTCGGCGAACCAGACGACCTTCTTGACGTTGTGGCTGTTGAGCCGTCCCCAGATGATCCGCACCGATCAGCCTTTCTCTTGTCCATAGAGCACCGCCGCGGCCATGTCCCACAGCGCGGGCGTCGCCGCCGCCAGCATGCCGGTGCGGCCCGGTTCGGTCAGCCGATAGGGCGATCCGTCGGGCCGCAGCGCCCGTCCGCCCGCCTCGGTCAGGAACAGCACGCCGGGCGCGTGGTCCCAGGGCAGGGTGCGGTTGAACACCGCCATGTCGTTCTGGCCGAGCACGATGCGGGGATATTGCTCGGCGGCGCAACGCGGGATGTCGACCATCGTCAGGCGGCCCTCGGCGCGGCGTTGCGCTTCCACCCGCTCCTCGGGGTTCAGGAACAGCATGGACAGGCCGGTGACCGGCGGTTGCTGGCCGGTCTCGCGCGATTGCACGGCCACGCCGTCGATGTCCGCCCCTTGCCCGAGCAAGGCCCGGCACATCCGGTTCAGCACCGGATCGAACATCCAGCCCGCGACGGTCTCTCCATCGGCGGCGAGTGCCACCATGATGCCGAAGGGCGAGCGGCCCGCCGCGAAATTGCCGGTGCCGTCGATGGGATCGACGATCCACTGAAGGCCATCACCGATGGCCTCGATCCGGCCGGGCTCGGCGGCGCAGGCCTCCTCGCCGATGACACCCGATCCGGGAAGGATGGCGGCCAGCCCCTCGGTCAGCCGCTCCTCGCTGCGCCGGTCGGCAATCGTGACCAGATCGTCCACAGCCTTCTCGACCACTTCATGCGCCGCCAGATTGCGGAAGCGGGGCATCACTTCCTCGGCGCTCACCTGCCGTATAAGGCGATCGACCGCCGCGATCTGATCGGGCGAGAGGCAGTCGCTTCCCTTCATCGCGATCAGCTCCGATAGTCCGCGTTGATGCTGATATAGCCGTGGGTCAGGTCGCAGGTCCAGACCGTGGCTCTGCCCGATCCGACGCCGATGTCGACTCCGATCCGGATGTCCTGCTCCTTGAGATGCTCGGCGACGGGGGCTTCGTCATAGCCGGGCACGGGCAGGCCCTTTTCCGCCACCAGCGTCTCGCCGAAGCGGATGGCGAGCAGGTCGCGGTCGGCGGGCTCGCCCGCCTTGCCGACCGCCATCACGACGCGGCCCCAATTGGCATCCTCGCCCGCGATCGCGGTCTTCACCAGCGGCGAGTTGGCGATGGCGAGGCCGATTCGCCGCGCGCTGTCGTCGCTTGCCGCGCCCGTCACCTCGATGGCGATGAACTTGCTCGCGCCTTCGCCGTCGCGGACGACGAGATGCGCCAGCTCCAGACACAGCGCGTCCATCGCCGCGGCGAACGCATCGGCGCCCGGATCGTCCGGCCCGGTGAGGGGGGCGTTGCCGGCCTTGCCCGTCGCGAAGGCCAGCACCGTGTCGGAGGTCGAGGTGTCGCTGTCGACGGTGATGCAGGAAAAGCTGCGGCGGTTCGCTGCGCTGAGGCACGACTGGAGGAAGGCGGGCTCGACCGCCGCGTCGGTGAAGACATAG
>CAZJCT010000070.1:0-13516 GCA_964544675.1 uncultured Sphingobium sp.
CCGGCCTGTTCGGCGCGATCCCCGTGGTCGGCGAGCCGATCCAGACCTGGCTGCTCGGCGGTTTCGCCCCCGGCAACGCCTCGCTGAACCGCTTCTTCTCGCTTCACTATCTGCTGCCGTTCGTGATCGCGGGCGTCATCATCCTGCACATCTGGGCGCTTCACATCCCCGGTTCGTCGAACCCGACGGGCGTCGAGGTCAAGGGCCCGCAGGACACGGTGCCGTTCCATCCCTATTACACGGCGAAGGACGGCTTCGGGCTGGGCATCTTCCTGATCCTGTTCAGCATCATGGTGTTCTACGCGCCCAATTTCCTGGGCCACCCGGACAACTATATCGAGGCGAACCCGCTCTCGACTCCGGCGCACATCGTTCCCGAATGGTATTTCTGGCCGTTCTACGCGATCCTGCGCGCCTTCACCTTCGACTTCTTCTTCATCCCTGCGAAGCTGCTCGGCGTCCTCGCGATGTTCGCGTCGATCCTGCTGCTGTTCTTCCTGCCGTGGCTGGACACGTCCCCGGTACGCTCGGGCAACTATCGTCCGCTGTTCAAGAAGTTCTTCGTGCTGCTGGTGATCGACGTGCTGATCCTCGGTTATTGCGGTGGTGCTCCGGCCGAGGAGCCCTGGGTGATGATCAGCCAGATCGCCTCGGCTTATTATTTCGCGCACTTCCTCCTCATCCTGCCGATCGTCTCGCGGATCGAGCGGCCGCTGCCGCTGCCCGGCTCGATCACCGAATCGGTTCTCGGCAAGGATCGCTTCGAGGGGGAACGCGCGGCGCTGCCTGGAATGGGTGCGGACACGCAGCCTGCCCAGCCCGGTCTGGCGCACTAAGGGGGATTAAGACCAATGGTTCGTCTTCTCGCCGCGCTCGTCGGCCTCTTCTTCTCGGGCATGCTGGTCTATTCGTTCCTGTCGGGAGCGGTGGCCTATGTCAGCGAGCCGCCGCAGCCCACTGCCGAGCATGAGTTCCACCTTCATCCCGAGAAGGTGAGCTGGAGCTTCGAGGGGCCGCTCGGCCACTATGACCGCCAGCAGCTTCAGCGCGGCTTCCAGGTTTTCAAGGAAGTCTGCTCGGCCTGCCACTCGCTCAAATATGTCGCGTTCCGCGACCTCGAGCAGATCGGCTATAACGAGGCCGAAGTGAAGGCGATCGCCAAGAACTGGGCGATCAAGACTCCCGACGTCGATCCCGCGACCGGCGAAGCGTCGACCCGCGACCCGGTCCCCGCCGACCGCTTCCCCAAGCCGTTCGCGAACAATGTTGCAGCGGCTGCGGCGAACAACAACGCCATTCCGCCCGACCTGTCGCTGATGGCGAAGGCGCGGCATGACGGCAGCAACTACATCCACTCGCTGCTGGTCGGCTACAGCGAGCAGCCTGCCGAGCTTCTCGAGAAGTTCCCCGACGCCAAGACGCCCGAGGGGCTGCACTACAACCCCTATTTCGCGAACCTCAACCTCGCGATGGCGCCTCCGCTGACGGCCGATGGCCAGGTCACCTATGGCGAGGGCCAGCCCAAGCCCACGGTCGACCAGATGGCGCGCGACGTGTCGGCGTTCCTGACCTGGACCGCCGAGCCCAAGCTGGAGAACCGGAAGAGCGCGGGTCTCGCCGTGACCTTCTTCCTGCTGATCGCGACCGTGCTCGCCTATATGTCCTACCGGTCGATCTGGGCCGACAAGAAGGGCCACTGAGCCTCGCGACGGCCGGCCAAAGGCTGAATGAACAGGGGGCTGCCGGAAACGGCGGCCCCTTTTCACATGGGGTGCGCAGGAGCGTCAGGCGATCTGCATCACCATGCCCGGGGTGAGGCGCGGCAGCAGCGCAAGCATGGTCTCGCGCGCGACAGCGACGCAGCCTTCGGTGGGCCTGGGCGCGCCGCCCCCGTCCGCAACCCACAGGTGGAAGAAGATCGCGCTTCCCGCGCCCGGTACGGGGGGCGAGTCGTTGTGGCCCAGCACGACGATCACGTCATAGGCGGGGTCGTCGCGCCACAGTCTCTCGGCGCTGAACGGATGGGGCAGGTGGACGGGGCGGTTGTAGGCGGGATCGCCGACGCCGTCCGACCAGCCGTCGTCCCGGCGGATCCAGCGCCATGGCACCACGATGGGTGGCGGCGAGGCGATTCGGTCGGCTCGCAGCAGCACGCCACGCACGGGCCAGCGTCCCAGAGGCGTACACCCATCGCCCTCCCGCTTTTCAGGTGCCGGGCAAGCACCGCCCCTGCCCAGCGCGCAGGGATAGGCTTCCCCGTCGAAGCTGAGACTGCGGGCCGCCGTATCGACCATCAGGGCGGATTCTTGAGGGTCGTGAGCGGTCAAGACTGCCTCCACTCTAGAGCCTGATCGGTTGAGGTGGAAACGCTCTGCGCTTCCGCCGAAATCGTGAATCAGGCTCTTTCCAAATCAAGGTCTAACAGTCGATCGCCCGCTGCCGTGGTCAGCTCCTAAAGCTGGTGCCCCGTACGGTCGCGTTTGGTCGCCAGATAGTGCTCGTTATGGGGATTGGCCTCGATCGCGAGGGGCAGGCGCTCGGCGACGGTCACGCCCTCGGCCTCCAGCCCCGCAACCTTGGCGGGATTGTTGGTGAGAAGCCGGACCGTGTCGACGCCGAGCAGTCGCAGCATCTGCGCGGCGACCGAGAAATCGCGCGCGTCGATGGCAAAGCCGAGCCGCAGATTGGCGTCGACGGTGTCGAAGCCCTGATCCTGAAGCTCATAGGCGCGCAGCTTGTTGATGAGGCCGATCCCGCGCCCCTCCTGCCGCAGGTAGAGGAGAATGCCCCAGCCGGCGTCAGCGATGCGGTGAAGCGCGGAATGGAGCTGTGGTCCGCAATCGCATTTGAGCGAGCCGAGAACATCGCCGGTCAGGCACTCGCTGTGAAGCCGCACCACGGGCGGCGAGGCGTCCTGTCGCCCCAGCACCAGCGCGATCTGCTCGCGCGGATCGTCGGGTGTGCGGAACGCGACGATCTGCGCGCTGGTATCCCATGTGACGGGCAGGCGGGCGCGAGCGGCGATGGCGAGGCGCCCGCTATCCTCGTAGGCGGCAACCGCGTCGGCCGGGACGGTGACCGCTTCTTCGGGCGCCCGATCGGCGATGAAGAAGGCCGGCAGCAGGCCCGCCAGCCGCGCCAGCCGGAGTGCCGCGCCGGCCAGCGTCACGTCGGGCAGCGGCAGCGCGCGATACGGACCCTTGAGCGGCGTCATCAGATCGCGCGAGGGGTTGGCCGTCGCCATCGCGATGGCAAGCGAGGCCGCTGTGCCGGGGGCGATCGCGACGGGCCGCTCGATCAGCACCGGCTGATCGGGATCCGCCGCCGCGAGCTGGTTCAGAAGCTTGAGAGTCGCGGCGCGCGCGGCCGAAAGCAGCACCGGTGCGGTGCCCGCCGGATCGAAGCGGTCGAGCGCGCCTGCGTCGATGCCCTCCACCGGCAGCAGGTGCAGCGCGGCGTCGCCCGGCCCGGTCAGCGTCACCGCCCATCCGCGCCTGAGGGCGTCGATCGCCTGTGCCGCCGCACGCGAACCGTTCAAAAGCGGAATTCCGTTACGAGCGGCGCGTGGTCCGACGGGCGCGCCCAGCTGCGGCAATCCTCGACCACATAATGGCCCACGGCTTTGTCGGCGATGTCCGGGGTCGCCCACATATGGTCGAGCCGCCGTCCCCGGTCGGACGCCTTCCAGTCGCGCGCGCGAGCTCCACCAGGTGAACAGACGTCCGGGCGGCGGCACGAACTTGCGTCCGAGATCGACCCACTCCCTCGATGTGCGAAGCCGGTCGAGCAGTTCGCACTCGATCGGGGTATGGCTGACGACATTGACGAGCTGCTTGTGGCTCCACACGTCGCATTCGAGTGGTGCGACGTTGAAATCGCCGACCAGCAGCGTCGGCACTGTGACCCTGGACGACCAGTCGATCATCCGCTCCAGAAAGGCGAGCTTTTGACCGAACTTGGGGTTGGTCGCGTGGTCGGGTTCCTCGCCGCCGGCGGGCACGTAGACATTCTCGATGCGAACGCCGTTGTCGAGCCGGACGCCGACATGCCGCGCCTCGCCATTGGCCTGCCAGTCGAGCCGGTCGTCCTCTCGAATCGGAATGCGGCTGACGATGGCGACGCCGTGATGCATCGGCTGGCCGTGCAGCACCTGATGATTGTAGCCATGCTGGCGGAACAGGCCCTGTGGGAAGGTGGCATCGACCACCTTGGTCTCCTGAAGACATAATATGTCGGGCGCGGTTTCGATCAGAAAACGCTCGACAATGTCAAGCCGGGCACGGACGCTGTTGATGTTCCACGAGGCGATTTTGAGAGTAGGGGATTGCGATGACATGAGCCGTCCCTAACCCATTTCGGGCGCGAGTGAAGCCCCTCGCGCGCGCGCGTGCCCGCGCCTACCGTCAAACGGGCAAAAAAAAGCCGCCCCGGAGGACGGCCGAAAGTTTTAGGAGAGGATGCCTGAAAGGCAGGTTCTTATTGCACCGCAGCAGAAAATTTTGCAACTGCGAAAGACGCAATCGTGATTGCAAAATTTGCAACCGCGACGACGCTGCATATGCTGTGGATCAGTGCCCGGCCTGCGGACCGCGCTTCAGCCCCGACTGGGCAAGCTGGTCGTCGATCTGCGCCATCAGCCGCTCCAGACCCGCTTCGTCCTTGGCCTCGGCGCGCGCGACCAGCACGTCCTGGGTGTTCGACGCGCGCAGCAGCCACCATCCGTCGGCGGTGTTCACACGCGCGCCATCGGTCGCGTTGACGTTCGCGCCGGCAGCGGCGAGCCGCGCGAGCACCTCCTCGACGACCGCGAACTTGCGGCTTTCATCGACCTGAAAGCGCATCTCGGGCGTGTTGACCATGGCGGGCATCTCGCCACGAAGCTGGGTCACGCTCTTGCCGATGCTGGTGGCGGCGCGGATCAGCCGCACTGCGGCATAAAGCGCGTCGTCATAGCCATAATATTGATGCTTGAAGAAGACGTGGCCGCTCATCTCGCCCGCCAGCGGGCTGCCGGTTTCCTTCATCTTGGACTTGATCAGGCTGTGGCCGGTCTTCCACATCAGCGGCTGGCCGCCCAGCTCGGCGATTCGGTCGTAAAGCGCCTGGCTGGCCTTCACGTCGGCGATGATCGTCGCGCCGGCTTCCTCTTTCAGAACCGGTTCGGCGAAAATCGCCAGCAGCTGATCGCCCCAGATCACGCGGCCTTCGCCGTCGATCGCACCGATTCGGTCGCCGTCGCCGTCGAAAGCCACTCCGAAATCGAGATTCTTCTCCGCGACCAGCGCCTTGAGGTCGGCCAGATTCTTCTCTTCGGTAGGATCGGGATGATGATTGGGAAAATTGCCGTCGACATCGGTGAACAGCGTGTAGTGCTCACCCGGCAGCAGCTTGACGAGCTTCTCGACGACGGGGCCGGCAGCGCCGTTGCCCGCGTCCCAGCCGATTCGATAGGCGGCGCCGTCGAAATCCTGCATCAGCCGCTCGACATAGCGGTCCATGATCTCGACCGTCTCGCTGCCCGCCGATCCATCGGCCCAGTCGCCCGCCGCCGCCATGCGGCCCAGGCGCTGAATGTCCTCGCCGAAAAATGGGCCGTGCTGAAACACCATCTTGAAGCCGTTGTAATTGGCGGGATTGTGGCTGCCGGTTATCTGGATGCCGCCATCTACCTCCAGCACCGCCTCGGCATAATATAGCATCGGGGTCGGACCCATGCCGACGCGGACGGCGTGGACTCCCGCCGCGTTCAGTCCCTCGACCAGCGCGGCCTCCAGCACCGGGGAGCTGACGCGGCCATCATAGCCCACCGCGACCTTCGATCCGCCCGCGCGGACGATCAGCGTGCCGAAACCGCGTCCGATCGCGCGTGCGTCATCCTCGGTCAGCGTCTCGCCAACGATGCCGCGAATGTCATATTCGCGCAGCGAAGTGGGGTGGAACTGGTGGGTCATGCAATCTCCCTGTTGAACGGCAGTGGCGCAACGCCGCTAGAGACGTTGCGTTGCTTTCCTGTGAATCCTCTCGGCTATTGTCATTCCGGCAATGTGCGCAGCAGATGGTCGCGCGCGGCATTGATCTGGCGGGCGAGCGCCTCGGTCCCGCCGCTGTCGGGATGCGTTCGTGCAATCAGCCGGCGATGCGCAGTGATCACGGCGGCACGGTCGGCGCCCGCATCCAGCCCCAGCAGTTCGAGCGAATCGCGCGTGGCGGCATCTATCGGCGGCCCGGCGGTCCGTGTCGCCTTCGGCTTGTACCGGAGCGTGAGCCGGCCCGTGAGGACCAGCCAGCCGAGCACGCCGCCCAGGAGGAGGAGGAGCGGCACCACCGCGTGTCAGGCGGCGTCCCGGGCCGGCTCGCGTCCCGGCACCTGCGGCAGGGCGAGACCGGACACCATTTCGCGCAGTTCCTGCCGCGCCGCAATATGCGCCACGCCCAGATCGCCCAGATGCCCCTTGTCGAGAAGCGTCAGGCCCGACGGGAACAGCTCGCGAAAGATCACGCGTTCCGACAGGCCCGGAATGACGCGAAAGCCGACGCGTTTCGACAGTTCGGTCAGCGCCTCGCCCACGCGCTTCTGGTTGCGCGCCTCGTTGTTGTGGAGGCGGTTGCGGAGCAGCACCCAGTCGATCGACACGCCGTCGGTCTTGGCGCGGACCTTGCGGGTCTCCCACATCAGCTCGGCGTAGAAGCTGAGGCGCCGGACCTTGAAATTCTCCGGGTCGACCTGTCCGATCAGGTCGAAATCGACGAAGCTGTCGTTGATCGGCGTGACGAGCGTCCGGGCGCGCGTCGCGGCGTGGCGCGCCAGCGGATCGTCGCGGCCGGGCGTGTCGATGATGACCATGTCGGCCCCTTCGCCCTGTTCGGCGATGCAGGCATCCAGCGCGTCGGCATCGCCCTCGGCGAAGACCGTGAATCGCGGCTGGGGCAGGGCGATCTCGCGGCGTCGCATCGTGTCCCCGCGATTCTCCAGATAGCGGGTGACGGTGCGCTGGCGGGCGTCCAGATCGATCACCGCCACCTTGAGGCCCTGCGTGGCGAGGGCGACGGCGGTATGAACGGCGGTGGTCGACTTGCCCGTGCCGCCCTTTTCGTTGGCGAAAACGATGCAATGCGCCCTGGTGTCGGTCATGCGGAAAAATCCTGTAACTGGTCCGTAGAGGCCGCAGTGCCATTCTTGACCCGCCGGGCGGCAGTCGCCAAGACCGCGGCGCGGCATCGTCCAAATGCTTATCGGAGGCCTCGGCACCGTGCAAATCATCCGTGATCTATCCACACTTTATGATGCGCTCGCCGCGATTCGTGCCGGTGGTGCCCGGATCGCCATGGTGCCCACGATGGGCGCGCTTCACGACGGACATATGGCGCTGGTGCGCGAAGCGGGCGCCAGGGCTGACGCGGTGGTCGCCTCGATCTTCGTCAATCCTACGCAGTTCGGCGCGAACGAGGATCTCGACGCCTATCCCCGGCAGGAGGCGGCAGATGCCGCGCTGCTTCGCGAAGCGGGCGTGGCGCTGCTGTGGGCGCCGACCGTCGCGGAAATGTACCCCATGGGCTTTGCCACGAACGTCCATGTCGCCGGGGTCAGCGAAGGCCTGTGCGGTGCCGCGCGGCCGGGCCATTTCGACGGGGTGGCGACCGTGGTGACCAAGCTGCTGGGGCAGGTGCGGCCCGATGTCGCTTTGTTCGGCGAGAAGGATTTCCAGCAACTCGCGGTGATCCGCCGCGTCGTCGCCGACCTCAACCTGCGCGTGGAGATCGTCGGCGTGCCGACGGAACGCGCGTCCGACGGCCTCGCTTTGTCCTCGCGCAACGCCTATCTTTCCGACTCGGAGCGGGCCGCCGCCGTGGCGTTGCCCCGCGCGCTCGTGCAGGCGGCGGAGGCGATGCGCGCGGGCACGCCCGTCGCGACAGCGCTGGCGGCGGTGGAGGCTGAGCTGACAGAGGCCGGTTTCGCGCGAATCGACTATGTCTCGCTGTGCGACGCCGACAGCCTGGCGCCCGCCGATTCGCTCGACACGCCGGTCCGGCTGCTCGCGGCAGCCCGGCTCGGCACGACGCGGCTCATCGATAATATCGCCGTTAACTACTGAAAACAGAGGGGTTCCGCCCGTCGCGCCGCTCCCGTCCACTCCTGTCGGCGCGGCGTTAACCCTGTTTTAAGCGCGGGGTGGTGTGTTGCGTGCTGGGGACCGACTTTGGGGGTTTTCTTGTGGGCAACAGTATCGCCAGCGCGCGTTTCCTGATCGAGAGCCGTTTGCGCGATGCCGCGCGCGGCAACGCTCAGGCACTTTACGACCTGGGTGTCGCCTATAGCTGCGGCATCGGGGGGGTCGATATCGACCTGATCGAGGCACATAAATGGTTCAACCTGGCCGCCCTCTCGGGAAGCGAGGAAGGGCAGGCATGCCGCGCCGAAGTGGCGGAAGAGATGACCGCGCGCGAGATCGCGGAAGCGCAGCGCCAGGCCCGTTCGTGGCTGGCGATTCACAGCCGCCGCGCCGCCTGATCATCCGCTTCAGTCGCACGCCTTTTTGAAGGGCGCGTGCGAATCGAGCCAGGCGCGGTCGCTTTCCACCGCCGCCGATTCGCGGGCCAGAAAATCCGCGACCGCCCGACGGAAGCCGGGATCGGGAATATGATGCGCCGACCATGTCGGCACCGGCCGATAGCCGCGCGCCAGCTTGTGCGATCCTTGCGCGCCCGCTTCGACACGCTTGAGCTCGCGAGCGATCGCGGCGTCGATCGCCTGATAATAGCAGAGTTCGAAATGGAGGAATGGCACCTCCTCCGTGCAGCCCCAGTAGCGGCCGTAGAGCGTGTCCGCGCCGATCAGGTTGAGCGCGCCCGCAATCGTTTCCTGCCCGCGCATCGCAAACATCAGCAGGACCTTGTCCGCCAGCCGCTCGCCCAGCAACGAGAAGAAGGGCCGCGTGAGATAGGGCCGCCCCCATTTGCGTGCGCCGGTGTCCTGATAGAAGTCCCAGAAACGGTCCCAATGCGCTTCGCTGATATCGCGGCCGGTCAGGTGGACGATCTCCAGCCCCTCGCGCGCCTTTTCCCTCTCCTTGCGGATGTCCTTGCGCTTGCGGCTCGACAGTGCCGACAGGAAATCCTCGAAATCGCGATATCCGTCGTTGGTCCAGTGGAACTGGCTGTCCTGCCGGATCAGCCAGCCCGCCTCGCGGAACTGGGCGACCTGGTCTTCCTCGACGAAGGTGGCGTGCGCTGACGAGAGTCCATTCTGGTCGACCAGCGCCGCGATCCCGGCGAGCAGCACCGGCCCCGCCTCGGCGTCGCGCAGGAGGAGGCGCGGCCCGGGTACGGGCGAGAAGGGCGCCGCCACCTGGATCTTGGGATAATAGCGCCCGCCCGCCCGCTCCCACGCCTCGGCCCAGCCGTGATCGAAAACATATTCGCCCTGGCTGTGCGACTTGGCGTAAGCGGGTGCGGCGGCGGCGAGGCGACCGTCGCCATGCTCTACCACCAGCGGCAGCGGCTGCCAGCCCGAATGCCCCCCGACACTTCCCGACTCTTCGAGCGCGGTGAGGAAGGCATGGCTGACGAAGGGGTTGCCGGTGCCGGCGCAGGCGTCCCATTGCGCGGCGTCGATGGCGCGCACCGCGTCATGTGCCCGGACGGTGTAGCCCTCGGCGCTCATGGCAGAGCACTCAGGGGACAGGCGGTGCCCGCCGCCTGCCGATAGCGTGTTCGTGTCTGGTTCATCGATCCCACCGGCCGACAGATGGGATCGCGCCCGGCCGAATTCCAGACGGAACGATCGGCCCGCTCAGCCGCGAAGCGCGACCACCGCATCGACCTCGACCACCGCGCCCAGCGGCAGCACGGGAACGCCGACCGCGGCGCGCGAATGCGTGCCCTTGTCGCCGAACACCCGCGCCATCAGCTCCGACGCGCCGTTCGCGACCTTGGGCTGGTCGGTGAAACCGCCGGTGCTCGACACGAAGCAGCCCAGTTTCAGGACGCGCTCGACGCGGTCGAGGTCGCCGATCGCGGCGCGAAGCTGCGCCAGGATCATCAGGCCGCAGCGCTCGGCCGCGTGCTGGCCATAGGCCATGTCGCGATCCTCGCCCATGCGGCCGGTCATCACCGAGCCGTTCTCGTCGAAGGGCAACTGGCCGCTGACATAGGCGACGCCGCCGTGAACGACGACGGGAACATAGGCGGCGACGGGGGCGGCGGGCTGGGGAAGGATGATCCCCAGGGCGCTCAGATGCTGGTCGATGTGGCTCATGGCGGCGCAGTCAGCATGGCCGGGCCCGTTCGTCAAGCCGCCCCTCAGCCGACCTCGGCAATCCTGCCGGCGATCCAGAGCTCCGCCTCGGCCCAGCAGTCGATTCGCTGGTGCGCGTCGGGGGAGGGCGCGACATGGGGCGCGAGTTCCGGCTCGCCGACCATGTGCAGCCGCCAGACCTGCGGACAATGTTCCGCCAGGCTTGCATGATTCGATTCGAGATCGTCGATGAAGATCGCCACCGACGGCTGATAGTCTGCCAGCAGCCTGACCACCGCCGGCCCCTTGCCGCCGCGGTTGGTGTGGACGGGCAGATGGATGCCATGGCCCGCGAGCTGCTCGATCCGCGCGTCGCGCCGGTGGTCCTCCAGATTGGTGAGGATCACGATGTCGGCGACCGCCCCCAGCCGCTCCAGCGCCGCGCACGCGCCCTCGATCGGCTGCTGCGTCGGCATCTGGCTGTCGAAGAACTCGCCCAGCAACGTCCAAACGCGCATCCGCTCGACCGGCGTCCCCGCATCCTTGTGACGGAACGCTTCCTCATAGGGGCTGCCGAGCGAGAAATGGATGCCGTGCGCCGCGTCCAGCCAGGTGCGGAACGGGACGATCATGTGCAGCAGGACCTCGTCGCAGTCGCTGATGATGAGTGGCCGGTTCATGCCACCAGCACCTGGCGGGCTGCGGCCAGCGTCTCCGCCGCCACGCCGGTATCCTCGGCGCAGGCGATCAGGTCGGGCTCGTGCGAAAGGAGGAAGTCGAGCGCCGCCGCCTGCACGCCCGCCTCGCCCACCCCGGCGCGAAGCTCGGCGGGGTCAAGGCCGGTAAGGTCCAGGAAACGCTCGGCGCGGCGCGGCTCCGACACGATCCAGCCGATTGTCGACAAGGCAATGCTTTGCGCCTCGTGCCGATTGGGGTAGGTCGGGGGCATAATAGCAATTTCTCCGCTCAATATCGGGACGAGGAACGAACAGGCCGAACGCAACCGGGGGTTTGGTGGCAAAGCGCGTACTCGTTGTCGAGGACAATGCACTCAATCTGAAGCTGTTCTGCGACCTTCTGGGGGCGCATGGCCATGACACTGCGGCCGTTCGGGACAGCCGAGAGGCGCTGGCGACCGCGCGCAGCTTCCGCCCCGACCTCATCGTCAGCGACATACAGCTCCCCTATGTGAATGGCATAGAGCTGATCGAGCAGATTCGGCGCGACCCCGCCTTTGCCCTCGTCCCGATCATGGCCGTCACCGCCTATGCCACGCCCGCCGACGAGGAACGGGTGCGCCGCGCCGGTGCCAGCGGCTATGTGTCGAAGCCCATCTCGGTCACGAAGTTCATCGCCGCCGTCGAGGCCCTGCTGGAGCGCGCGCCGCCGCAATAATTGCGGGCAAGAAACTTTATCCGCTGCACTGCCACTTAACCTTAACTTCTCTTGTCCACAGGGTGTCGCCGCTTTAAGCGGTGCCATGAAACCGGATATGCCGCAGTGCGGCATGAGCAATGACGGAGCAGCCAGTTTATGAAAGTCGTAATGATCGGCTCGGGCTATGTTGGTCTGGTATCCGGTGCGTGTTTTGCGGATTTCGGTCATGACGTGATCTGCGTGGACAAGGACGAGCGGAAGATCGACGCGCTGCTTGCGGGTCGCATTCCGATTTTCGAGCCGGGTCTGGATCATCTGGTGGCGAGCAATGTGAAGGCGGGTCGTCTGTCGTTCACGACCGACGTGGGCGCGAGCGTGGCGCAGGCGGACGCGGTGTTCATCGCGGTGGGCACGCCGTCGCGGCGCGGCGACGGCCATGCCGACCTCAGCTATGTCTATGCGGCGGCGGCAGAAATCGCGCGGTCGATCAAGGGCTTCACGGTGATCGTCGACAAGTCGACGGTGCCGGTGGGCACGGGCGACGAGGTGGAGCGGATCATCCGCGAGACCAACCCGGACGCCGATTTCGCGGTGGTATCGAACCCGGAGTTCCTGCGCGAGGGCGCGGCGATCGACGATTTCAAGCGGCCCGACCGCATCGTGATCGGCGGCGACGATCCGCGCGCTCTGGAGATGATGCGCCAGGTCTATCGCCCGCTCTACATCAACAAGTCGCCGATCGTGGAGATGAGCCGCCGGGGCGCGGAGCTGACCAAATATGCGGCCAACGCCTTTCTGGCGGTCAAGATCACCTTCATCAACGAGATCGCCGACCTGTGCGAGCGGGTGGGCGCCGACGTTCAGGACGTGGCGCGCGGCATCGGTCTCGACAACCGCATCGGATCGAAGTTCCTCCACGCCGGTCCCGGCTATGGCGGATCGTGCTTCCCCAAGGACACGCTGGCACTGCTCAAGACCGCGCAGGACAATGATGCGCCGCAGCGGATCGTCGAGGCGGTGGTGTCGGTCAACGACAACCGGAAGCGCGCGATGGGCCGCAAGGTCATCGCGGCGATGGGCGGCGACGTGCGCGGCAAGACGGTGGCCGTTCTCGGCCTGACCTTCAAGCCCAACACCGACGACATGCGCGATTCGCCGGCGATTGCGGTGGTCCAGACGCTGCAGGACGCGGGCGCGCGCGTCCGGGCCTATGACCCGGAGGGCATGGAGCAGGCCAAGCTCGTCCTCAACGACGTCGATTATTGCAACAATGCCTATGAGACGATGGAGGGGGCCTCCGCCCTCGTCATCGTCACCGAATGGGATGCGTTCCGTGCGCTCGACCTGCCCCGCGTGAAGTCGCTGCTCACCGAGCCGGTCTTCGTCGATCTGCGCAACATCTATCCGCGCGAAACGGTCGAGGCTGCGGGCTTCAGCTACAGCGCGGTCGGCCGCTGAGCCGCTGACACGCCCCCTTCCAGAGGAGACGTTCGATGACGAAGATCCGCAAGGCCGTTTTCCCGGTTGCCGGCATGGGCACCCGCTTCCTTCCCGCCACCAAGGCGGTGCCTAAGGAAATGCTGCCGGTGGTCGACCGTCCGCTGATCCAATATGCCGTCGACGAGGCGCTGGAGGCGGGCATCGAGACGATGATCTTCGTCAACGGTCGCGGCAAGATGGCGATCGAGGATCATTTCGACATGGCCTTCGAGCTTGAGCGCACGCAGGCCGATCGCGGCAAGTCGGTCGCCGCGCTTGAGGGGACGCGCCTGATGCCGGGCAATGCGGTGTTCGTGCGCCAGCAGGAACCGCGCGGCCTCGGCCACGCGATCTGTTGGTAGAGCTAAATTGTGTTCTACTTTCACTTAGGTATATTTCTTATGGAGTATTTTTTTTTTGTAGATC
>CAZJCT010000071.1:0-13341 GCA_964544675.1 uncultured Sphingobium sp.
TCGGCAAGATCGACGTGAAGGAGCCGTTCACCGGCCTGTTCACGCAGGGGATGGTCACGCACGAGACGTACAGGCGTAAGAATCCTGATCTTAAAAGGCAGATCACCAAGGACGAGTGGAACACACTATGGCCTGGCGACCCTTATGATCCCAATC
Source organism: uncultured Sphingobium sp. (assembly GCA_964544675.1). Lineage (GTDB taxonomy): Bacteria > Pseudomonadota > Alphaproteobacteria > Sphingomonadales > Sphingomonadaceae > Sphingobium. The sequence goes on from CAZJCT010000071.1 coordinate 157, forward strand.
AAACTATCAATGTTAGCCCTTGGCTATCTCCCCAAGAAGTAGAAAAAAGGGGAGAAAAAGTCTTCGAGATTGCGACAGGCGACGAGGCCATTCTCGGCCGCGTCGAGAAAATGTCCAAGTCGAAGAAGAATGTCGTCGACCCGGACGAGATCATCGAACGCTTCGGCGCCGATGCGGTGCGCTGGTTCATGCTGTCCGACAGCCCGCCCGAGCGCGACCTGCCCTGGACCGAAAGCGGGATCGAGGGATCGTGGCGCTTCATGGGCCGCCTTTACCGCCTGTTCGGCGCGGCGGGTGAACGCGGCAATGGCGAGAGCGACGCCGCGCTCGACCGCAAGCTGCACCAGAGCATCGACGGCATCGCCCGCGATATCGAGGCGCTGGCCTTCAACAAGGCGGTCGCCAAGATCTACGAGCTGACCAACGCGGTCGAGAAAGCGAAACCCTCCGCCAGCCGGGCGCAAGCGATCCGCACGCTGTCGCTGCTCGTCGCGCCGATGGTCCCGCATCTGGCCGAGGAAGCCTGGTCGGACATGGGCGGAGAGGGCCTGATCGCCGAGGCGCGCTGGCCGCAGGTCGACCCCGCGCTTCTCGTCGAGGACGAGGTGACGATCGCGATCCAGGTCAAGGGCAAGCTGCGCGACACGATCACCGTTCCCAAGGGCACGTCGAAGGAACGGCTCGAGGAACTGGCGCTCGCCGCGCCCAACGCGCTCAGGATGCTGGAAGGCGCGAAGCCGTCGAAGATCATCGTCGTCCCCGACCGCCTCGTGAATCTCGTGCCGTGACGACACCCGCGCAGCACGTGCTCCTGCGAAAGCAGGAGCCCAGGACAGCGGGGCAGGACGTGCGACCCTTGGCTCCTGCTTCCGCAGGAGCACACAAATGCTGGGCTCCTGCTTCCGCAGGAGCACGTAAGGGCTGTGCGAGGATAGCCCTTCTCCTTGCCCCCCTCATCCTCCTCACCGCCTGCAACCTCACCCCCGTCTATCAGGGCGGCCGCCAGGGCGCGGTGGCGCAGCGGCTCGCGGGTGTGGTCGTCGATCCCATTCCCGGCCGCGCCGGCTGGCTGGTGCGCAACGCGATCACCGACCGGCTGGGTCCGATGGGCGGGGAGGGCGATGCCGCGCCGCGCTACCGCCTCGACGTCGCGCTCGACGACACGGTCGAGGGGCTGGGCGTGCGCGCGAACGACATCGTGACTCGCGAACGCCGCACGCTGCGCGCCCGCTATCGCCTGTACGACATCGGCGCGGCGCGCGACGAGGCGCCACTGATCGACCGCACCGTCAGCGCCGATGCGGGGATCGACGTGGCCAGCAGCGAATATGCCACCGTCGCCGCCGAAAACAGCGCTCTCGAACGGCTGTCGGTGCTGGTCGCCGACGACATCATCGCGCAGCTCGCGCTCAGCGCGAAGCGCGACCGACTGAAATGAAGGCGCGGCGGTGAAGGCCGACCGGCGCGAGATCGGGCGGCTGCTCGACTCTCCGCCGCCCTCCGCGCGGCTGTTCCTCCTTTACGGCCCCGACGATTCGGGCAGCGCCGCGCTCGGCCAGCGATTGGCCAAGGCGATGGGCGAGGGCGCCGAACGCACCGATTTCTCTGGCGACCAGCTCGCGCGCGACCCTGCCGCGCTGGCCGATGCCGCCGCGTCGATCAGCATGTTCGGCGACCGCATCTGGATCCGCGTCCAGCCCGCGGGCGAGGAGGTGCTGCCCGCGATCGAGGCGCTGCTGCAATCCCCCGGCGCCGCCAATCCGGTGGTCATCATCGCCGGCGCGCTGCGTAAGACCAGCAAGCTCCTGACCCGCTGCCTCGACTCCCCCGCCGCCATCTGCTTCGCCAGCTATCCGCCCGACGAGAGTGACGCCGCCAAGATCGCCATGACCTATGCGCGCGAGCGGGGCCTCAGGCTCGACGATGCCATCGCCCGCCGGATCGTCGACATGACCGGCGGCGAACGCGCGCTGATGCTGGGTGAGGTCGAGAAGCTCGCGCTCTATCACGATGCCGAGCCAGACCATCCGGCGGAAGCGACTCATGACGCGCTCGATGCGCTGTCGTCGGAGATGACCGACCAGGACGCGCCGCGAATCGCCGGCCTGGCGCTGACCGGCGATGTCGAGGCGCTGGCGGTCGAGCTTCGCCGTTTCCGCGCCACCGGCGGCTCGCTCGCGGGCGTCGTGCGCATCGCGATGATGAAGGCGATGAACCTCGCCGACGTGCTCGCTCAGTCGGCAGGCGGCGGCGCGCGCGGGTCGGCGTTCAAGGTCAACGGGCGGCCGCTCTGGCGCGACGAAGCCGACGAGATGAACCGCCTGGTCCATCGCTGGACGCCCGAAACCGTCGCGCGCGGCCTTGTCCGCCTCGGCGCTGCCGAGCGCGCCAGCCGCACCGGCGGCGCTGCGGGCGAGACGCTGATCGCGCAGGAGCTTCTGACCATCGCACGCCAGGCCAAAAGGGGGCGATAGGAATGCCGCCAGCGGAACGACCGCCGCGCCCGATGGGTTCAGCCGTCATGACCCGTTCGATCATGATCCTCACGCTCGCGCTCGCCGCCTGCAACGCCGGACCGGATACCGAGGCCGACACGGCGAATATGGCCGCACCGGCGATGCCGACGAACAGCACCGCCGACAGCGCGATGGCGCCGACCAGCATGGCCGCGCCCGCGAACAGCCAGGATGCGCCCGACGACGTGCTGACACTCGAAGGGCTCGGTGGCCTCCGCTTTGGCCAGACCGTTCCTGCCGGCAGCAGCTTTGCCGAGCGCGGCGCGCAGATCAGCGACGGTTGCCGCACCGTCTCGTCCCCCGACTTTCCCGGCGTCTATGCCATGGTCATCGATGACAAGGTGCGCAGGATCAGCGTCGGCCAGCGCTCCGACGTCAAGCTGGTCGAGGGGATCGGCACCGGCGCGACCGAAGCGGCGGTGACCGACGCCTTCCCCGGCTTTGCCGAGGAGCCGCATAAATATGAGGACGCGCCCGCCAAATATCTCACCGCGCCCGGTGGCTCGGCCATCGATCCCGCGCTGCGGTTCGAGATCGGCCGCGACGGCAAGGTCTCGCTGATTCACGTCGGGCTGATGCCCGAACTCGAATATGTCGAGGGTTGCGCCTGAGCGCCTCCCGCCCAATATTCGTCGCCATGAGCAAGATCGAGAAATCCGACGCCGAATGGCGCGAGCAACTGACGCCCGAGCAATATCATGTCCTGCGCGAAGCGGGGACGGAGCGGGCGTTCACCGGCCAATATGAGAAGAACAAGGCGCGCGGCCTCTACCGCTGCGCGGGATGCGGCACGCCCTTGTTCGAATCCGACACCAAATATGACAGCGGATCGGGCTGGCCCAGCTTCTACAAGCCGCTCGACGAGAGCGCGGTGGAGGAGCATCGCGACCTCGCCCACGGCATGGTCCGCACCGAAGTGCGCTGCGCCGCGTGCGAGGGCCACCTGGGCCATGTCTTCCCCGACGGTCCGCAGCCGACGGGTCTGCGCTACTGCATGAACAGCGCCGCGCTCGATTTCGAGCCTAAGGACTGACGAAGGCTGGAAGCGGTTCCCTTCCATGGCAGTCATCCCCGCGCAGGCGGGGATCCAGAGCCACCCGCGCCCGCGCCTGCCACTCTGGATTCCGCCTTCGCGGGAATGACGGTTCAGGAGCGTCGGTTCTACCACTCCTCGCATCGGTGGGCGGCAGACGCCTAGCGCCGCCAATTCATCCCGGGTAAAGCCGCCATGCCCGAAAGCGCGGGGCCCGCGAAACTGGGCCCAAGTAGCTGGGGATGGTCGGAAGGGATGGCGTCTCGTTGAAACGACTGCGCACATGGGCGGCGCGGCTGCTCAAGATCGGCATGGCCGTCGCCGTCGCGGGTTTTATCGCGCTGGTCGTCGCCGTGCTGGTGGCGATGCAGTCGCTGCCCGGCTTCGAATCGCTCAAAAGCTCGCCCAACGGGCAGATGATCCGCGTCCATGCGTCGGACGGCACGGTGATCGTCTCGCTTGGGCCGAGCTATGGTCGCTGGCTGCCCTATCGCGACATCCCGCCCGTGATGGTCGACGCCATGGTGTCGGTCGAGGACAAGCGCTTCTACATGCATCCGGGCGTCGACCCGTTCGGCATGGCGCGCGCCGCCTGGTTCGCGTTCAGCAACCGCAACACCGACCGCCGCTGGCAGGGCGCGTCGACGATCACCCAGCAGATCGCGCGCAACATCTTCCTCAACAACAGCTATTCGGTCAGCCGCAAGCTGCGCGAGATCATCCTGGCGCTCGCGATCGAACGCAAGTTCACCAAGCAGCAGATCCTCGAACTCTATTTGAACAAGGTCTATTTCGGCGGCGGCGCCTATGGCGTCGATGCCGCGAGCCGTAAATTCTTCGCCCATCCCGCCAATGAGCTGTCGCTGGGCGAGGCGGCGATCATCGCCGGGCTGGTCAAGGCGCCGTCCAACTATTCGCCCACCGCCGACGCCGATGCGGCGATCGACCGCGCGAAGGTCGTGCTGCGGCTGATGCGCGAGAATGAGAAGATTTCCTCGGCCGAGGCCGACGCCGTCGTGCTCGAGGATATCCGCATGGCCCCCGAAAAGGGGCAGGACAGCGTCCGTTACTTCACCGACTGGGTGATGCCGCAGCTCGAAATGCTGATCGACGAGCGCGAGGCGCCGCTCGACGTCTATACGACCATCGACCTGAGGATGCAGCGCGCCGCGACCCGCGCGCTGCGGGCGCATGCCGACGGCGGGCTCCAGGGCGCGCTGGTGGCGCTCGACCGCGACGGGGCGGTGCGGGCGATGGTCGGCGGGCTCGACTATATCAGCTCCAACTACAATCGCGCCACGGTGGCGGAACGGCAGCCGGGATCGGCGTTCAAGCTGTTCGTCTATCTCGCCGCTCTGGAGGCGGGCTATACCCCCGACACGCCGGTCAACGACGGCCCGGTGACGATCAACGGATGGAGCCCGCGCAACAATTCGGGCCGCTTCTCCGGCGACATCGACCTGCGCACCGCCTTCACCTACTCGGTCAACACCGTCGCGGCCAAGCTCGGCATGGACGTCGGCTTCGCCACCATCGCCGACATGGCGCGCCGCTTTGGCGTGCAGACGACGATCAACACGCATCCGTCGATGGTGCTGGGATCGTCCGAGGTGCGCCTGATCGACATGACCCGCGCCTTTGCGAGCGTCGCGCGCGGCGGAGTCGCGGTCGCGCCTTATGGCATCACGCGCATCACCACCGCCGATGGCGACGAACTCTACCGGCATCAGGACGACACCAGCCGCGTGCTCGTCGCGCCGTGGGTCGCGGCGGAGATGGTCGACCTGCTCCAGACCGCCGTATCGACCGGCACCGGCCGTGCCGCGCAGATCGGCCGTCCCGTCGCGGGCAAGACCGGCACCACCAGCGCCAACAAGGACGGCTGGTTCCTCGGCTTTTCCTCGGGGATCACCACCGGCGTCTGGATGGGCCGCGACGATTCGCGCGCCGTGGGCGGACTCCAGGGCGGGCGCAACCCGGCGCAGGTCTTCGCCGACTTCATGAAGACGGCGGTCGCCAACCGTCCGGTCGAGGACTTCCAAACCGACGTCACCCTGCCTGAATGGCAGCTCGAACCCGATGACGAGGCCTATGGCGAACCCTATGGCGGCAGCCAGGTCGATGCCGACGGCAATCCGCTCCCCGGCCAGACCGAGGACGGCTACGGCCCCGGCGACGAGCCGCCGAACCCCGACACACCCGCCGAGGACACGCGCCTCGACCAGCAATGGATCGACGAGGTGCTGGGGCGGCGGCCGTAGGGGCGGCTTATTGACCTTCCGTTCGTCCTGAGGAGCCACTGAGCGTAGCGAAGTGGCGTCTCGAAGGACGGGGTGCTTCGAGACAGGCCTTCCCCGGTTCAAGTCCGGGGTCAGTCCTTCCTCAGCACGAACGGGTCGCCGCGCCCCATTGAAACCACCCCCCACAACGCCCATCATCAAGGGCGCGGGCCGGGCCCCTCTGGCGATCCCATGATCGCGATGTCGGACCGCATCGAGTGAGGCTCGATGCAGGTCTGTGTGTTGTCTCTGCATCAGCCGAGTCATGGGAGACATGAATATGGCGAATGCCGGAGTTGGAATGCCTTGCCCCGTCTGCACCGTCCCGCTGGTGATGAGCGAGCGCCAGGGCGTCGAGATCGACTATTGCCCGCAATGCCGGGGCGTGTGGCTCGACCGGGGCGAGCTCGACAAGATCATCGAGCGGGCGAGCCGGGAAAGCACGCCGCAAGCCGCACCTCAGCCCGCACCGCCGACGCCGCAGAGCGGACCTTGGGGACACCAGCAGCCTCATGGCTATGGCCACAAGCCCCCCAAGCGCCGCAAGTCGTTCCTCGAAGAGCTGTTCGACTGATCCGCCCACACCCCTGACCGTCACCCCAGCGAAGGCTGGGGTCTCGCGCCACGGGTCATCCCGTCGCTGCACCAGATGCCAGCCTTCAGCCAATGGCTGAAGTTTATCCTGAGCGCCTGCTGCAAGCAGGCAGCCGAGGGGCTGGCATGACGGGTGAGAGTGTCAGCCGCGCTCCCGCCCCCGTTCGTATCGAGCGAAGTCGAAATACGCGGCGCGAACGCTTCTCGACAGGCTCGAAGCGAACGGAGGGGACGGAAGCGTGCTAGACCTTGATTTGAATAGAGCCTGATTCACGATTTCGGCGGAAGCGCAAAGCGCTTCCACCTCAACCGATCAGGCTCTAGCCCAAACTCTTCACCACCTGCTCGCGCACATCCTTCGACAGCGTCGGGCACTCGGCGATCCGTGCCAGCTCCGCCTTCATCATCGCCGCTCGCCGCTCATCAAAGCGCGCCCAGCGGCCCAGCGGCGGGACCATGCGCGCCGCCGTCTGCGGGTTCAGCGGGTCGAGCGCCAGGATGATGTCGGCGATGATCCGGTATCCGCGCCCGTCCTTGCGGTTGAACGCCCACTGATTGCCCGAGAAGGCACCATAGAGCGACCGCGCGCGGTTGGGATTGCCGAGCGTGAAGTCCTTGTGCCGGCCCAGCTCCTCGACGATCTCCACCGTGTCGGGGTGGAAAGCGAACGCCTGAGTCGAGAACCATTTGTCGAGCACCAGCGCATTGTCCGAATAGCGGTTGTAGAAGATGTCGAGCGCCGCCACCCGCTCGTCGCTGGTGCCGTTGGCGAGCGTCGCCAGCGCCGCCTGCCGCTCGGTCATGTTGTCCGCTTCGTCGAACTGCGCGAAGGCGATGGTGGGCGCATCCTCCGCCCCCGACGCGGCGATGTAGGACAGAGCGACGTTGCGCAGCCGCCGCGCCGCCTTGGCATCGGGCGACAGCGAGAAGCCGTTGCGCTTTGACCGCGCATGCAGGTCGCGCCATTCGCCCTCCAGCGTCGTGCCGATGATCCGCTGCAATGAATCGCGCGCGGCGTGGATCGCGTCGGGATCGACCACCGCCATCTGGTCGCCCAGATAGGCCTCGCCGGGCAGCTTCACCGCTTCCGCCACGAACGCGCCGTCGAGCGCCGGATCGGCGAGCGTGCGCCGCACCGCCTCCACCACGGGTGCCGAGTCGAGCGGCGCGCCGCCGATTTGCGCGATCAGCACATTGACCATCAGCTGCTGCATCGCCTCGTAACGGCCGAACGGATCGTCATCGCGCGCCGACAGCAAGGCGAGATCGGCGTTCGACCGGTCGGTCTCGACGGTCACGGGCGCGGAAAAACCGCGATTGATCGACAGTACCGGCGGCTCCGCGAAACCGTCGCGCACCACCTGCATCGACGGGCGGTCGAGCATCACCAACTCCTCCGCGCCGCCGCCCTGCCGGTCGAACAGCTTGATGCGGAGCGGGATCGCCATCGGCTGCTTGGTCGGCTGGCCCGGCGTGGCCGGCACGGTCTGGCCCAGCGTCAGCGTCGCGGTGCCCGAGGCGGGATCATGCGCGACCGACGCGGTGACTCGCGGCGTGCCCGCCTGGCTGTACCAGAGACGGAACTGCGCCAGGTCGATGCCGCTCGCATCCTCCATCGCCTTGACGAAGTCCTCGCACGTCGCCGCCTCGCCGTCATGCCGGTCGAAATAGAGGTCGCTGCCCTTGCGGAACGCCTCCGGGCCCAGGATCGCTGCCATCATGCGGATGACCTCCGCGCCCTTGTTGTAGACGGTCGCGGTGTAGAAGTTGCCGATCTCCATATAGGTTTCGGGGCGGACCGGGTGGGCGAGGGGGCCGGCATCCTCCGGGAACTGCGCCGCGCGAAGCCCGCGCACATCCTCGATCCGCCGCACCGCGGGCGAGCCCATGTCGGCCGAGAATTGCTGGTCGCGATAGACGGTGAAGCCCTCCTTGAGAGAGAGCTGGAACCAGTCGCGGCACGTCACCCGGTTGCCCGACCAGTTGTGGAAATATTCGTGCGCCACCACGCCCTCGACCGCGTCATAGTCATAGTCGGTCGCGGTATCGGGGTCGGCGAGGACATAGCGGCTGTTGAAGATATTCAGCCCCTTGTTCTCCATCGCCCCGAAGTTGAAGTCGGCGACGGCGACGATGTTGAACACGTCGAGATCATATTCGCGGCCATAGACGCGCTCGTCCCACGCCATCGAATCCTTGAGCGCCTTCATCGCATGGCCGGTGCGCGGCAGATCCTCCTCGCGCACCCAGATGCCGAGCGAAACCTCGCGCCCGCTCATCGTCGTGAAGCGATCGGCGTTGCAGGCGAGGTCGCCCGCGACCAGCGCGAACAGATAACATGGCTTGGGGAAGGGATCGGTCCAGCGCGCATAATGCCGCCCGCCGTCGAGGTCGCCGCTCTCCACGGGATCGCCATTGGCGAGCAGCACAGGATAGGCCGCCTTGTCCGCGCGCAACGTCACATCATAGCGTGACAATATGTCCGGCCGGTCGGGGAAGAAGGTGATGCGGCGAAACCCCTCGGCCTCGCACTGGGTGCACAGCAGCCCGCCCGAGGCGTAAAGGCCCATCAGCTTGGTGTTCGCCGCGGGGTTGAGTTCGACCTCGGTCTCGACGAGATGCGAAGCGCCGGTCAGCGGGATAACGAGTGCATCGGCCTCGACCGCATAGATTTCGGCCCCGATCTCCACACCGTCGACCGCCACGCGAACCGGCACGATCCCGTCGCGGTCGAGCCGCAGCGGACGGTCATGCGCGCCATTTCGTTCCACCGACAGCCGCGCGCTGACGCGCGTCGATCCGGCGTCGAGGTCGAAGACCAGCGTGACGTCGGGAACATGCCAGTCGGGCGGCCGGTAATCCTGACGGCGGATGACGGCGGGGGCGGAATCGGGGGTGCGCTGCATGTCGGCCATGAGCGACAGGTACGCGGTGGCGTCAGCGGCGGCAATGGCGATGGAAATCGCGCGGAGCGAAACCGTGAACCGCGCTCCCCGCCCTGCGCCCCGAGGTCAGGCGGCAGCGCGACCGCTGGACACCATCCGCGACACGACCTCCTCGAACGCCTGGACCGCCGCCACAGCCTGGCTCACGGACTCGCGATACGCCGGATCGTTCGGATCGACGACCACGACCGGCCATTCCGCCTGGTGCATGGCGATGCGGGCTCGCATGCCGTTGAGAGCGTTACGATAATCCGTTTCAAGGTGGCGACAGATTCCGGTCCTGAAGCAGGCCTCTCCCGCGTCGGCGATGCTCTGGATAGCCATCTGCGCCTTGCGCCGCAGGGCAACATAGCGTTTCCGCCAGTCTTCCGGGCACGTGGTCCGCAGGGCCTGCATCGCAGCGCTGTTCTGCTGCAGGTCGTCGAGAGCCAGATTCAGGGCTTCGATCGTCAAGACATCTCTCCCCGGCGACACCTTTGGTGAATTGTTTATCGCCATTCCACAGGGTAGATCGCAGAGAATAAGAATTGATTACCGGGCGCGCCGCCCTGCCGGGCGATCACGCTTTCGGGTGGGTTATCCCGCTGACCGGCCTGTTGCCGCGCCTCGCGCCTGATCAGCGGCACCGCTTGCAATGATGTGCTCCACCGCGTCCACCAGCGCCTGGCTGTGGACGGTCGCGGCACTCACCGCCTCCTTGTAGGCGGGATCGTCGAGATCGATGGAGACGACGGGCCAAGTCGCCTGATGCAAGGCGATGGTCGAGCGCAGGAGGTTGATGGCGCGCCGGAACTCCGGTTCGATCTCCCGCGCATAGCCTTGCCGGAAACAAGCGTCTGCGGCGTCGGCGATCTGCTGGTGCAGTATCTGCTGGCGGCGCCGGGCAGCGACGAATCGCTTGCGCCAGTCGGGTGCCCGCTCCGTCCGGAGGGCATCCATCTCGGACCAGAGCAGTTGCGTCTCGTCCATGGCCGACCTAAGGCTGTCCCGGCACCACATCTTGTGTTCTCCCTCGCGGTTCCGCGATCACGGCGCGCCTCGAGGATGCCTCCAAATGCGTAACGTCTCGTAAATGCGCGAATCGATCGGACAAGGGCGGGCAATTCGATGAGAATCGACGATGCCGCCGCACCGCGCATGCTGATCTTCGGGCTGGGCTATACCGCATCGCGCCTGGCCATGCGGTTGCGCGCGGCCGGGTGGCGGGTCGATGCCACCGGCAGCGCGGGCACGATCGGTTTCGGGGATCGCGACGCGGTGGAAGCCCGCATCGTCCACGCGGACTATATATTGTCATCGGTGCCGCCCGACGCGGCCAGCGCCGCCGATCCGGTGCTGGAAGCCTATGCGCCATCCATAGCCGCATCCCCGGCACGCTGGATCGGCTATCTGTCCTCGACCGGCGTCTATGGCGACACGGGTGGCGCATGGGTCGACGAAAGCGCGCCCGTCGGCCAGGGCCGCCGTCAGGCGCGCGCGACAGCCGACCTGAACTGGCAGGCGCTGGGGGAGCGGGTGCGTATCTTCCGCCTGCCCGGCATCTACGGCCCCGGCCGCTCCGCGCTCGACCGGGTAGCGCAGGGCAGGGCGCACCGCATAAACCTGCCCGGCCAGGTTTTCAGCCGCGTGCATGTCGATGATATCGTCAACGGCATCGCGCTAAGCTTTGCGGGGCCGCCCGGCATCTACAATCTCGCCGACGATCATCCGTGCGACCAGAATCGGGTGATCGAGGCGGCATCGGCGATGCTCGGCCTGCCGCCCCCGCCGCTGCAATCGTTGGACGAAGCGGCACTCGGCCCGATGGCGCGGGCCTTCTATGCGGAGAACCGGCGCGTGGCGAACGGGCGGGCAAAGCGGCTGCTCGGCTGGAAGCCTCTCTATCCCGACTATCGCGCGGGCCTGCGGGCGTGCCTCCCTGCGTCACTGCCCGCTCCAGATTGACAGCCGCGCCGCTTTCCCCTATCGGCGCGCCTTCGGACGAAGGCCGCGCCTGTCGCGGCCGTTTTTCGTCGCCCCATTCATATCGATTTCGCCCAGAGGAATGACCGATGAAGCGCACTTTTCAGCCGAGCAACCTGGTCCGCAAGCGGCGCCACGGTTTCCGCGCGCGCATGGCGACGCCGGGCGGCCGCAAGGTTCTGCGTGCCCGCCGCGCGCGTGGCCGCAAGTCGCTGAGCGCCTGATAGACTCGCCTCCGCATCGCGCGGAGGATGGACCCGGCCCCGCGCCGGGCCGGATGACTCGCCGCGCGGACTATCTCGCGGCCAATCGCGGGCGTCGCCAGACCACCCCGGGCTTCATCCTGCTGGTCAACGACCGCCGCGATTCCGACCCGGTGCCCCGCATCGGCATCACCGTATCGAAGAAGGTGGGCGGCGCGGTCGTCCGCAACCGCATGAAGCGCCGCTTCCGCGCACTCGCCCGCGAGCTCCTGCCCGTCCATGCGATTGCCGGAGCCGACCATGTGCTGATCGGCCGCAAGGACGGCATCGAGCGCGATTTCGACCTGCTCCGCGCGGAAATGATCAAGGCGCTGGGTCGGCTGAAAACCGACAAGCATCGCCGCCAGCAGCCCGCCTCCGTTTGGCCATGATCGCCCGGCTCCTCATCCTTCTCGCGCGCGGCTGGCAGCTCGGCCCCAGCCGGATCCTGCCACCCACCTGCCGCTTCGCGCCCAGTTGCTCCCAATATGCGATCGACGCGCTCCGTCGCCACGGAACCTTGCGGGGTGGATGGCTTGCGCTTAAGCGGCTATTGCGCTGCCACCCTTGGGGCGGGTCGGGCTACGACCCCGTTCCCTGAACCGCCGGACGCCTGAACCGGTCACGCCCACGCCTAGCCAAAGCCTATCGGAAGAACCATGCACGCCGACGACAAGAAGAACATCCTCATCGCGGCACTGCTGACGATCGCGATCCTGTTCGGCTGGCCCTATATCTCGAGCTATTTCCTGCCGCCCGCCAATCCGCCGGCGACGGTGATCAAGGGCGGCGAGCAGCAGCCGCTGCCCAAGCCGCAGGCGGACCCCGCGCTCGACAGCGCCGCCGCCATCCGCGACCGCGGCCAGGTTCTGCGCGAATCCCCACGCATCGCCATCGACACGCCCAAGCTCAAGGGATCGATCGCGCTCCGGGGTGCGCGCATCGATGACGTGGTGCTTCCCACCTATCGCCAGAACATCGCCAAGGACAGCCCGCCCGTCCGCCTGTTCTCGCCTTCGGGAACGCGCGACGCCTATTTCGCGGGCGTGGGCTGGAGCGGCGAGGGGCTTCGCGCGCCCGACGCCAATACGCTGTGGACCGCCGACGGCACGCGCCTGACCCCCGCGAGCCCGGTGACGCTGAGCTGGGACAATGGCCAGGGGCAGGTCTTCCGAATCCGCCTGACCATCGACAGCGACTTCATGATCACCGCCCGCCAGACCGTGGAGAACCGCGGCCGCGGTGCGGTCGGGGTGCGCCCTTATGGCTTCGTCAGCCGCAACGGACCCTCCGCCGATCCCGACACCTGGACGATTCATGTCGGGCCCATCGGCGTGTTCGAGGGCGCGGCCAATTACGATGTCGACTTCGACGATCTGACCGCGACCGGCGAACGCTTCACCAGCACGGGCGGCTGGCTCGGCTTCACCGACCACTACTGGCTGGCCGCGGTGATCCCCGACCAGCAGTCCGCCGTCACCGCCACCTTCCGCAAGGGCGGCGGCGAGCAGTATCAGGCCGATTTCGCCGCCGACGCCAAGGTGCTCGCCCCCGGCCGGTCGGTCAGCACCGACACGCGCATCTTCGTCGGCGCCAAGGAAACCAAGCTGCTCG
>CAZJCT010000072.1:0-13232 GCA_964544675.1 uncultured Sphingobium sp.
GCGACATCGCCAACTGGATGATCCCCGGCAAGATGATCAAGGGCATGGGCGGCGCCATGGACCTGGTCGCCGGCGTCAAGAAGATCATCGTGGTGATGGAGCACACCTCCAAGAACGGCGACCCGAAATTCATCCCGGCCTGCACGCTCCCGCTCACCGGCAGGAATGTCGTCGACATGATCGTCACCGACCTGGCGGTGTTCCAGCGTCCCGATCATGATAGCCCGTTTCGTCTGGTCGAACTGGCGCCCGGCGTCACCGCCGAGGAGCTGGCGGCGAAGACCACTGCGCATTATCTGGCGTGACCAACGATTAACCTTCTTTGCATCGGCCGTGCGAGCGGCTAACGGGCGACTATGTCTCAGGCCCTGACATTATACGAAAAGATCTGGAACGCGCACGTCGTCGAGCGGCGCGATGACGGCACCTGTCTTATCTATATCGACCGGCATCTCGTCCATGAGGTGACCAGTCCGCAGGCGTTCGAGGGGTTGCGGATGGCGGGCCGCCCGGTTCGCCGTCCTGATCTGACGCTCGCCGTGCCCGATCATAACCTGCCCACCACGGCGCGCGTCGATGCCGCCGGGCGGATGCTGCCCATCGCCGATCCCGAAAGCGCGGCCCAGTTGGCCGCGCTGGAGCGCAACGCTCCGGCGTTCGGCGTTCGCTATATCGGCGCGACCGACCCGGCACAGGGCATCGTCCATGTTGTCGGGCCGGAGCAGGGCTTTACGCTGCCGGGCACCACCGTGGTGTGTGGCGACAGCCATACGGCGGCGCATGGCGCGGTGGGCGCGCTGGCTTTCGGCATCGGCACGAGCGAGGTCGAGCATGTTCTGGCGAGCCAGACGCTCCAGCTCATGCCGTCGAAGACGATGGAAGTCCGCGTCGAGGGCACGCTGGGGCCGGGAGTGACGGCCAAGGATGTGATCCTGGCGATCATCGGCCGCATTGGCGCGGCTGGCGGCACCGGCTATGTCATCGAATATCGCGGCGACACCTTCGAGGCGATGAGCGTCGAGGGACGGTTGACCGTCGCCAACATGTCGATCGAGGGCGGCGCCCGTTCGGGCCTGTTCGCGCCCGACGAGAAGACCTTCGCTTACCTCAAGGGACGGCCCATGGCCCCCAAGGGCGAGGCATGGGATCGCGCCGTCGCTTACTGGCGGACGCTGCACACCGACGAGGGCGCGCGCTTCGACCGGACGGTCAGGCTCGCCGCGAGCGACATCGCGCCGACCGTCACTTGGGGCACCAGCCCGGAGGATGTCGCGCCGATCACCGGCATCGTTCCCGACCCGGAAAGCTTTGCCGACCCGTCGAAGCGCGAGGCGGCTGCGAAATCGCTGGACTATATGGGCCTGGTGCCCGGTCAGCGGCTGCAGGACGTGTCGGTCCAGCATATCTTCATCGGTAGCTGCACCAACAGCCGGATTGAAGACCTCCGCGCCGCCGCCGAGGTGGTGAAGGGACGCCGCATAGCGGGCGCGATCGCGCAGGCGCTGGTCGTGCCGGGCAGCGGCCTCGTCAAGCGCCAGGCGGAAGCGGAGGGGCTCGACCGCATCTTCCTCGATGCCGGTTTCGAATGGCGCGAGCCGGGCTGTTCCGCGTGTCTGGGCATGAACCCGGACAAGGTGCCCGCCGGGGAGCGTTGCGCGTCGACGAGCAACCGCAACTTCATGGGACGCCAGGGGCCGGGCGCACGGACGCATCTGATGTCCCCCGCCATGGCGGCTGCGGCGGCGCTGACCGGGCGGCTGACCGACGTGCGCGACATGTCCGCCGATGCCGTCGCCTGAGAACGGATTAGAAGGGGTTCGCATGAAATCGATTTTCTGGCTGCTGACCGCAGGCGCCGTCGCCAGCGCGGCCATGGCCGTTGGCCTGGGTCGCGCGGCGGATACTGTGGACGTGTCGCTGACCCGGCTCGACTGTGGCAGCGTGCAGGTCAACGACCTGAACGTCTTTTCGGATACCGACGCCTATACCGGCCAGGCCAAGCGGCTGACCGCAAGCTGCTATCTGATCCGTCATGGCGACAAGATGATGATCTGGGACACGGGTCTGCCCGCCGCGCTGCGCGGCGCGCCCGACGATCCGACCAGGCCGATGTCGGCGACCCTCGACCGGACGCTGGTGGAGCAGTTGGCGGATCTGGGTGTAAAGCCGGACCAGATCGGCCATATCGGCATCAGCCACTATCATTTCGATCATATCGGGCAGGCGCAGGATTTCCCGCAAGCGACCCTGATGATCGGCAAGGGTGACTGGGAGGCAGTGACGTCGCCCAATCCCCCCGAGCTGACCGATGCTGCCATGTTGACCCGCTGGACGTCGGGCGGCGGCAAGGTGGAGGCCGTGACGGGTGACAAGGACGTGTTCGGCGACGGGTCGGTCGTCATGCTCTCGTTGCCGGGCCACACGCCGGGTCACCATGCGCTGTTGGTCCGCCTGCGCGGGATGGGGCCCGTGCTGCTGACCGGCGATGTGACGCATTTCGCCGAGAACTACGCCACGGACGGCATTCCGGACTTCAACGTCGACCGGACGCAGAGCCTCGAGTCGCTCGTCCGGTTCAAGAAGCTCGCCGCTGACTACAAGGCCACAGTGATCATCCAGCATGACCCGACCGACATCGGCAAGCTTCCCGCTTTCCCGCAGGCGGCCAAGTGATGGAGCCGGTGAAGGTCATTGACGGCCGCGCCTATCCGCTGGGCCTGAAGAATGTCGATACCGACATGATCATCCCGGCCAAATGGCTGAAGACGATCGCGCGCACCGGCCTGGGCGCCGGGGCGTTCGAGGCGCTGCGCCGCGAGCCGGGCAACGTCCTCGACGATCCCGCTTATGCCGGCGCTCCGATTCTGATTGCGGGCGACAATTTCGGTTGCGGGTCGAGCCGCGAGCATGCCGCCTGGGCGATGGACGACATGGGCATCCGCGCGGTCATCGCGCCGAGCTTTTCCGACATCTTCTCGGGCAACGCGTTCAAGAACGGGCTGCTGACGGTGGTGCTGCCGCAGGAGGCGGTCGACCGGCTGATGGAGGTCGCGAAGACCGACCCCATCCACATCGATCTGGACAGCCAGACCGTGACGACCCCGTTCCAGGACCGCTTCACCTTCGAAATCGACCCGTTCAGAAAGCATTGCCTGCTGAACGGGCTCGACGAGATCGGGCTGACTCTCGGCCGGTCCGAGGCGATCGATGCCTTTGAACGGCGCGACGCCGATGCGCGGCCGTGGCTGACCCCTTCGGCGGCCTGATCCGGTCCGCGACAACGGCATCCAAAGCCCACTTGCCCCGGCCCGAAGGCTCGCCTAACGCACATGCGACGGCGTTTGGGATGGAAGTGCGATATGACGACATTTGACGATCGCGAGCGGGCATTCGAAGCCAAGTTCGCGCACGACAGCGAGATGATGTTCCGCGTCATCGCGCGGCGCAACCGCCTGCTGGGCGAATGGGCGGCGGAGCTGATGAAGCTGACCGCCGAGGAAACCGACGCCTATCGCAAGGCGGTGGTGCAGGCCGATTTCGAGGAGGCCGGCGACGAGGATGTCATCCGCAAGCTGATGGGCGATCTCACCTCGGCCGGAGTGGACATGGACGAAGCGACGGTGCGCGCCGCTCTGGCGGACAAGGCGATCGAGGCGCGCCGCCAGATCATGGCCGAGGGCTGAGAGGAGCGGGCCATGCCGATGGCGGCGGACGACATTGCGGCCATGATCCGCGCGGCGATTCCGGATGCGGAGGTGGAAATCACCGATCTGGCGGGCGACGGCGATCATTATGCCGCACGTGTGGTCTCCGAGTCCTTCCGGGGCAAGAGCCGGGTCGCGCAGCATCAGGCCGTCTATGGCGCGCTGGGCGGGCGGATGGGCGGCGTTCTGCATGCCTTGCAACTGACCACGGCCGTCCCCAACTGACGGGCACGTCCTTATCGCTGGCAGGAAAACCGAATGTCCGACGCTACCCACGCACGCATCAACGAAATCGTCCACGCCGCTGACGTGGTGCTGTTCATGAAGGGCACGCCGCTGTTCCCGCAGTGCGGATTTTCGAGCCGCGCGGTGGCCATATTGGATCATCTGGGCGTGGCCTATGATACGGTCGACGTTCTCCAGGACCAGGACGTGCGGCAGGGGATCAAGAGCTTTTCGGAATGGCCCACCATCCCGCAGCTCTACGTCAAGGGCGAGTTCCTGGGCGGCAGCGACATCATGATGGAGATGTTTGAGGCCGGCGAGCTTCAGCAACTGATGGCCGAGCAGGGCGTCGCTCGCGCCGAGTGACCGGCTGCCCTCGCGGGCTTCACCTGCCCACGACATGAACCGTTGCGCCGGTGTGACGTTTCCTCCCTTATGCGCCTGATCGGGCGATGCGGGAGGAGGCGGAATGGACTGGCGTCAACTGGCGGAACGCTCCGGCCTGCTCGGGCAGGTCGATCCTGACCTCCTGTATCTTGGCTTGGCGGCCTTTTGGATCGCGATCGCGATGGGCGGGGGCTATGCCCTTGCGCCGCGTGTCGCGCGTGCCCTGCACGGTGCCATGGACCGCTGGATGGGCGGGCGGGCAAGCTGGGAGGAAGGCGACCTTCGCGTCCTGATCCGGCGGCTGCTGGGGCTGCTGGTGCTGGCGTTCGCGATCGGGCTGGTTCCCTTTACTCCGTTGGCACTGCTTCTGGCGGCCAGTGCGCTGGCGCTGTTCGCGGGAACATTCGTGTTCCGTTTCGCGACCGTGCTGGGGGCCGGCTTCGTCATGTCGGCGACGCTGGCCGCGCTTCTTTTCGTGTTCACCGCCGTCAGCGCGCTCGGTGGGCTCGGGCCGGTGACAATGCAGCTGGAAACGGTCGGCCTCACCGTCGGCAGTCGGCATTTCTCATTGCTCAGCGTCATCAACTTCGCGGTGGTGGCGCTGCTCCTCTATCTGCTGGCGCGAGTCGCGAACCGCGTGCTCAGCCACTCGATCAATCGGCTCAGCGCCTTCGATCCTTCGCAGAAGCTGCTTTTCCAGAAGCTGGCGAGCATTGCCGTCATCGTCGTGGCGGGGCTGATCGGGGTCGATTTGCTGGGTATCGACCTCACCGCACTGGCGGTGTTTTCGGGCGCGCTGGGCCTCGCTGTCGGGTTCGGGCTGCAAAAGACGCTCGGCAATCTGCTGGCGGGGCTCATCCTGCTGATGGACCGGTCGATCAAGCCGGGCGACGTCATCGTCGTCGGTGACACCTTCGGCGCGGTCAACAAGATCGGAGTTCGCGCGGTGTCGGTCGTGACCCGCGATGGCAAGGAGCATCTGATCCCCAACGAGCAGCTGATGACCGAGCCGGTCGAAAACTGGTCCTATTCCGACCGCAATGTCCGGGTCCACATACCCGTGGGCGTCTCCTACGACGCCGACCTCGCGCTCGCGCAGAAGCTGATGGTGGAGGCGGCGCAAGTGCCGGCGCGTGCTCTCAAGACCCCCAAGCCCACGGTATGGCTCAAGGAGTTCGGCGACAGTTCGGTCGATCACGACATATTGGTATGGATCGCCGACCCGGAAGCGGGCGTGGGCAACATCCGCTCGGAAATCCTCAACCGGCTGTGGGTGCTGTTCAAGGAAAACGGGATCGAGATCCCCTATCCGCAGCGCGATCTGCATATCCGGTCGGTCAGTACAGCCGAAGCCGTTGACCTGCCTGCCCCCGGCACGCTAGGGCCGTCACCGAAGCACCCGTAGCTCAGCTGGATAGAGCGCTGCCCTCCGAAGGCAGAGGCCAGAGGTTCGAATCCTCTCGGGTGCGCCATTCTATGGCGGTTGTCGCTCAGGGCCGTTGGGAACGGGTCGCGCGCGTCCGGGGCATGGACATCACCGTCAATTGCGTCCCGCGTGCGGCTATCGTACGTCGCGACTGGTGTTCCTACTGGTCGGGACAGGTACTTGGCGATCACCACGGATAGCGAGCAATATTTCGCGCAGGGGTGCGGGCGGTGCGACAGCTTTGCCACGCCCGATTGCTTCACCCGTCAATGGGCCGGCGGGCTCGCGGACCTTCGACGCATCTGTCTCGACGCTGGGCTGACCGAGACGGTGAAGTGGGGGCATCCATGCTATATGCATGCGGATCGCAACATCGTCATCATGGCTGCGCTGAGCGGGAACTTCCGCCTCAGCTTCTTCAACGCAGCGTTGATGAAGGACCCGCAAGGCGTGCTTGTGCCGCAGGGGCCCAATACACGCTTCCCCGACATGATACGCTTCACGGGCAATGATCAGGTCGTGGCCCTGGAACCGACGATCAGGACCTACCTCAAGGAGGCGATGGGCTACGCCGAGGCAGGGATTCGTCCGCCGAAGGTCGAGACCGAACTCGCGTTGCCGGATGAACTTGTCGATGCGATGGATGCCGATCCGGAACTTGGCGAAGCGTTTCGGCGACTGACCCCCGGGCGCCAGAAAAGCTACGTCATCAGTCTTGGGTCCGTAAAGACCTCGGCAACGCGCACATCGCGAATTGCCAGGTTTCGAGCGAAGATCCTGGCGGGCAAGGGCGCCAACGAGCGATAGAGCTGGCGTCGGGCGAAAGGGTCATGCGTCGCGGATGCTCTGCCTGTCGCGATCGGATGCCGTTCTTTTGTGCGCGCCCGCGTCTCTCTGTGACGCGCTCATGCCTTTGAGATGGTCTCTCAGGCGGTGCGTCGGCCGAATACAGCGCGGCGCGTGGCACCGGCGCGCGCAGGTGGCGGGGGGATACGCGGCGGGGGCGACTGAGCCGACAGGCCCGACGCCTCAAGCGATGCCAGCGTCTGGTGGAATACGGGCCGCAGGCTGTCGACCTCGCTCAGCAGCGAATCAGGCAGGGGCAGGCGCCGCTCGACATGGTCGCGCGCGGTGGTCTCGAGGAGGAGCGCCAGCTCGCCAAGCCGAACCGCGCCGAACTGCCGCGATTCGCCTTTCAGCGTATGCGCGGGCAGCACCATGGCAGCGGCATCGCGCTTCGCCATGGCGTCCTCGATCCGCGTGATCGAGGCCACGCCGTCCTGGCGATAATAGCCGAGGATTCGCGGCAGCGCAGGTCCGAGCTCGCGCATCGCGATGGCGAGATCGGCTTCATCGACCAATGGCTCGTGCTGATAGGACATGTCGGCCTCCGACCGCTTTCTTATCAAAGGATAAGTCTATCAGCGGGAATATGAAACGAACGTTAATCGCCGGCGCTCGATCTAGGCGCCTCAAGAAGCGTTTCGGTCGATGAGTTCAGTCGCCGGGTGGTCGAGGCCCAGCCATGGACCGCAGCCAGCGCGGCGAGTTCGGACTCCGCCTTGGGGTCGTCGGCGATCAGCACGAAGCGGGTCATCTGGCGCATTGCGCGGGCGGCGCGCAGGGTTGGCCAGGGGCAGCGAAGCCCGCGTGTATCGACGACGGGCGAGTCTGCGTCTTGCTCAGCGCTTCTTGTCATAGGGGTTCTTGGCCCCGCGCAGATGCAGCCGCACCGGCACCGCGCCGAAGCCCAGGTCGCGCCGGATGCCGTTGACCAGATAGCGGCGATAGCTTTCCGGAAGCATGTCGAGCCGCGTGCCGAACAGCGCGAAGGTCGGCGGCCGGGTGCGCGCCTGGGTGATGTAGCGCAGCTTGATCCGCTTGCCGCCCGGCGCAGGGGGCGGATTGGCGGCCAGCGCGCCGTCGAACCAGCGGTTGAGGGTGGCGGTGGACACGCGCGCCGACCATGCCTCGCGCGTGGTGAAGGCGGCGGCGAGAAGGTCGTCTATGCCCTTGCCCGTCGCGCCCGAGACCGTGAGCAAGGGAACGCCGCGCACCTGCGCCAGCCCGTCGTCGAGCGCCTTGCGAACCCCTTGGTAGAGCGCCGACCCGTTCTCTGCCACGTCCCATTTGTTGAGCGCGATGATGAGCGCGCGGCCTTCCTCGATCACCCGGTCTGCGATCCGCAGATCCTGCGCCTCAAGCCCCTTGGTCGCGTCGAGCAGAAGCACCACGACCTCGGCAAAATCGACCGCGTGGAGCGCGTCGGCGACCGAGAGCTTCTCGAGCTTGTCCTGGACCTTGGCGCGCTTGCGCATGCCGGCGGTGTCGATCAGCCGGACGTCGCGCGTCACGCCCTTCGGGTCGGGCCAGCGCCAGTCCACCGCGATCGAATCGCGCGTGATTCCGGCTTCCGGCCCGGTGATCAGGCGGTCCTGGCCCAGCATGCGGTTGATCAGCGTCGACTTGCCCGCATTGGGGCGGCCGACGATGGCAAGCTTGAGCGGGCCGTCCTCGACGTCTTCGTCGGTTTCATCCTCGTCCTCGTCGCGCTCGACATAGGGACGGATCGCTTCGAACAGATCGACGATCCCCTCGCCATGCTCGGCCGAAAAGGGAAGGGGCTCGTTAAAGCCGAGAGCGAACGCTTCCATGATGCCGCCCTGTCCGGCGCGCCCTTCGGCCTTGTTCGCGACGAGAACGACCGGTGTCGCGCTGCCGCGAAGCCAGCGGGCGATATGCTCGTCGAGCGGAGTCAGGCCGGCGCGCGCGTCGATCAGGAACAGCGCGACGTCGGCGTCGGCCACGGCGGCTTCGGTCTGCATCCGCATGCGGCCGGGCAGGCTGGCGGGATCCTCGTCCTCGAAACCGGCGGTATCGATGATGCTGAACTTGAGGCCCAGCAGCTCGGCATCGCCCTCGCGGCGGTCGCGCGTGACGCCGGGAAGATCGTCCACCAGCGCCAGCTTCTTGCCGACGAGGCGGTTGAACAGCGTCGATTTGCCGACATTCGGCCGGCCGACGATGGCGACACGGGGCAGGGGGCGGGCGGCGCTCATCGCGGTTCACTTTCAGACAGGCGACGGCGCGCGATCATCCGCCGCACATGCCCCGCAGAGGGCGGGCGCGTCAACCGCGCCCGAGATTCAGCGATAGGCGATCAGCTGGCCGTCGTCAGTAAGGATATAGAGCATCCCGCCCGCGACAACGGGTGCCAGCGACATCGAACGGTCGATGTCCTGAGTCGCGCGCACCGCGCCGTCGCTGGGATCGACCGACACCATCTCGCCGTCGGTGGAGACCAGGACCAGGCGGTTGCCCGCCAGCGTCGGGCCATGCCAGCGGATGATGCCGCTCTTCTTCTTGGCATTGCGCCAGCGGTCGAGCTGGCTGATCCAGCGGATTCGGCCATCGGCGCGCGACACGCAGAGCAACTGGCCGCCGTCGGTCACGACGAACACCCAGTCGCCTGCAACCGCCGGGGTCGCCACGCCGGCGATGTTGATTTCCCACAGCCGCTGGCCGCTGACGAGTTCATAGGACGCCATGCGTCCGCCCTGGCCGATCGCGAACACCCGCCCACGATCGATCACCGGATTGGCGTCGATGTCGGTGAGGGCGGCCACGGTCGTCGAAATGCTGGTGCGGCTGAGCGCGTCGCCCCACAGCACGCGACCATTTTCGTAGCGATAGGCGGTCAGTTCGCCCGAGCTGAACCCGGCCACGACCGTTCCCTGCACGGCGGCGGGCGCGCCGACGCCGAAGATCGCGGTCGACCCGACCGTGCCGCTTTCCGACCAGACCACGGACCCGTCATCCTGCGACAGCGCGAAGATTTGGTTGTCCTGGCTCATGACATAAGCATGGCCGTTGTTGAGCGTCGCCGAACCGCGCAGCGGGCCGCCCGGACGAACCTTCCAGATGACCTTGCCCGACGCGGCGTCGAGGGCCGCGACATCGCCGATTCCGGTCGTCACGAACAGCCGGTCTCCGGCGACCGATGCACCGCCGCCGAACTCCACATTGCCCTGATCGTCTTCGGAACGGACGGCGGTCGACCAGCGCTTGCCGCCGGTACGCGGGTCAAAGGCGTGGACCGTGGCGCTGGTGTCGATGACGTAGAGCGTCCCGCCGCTGATGACGGGCGCGGAGGCGAGCCGTGCCTTCTTGCCGCCACCAGCGATCGACTGGCTCCATGCGCGTGAGAGGTTCTCCGACAGCGCGACATGGCCGATGGTCTTGGACGGGGCGCCGCCGGGCTGCGGCCAGTCCGCATTGCTGACCTGCTCAGGCAGGACAACGGGAGTGGCGGCGATGGCGGGATCGACCTCCAGCGTCCGGTTGTTGCCCAGGATCGACACGCGCTCGCCGACGACCGGGGTCGTGTTCGGCTTCTTGCCGCCACCCACGATACCGCACGCCGACAGGCCCAGGGCTGCGACGAGGAGGGGAAGATGGCGGGACATGCGCAGACGAGCGGCGGTCGGACGGATATTATTCTGCATTAACGGCTTGTTCCTCACTACCGCCGGCACCGGCTTCGTCATCGCTCGCACCGGGACGGGGCGCGATGCTGGCATCGACCCCCAATAAGCTCGCCATCTGAACCGCGCGTGTCTGGATGCTGCGCGGCACGCCGGGGTCCTTCGCAAGCGCCGCATAGAGCGCGCCTGCCAGATCGGGCTTGTTAAGCTTGAGATAGGCGAGCGCGGCCATCTCGCCTGCGCTGCCGAACCACGGATCGCCCGCCTGCGCCAGAGGCTTGAGCTTGTCGATCACCTGCTGCGGGGGAAGACGGTCGAACTCGAGCGCGACCTGCCGCACCAGCGCCAGATTGCGATAGGGTGCGGCGAGATCCTCGTCGGCCGCGATGCGTCCATAGGCGGCGATGGCACCGGCCCGGTCGCCGCGCTCGCTCAGCGTCGCCGCCTCGATCAGTGCCGCGCCTCCTGCATAACCGTCGCTCGACGAATCCTTGAGCGCGGTCAGCGCTGCCTTGTCCAGCTTGCCCGATCCCGCGCTTGCCAGCAGGGCGGCGTAGCGCTCGCCATCGGCTTCGGCGCGCTGCGTCTCGACGTGGCGCCAGTAAAGCCAGCCGCCCAGAGCGAGCAGCCCGACGAGGATCAGGCCGATGACGAGCTTGCCCCAGCGGCGCGCGAACGCCTCCATCTCGTCCCGGCGGACCGCCTCGTTGATCTCGCGCATCAGCGCGTCATTCTGGGCTGGCGTCTTCGCCAAAAACCTTACTCCTGTGCGTCGCGCCGGCCGCATCGGCCCCGCGCCCGTGCGGCGGCGGACCTTAGCCGCGCGGGCCAGCCATTCAAACGATTTTTTGGGAAGCCTCAGCCTTTGGGTTGGTACAGCTGGTCAGGCCCCGGGAAGCGACGCGCGCGCACCTCCTCGGCATAATGCGCCGCCGTCTCGCCGATCGTGGCGCCCAGTTCGGCATAGCGCTTCACGAAGCGCGGCACGCGTTCGAACATGCCCAGCATGTCCTCGGCAACCACCACCTGCCCGTCGCACGCGGCCGAGGCGCCGATGCCGATGGTGGGGATGGCCACGCTCTGCGTCGCGGCGATGGCGATCGGCTCCAGCACGCCCTCGATGACCACGGCGAACGCGCCCGCATCGGCCACCGCCTTGGTATCGGCGATGATCTTGGCATGCTCGGCCTCGCTCCGGCCGCGCGCGCCATAGCCGCCCAGCGCATTCACTGCCTGTGGTGTCAGGCCCACATGCGCCATGACCGGGATACCGCGCGCGGTAAGGAAGGCGATCGTTTCCGCCATCGCTTCCCCGCCTTCGAGCTTCACGGCGGCGCATCCGGTTTCCGCCATGACCCGGCTCGCGGAGGCGAAGGCGTGGGCGGGCGATGCCTCATAGCTGCCGAACGGCATGTCGACGACGATCAGGCTGTGATAGCTGCCCCGCACCACCGCCGCGCCGTGTGCCACCATCATGTCGAGAGTGACCGCCAGCGTGGAGGGCAGGCCGTAGATCACCTGACCGAGCGAATCGCCCACCAGCAATATGTCGCAATGGGGATCGAGCAACTGCGCCATCCGCGCCGTATACGCCGTCAGCATGACCAGCGGCTCGCCCGAGGCGCCATCGGTCTTGCGCTTCTGGATCGCCGGGACCGTCAGGCGCTTGAGCGGCGCAGGCGTCGGATTGGCGCGGCTCGTCGAGGTGTCGAGAACGAAGGTGGTGGACATGTCAGCTCCCTTGCGTCGTCGTTGCGACAGTGGACCGCGTGCCGATCCGCCGCGCATGCAGGCCCTGTTTGGCGAGTTCCGCCTGAACGCTGCGGTTGCCGACCAGATGGCCGGCGCCGACCGCAACAAAGACGGTTCCCGGATAGCGCATCCGTTCGGTGATCCATTCGCCCCAGCGCTCGTTACGACGGAACAGCAGCGCCTCGGCCACTTCGGGCAAGCGGTCGAGCGAGGCATTGAGTTCCCGGCCGAGCGAATCGACACGGCCCGCCGACCAATCGCGGGTCATCCGGTTGATCTCGTCCTCGGCCTTGCTCGCCTCGTCGATCGTGATCGAAAGATAACGCAGCTGCACCGGTTCGGGCAGGCTGGCGAAATAGCCGAGCTGCTCGTCGATGGTCTCGAACGCCTGTACCCGCTTGCCGGCTTCAGCGGCGGCGCGCTTGAGGCCATCCTCGACCCCGGCATCGGTACTGTACCCCAGCTTTTCGAGCGGCGCGACCGACAGGAAAACCGCAGCATACCAGGGATGAAAACGCTCCAGCGTGTCGGGCGAAACCCCCAGCGAGCCGAGCAGCGCGCGGTAGCGGACAAGGGTGGGCGCATCGAGTTTCTGCGTGAGCGGCGGTCCGTCGCCGTCGACGGCGAGGCCTTGCAGTGCCTTCGCCATCTCCGCCTTGTCGCCCGTCACGACCTCCAGCACCAGCGTGTCCGAGGCGTCGAACGCGCGGCGGACCGGGCCGTCGAGCCACTGCACGCCCGGAGGCAGCACATGGATGGTGCCGAACAGATAGACCGTGGTGTCGGCGTCGCGCACCACCCACAGCGCCGGGGTGGCGCGGATCGCCTGCTGCCGCTCCTGAACGGGGGTACGCGCGCCGATGGGCGCAAAGCCGGGCGACGTCAGCAGCAGCAGCGCGGCGAGCGCTCCGCCGACGCGGGCGAGCAGGGGACGAAGGGAAGCCATCGGCCGTCTTCTCGCGACTTTGCGCTCCGCTTGCAAGTCACTGCGACCGGGGCGGGGGCGGGCGCGGCTTGACCGGTGCGGGCGCTTGGGCCAAAGCGGCGCGTCATTCAGCAGGGCAGGAACCGTGGTCGAAGAGGGCAAACCGCTCAGTTTCCAGGCGCTCATCCTGACGCTTCACGATTACTGGAGCGCGCAAGGGTGCGTGATACTCCAGCCCTATGACATGCGTGTCGGCGCGGGGACCTTTCACCCCGCGACGACGCTGCGCAGCCTGGGTCCCGATCCGTGGAACTGCGCCTATGTGCAGC